>NZ_JBEYVB010000020.1:0-97859 GCF_040643815.1 Micromonospora sp. NPDC047074
ACGGCCGGCACCCCCACAGGGGCGCCGGCCGCCGGCATCCCCACCACCAAATCTTGGACAGTTACCGCTCACACCCAACGACAACTGTCCAAGATTTCGACGCCCGACGCCCGACGCCTCCGCAACCGCGCAGTCCGACCGCCCGCCGGTGCCGCCCCGCACCACCACCCGCCGGCGCAACCCGCCGGTGCGCGCCGGTTGACCGCCCGCCGGCGCACCCCGGGCTGGTCCGCTACGGCGCCGACCGTCGGGCCTGCTCCGTACCACATCGAAGGGGCGGCCCACGGCCGCCAGCAGCTCAGGATCACCCCGACCGGCGCCCGTAGTGTGATGGCCCCCTTCCGCGAAAGGTGCCGAGCGAATGCCCTTCGGCTTCACAGTTGCCATCATCTTCGCCGTCGCTCTGGCGATCTCCGGCCTGCTCGCCCTCGCCGCTTCGAACAGACCCACCAAGCGGACCGCCACCCTGGCGGCGCTCGGCTGCCTCGTCGGCGCGGTCGTGTTCACCGTCGGCTCCAGCGCCCACTCCGTGCCGATCCGCTCGGTCGGGATCGTGACCAGCTTCGGCAAGCCGACGGGCACGGTCACCGGTTCCGGCCTGAAGTGGGTGGCCCCCTGGCAGAAGGTCGGCGAGTGGGACGCGGGCCGGCAGAAGTACGACCACATCGGCGGCGAGAACTGCGTCCGGGTCCGCACCGGCACGCTCGCCGACGCCTGCGTGGAGGTGCTCGTCGAGTGGCAGGTCAAGCCGGAGAACGCGCCGAAGCAGTTCATGGACTACAAGGGTGACTTCGACAGCTTCCGGGGCCAGCGGGTGGGCGTCCAGCTCGACAGCGCCGTCAACGACGCCTTCGCCACCTACAACCCGCTGGAGCGGATCGACGCGAACACCGGCAACCTCAACGTGGACCTGAAGCCCTTCGCCGAGAGCATCAAGAGCAGCGCGGAGAGCCGGCTCTCCGCCGACGTCGACATCCTGTCGGTGACGATCACCCGGGTCAACCACGACGACAAGACCGAGGGCAACATCAAGGCCTTCCAGGACAAGCTCGCCCAGACCCGCAACCTGGAGCAGGACCGGAAGAACGCCGCCATCCAGAAGCAGATCACCGAGACCAACGCGAAGGTCGACAAGGTCTCGCGGTGCCTGGAGATCGCCGAGCGCAACGGCAGCAACCCCGGCCTCTGCATCAACCCGGGAATCATCACCGGCGCCAAGTGACGGCGGGTCGGCCTCGCCCCGGACGCGCCCGGCTCAGTCGGTGAGCGCGGCCAGGGCGAGGTCGACGTCGGCCTCGGTGGAGTAGACGTGGAAGGACGCGCGGACCCGGCCGGCGCGGACCGCCGCCCGGATACCGGCCCGCTCCAGCCGCTCCGCCGCGCCCGGCACCTGCACCGTCACGATCGCGCTGTCGCCTGCCGGTTGGCCCAGCCCGGCGAGGAACCGGTTGGCCAGCGCCACGTCGTGCGCCCGTACGGCGGGCACGCCGATCTCGGCGATCAACTCCAGGGCGGGAGCCGTGCCGACCCAGCTGAACCAGGCCGGCGAGATGTCGAACCGGCGGGCGTCGCCGGCCAGGCGCAGCGGCGGGCCGTAGTAGGAGTTGTGCGGGTCGTCCCCCGCGTACCAGCCGGCGGCGTCGGGGCGGAGCCGCTCGCGCAGCGCCGGGGCGAGGTAGGCCAGCGCGGAGCCGCGCGGAGCCATCAGCCACTTGTACGCCCCCACCGCGACCACGTCGGCGCGGCCCGCGTCGAACGGCAGCCAGCCGCACGCCTGGGTGGCGTCCACCGCGACGAGCGCGCCGTGCGCCCGGGCCGCCGCGACGATCTCGTCGTACGCGGCGACCGTGCCGTCGGCGGACTGCACCAGGCTGAACGCGACCAGGTCGGTGTCGGCGTCGATCGCGTCGACCAGCCCGGCCAGCGGCACCGTCCGCACCCGGACGCCCCGCTCGGCCTGCGCCAGCCAGGGGAAGAGGTTGGAGGTGAACTCGACCTCCGGCACCACCACGGTCGCCCCGGCGGGCAGCGCGGCGGCGACCGGGGCCAGCAACTGGGAGACGGTGCTGCCGACCGTGACGTCGGCGGCCGGCACCCCGACCAGGCCGGCGAAGGCGGCCCGGGACCGCTCGGTCGCCTCGCCCCAGCCCTCCCAGGAGGTACGCCCGGAGCGCCACTCGGCAAGCGCCGCCTGCACCGCGTCCCACGCCGGGTCGGGCGGCAGCCCGTAGCTGGCCGTGTTCAGCCAACCCGGCTGGGGCTGCCACAACTTCTGCGCCTGTGCGATCTCCACGCCGCTGACGCTAGTCACCCGCGCCGCGTACCGGGACGGCCAATCCCGCGCTCGCGGCCCCGCCCGGCGGCTGCACCGGGCAGGTCGAGCTACGCCGCCGGCGGTGCGGGGGTCAGCCGAGGCGGTCGGCGCGGTGGAGCAGGTACCGCCGCTCGACCTGGTTGTCCGTCAGGGTGGCCGCCTCGCGGTACCGCGTCACCGCGCCTGACGCGTCGCCGGTCATCTCGAGCAGGTGGGCGCGCACCGCGCGTTCCCGTTGCCGGGTCAACGGTTCCTGGTCGAGCCGGAAGCGCCGATTGAGGTCGTCGAGCAGGGCCAGCCCTCGGGCCGGGCCGTACGCCCGGGCCACCGCGACCACCCGGCTCAGCCGTACGGGCGCGGTGGGGTGCAGTCGTTCGAGCCACAGGTAGAGCGCCGCGATCTGCGGCCAGTCGGTGCTCTCCGGCGACGCAGCGCCGGCGTGCACGGCCGCGATCGCCGCCTGCAACTGGTAGGGGCCCACCTCGCGCCGGTTCCAGACGCTGTCGATCAGCGCGGTGCCCGCCCGGATGAGGTCGGGGTCCCACCGGGTCCGGTCCTGCTCGTCCAGGGGCACCAACTCGTCGTCGCGGCCGGTGCGGGCGGCACGCCGCGACTCGGTGAGCAGCATCAGCGCGAGCAGGCCGGTGACCTCGGCGTCGTCCGGCAGGCTGGCGTGGAGCATCCGGGCCAGCCGGATCGCCTCGCGGGTCAGGTCGACGCGGGCGAGTTCGGCGCCGGCGGAGGCCGTGTAGCCCTCGTTGAAGATCAGGTAGAGAACCCGCGTCACCGCGGCCATCCGGTCGTGCCGGTCGGCGTCGGTCGGCGGGGTGAAGCGGGCGCCGGCACGGGCCAGTTGCTGCTTGGCGCGACTGATCCGGGTGCCCATGGTGCCCTCGGTGCTCCCGTGGGCGTGCGCGATCTCGGCGGTCGTCAGACCTCCCACCGCGCGCAACGTGAGCGCGACCTGGGAGGTGGTGCTCAGCGCCGGATGGCAGCAGAGCAGCAGCAGGGTGAGACTGTCGTCGGTCTCGGGCGGAGGGTACGCCCGGCGGGCCGGCTCCCGCATGGCCAGCTCGGCGGCGCCGGCTTCCTGCTCGCGCCGCCGCCGGGCCCCCTCGGAGCGGAGCAGGTCGACCATCCGTCGGTAGCCGATCCGGATCAGCCAGCTGCGCGGGTTCTCCGGCACGCCTTCGACCGGCCACGCCCGGCTCGCGGCGAGCAGCGCCTCCTGCACCGCGTCCTCGGCGACGTCGAAGTGACCGAAGCGCCGTACCAGCGCGCCGAGCACCTGCGGCGCCTCGGTGCGCAGCAGGTGCTCGACGTCCGTACCGGCGCCCCCGTGCGTACCCGCGCTCGGGCCTCCGCCCGCGCCGGGTGCGGGCCGGCGCGGATCGGTCATGCCGTGAAGTCCTCGCCCATGATCGGCCGGATCTCGATCGGCTCGCCCAGCACCTCGACGATCCGCGAGGCGATCTCGACGGCCCGTTCCCGACTCGCCACGTCGATCACGGCGAAGCTGGCCAGTACCTCCTTCAGCTCGGCGAACGGCCCGTCGGTGGCGACCACGCCGGCCGGGGTCGGGCGGACGGTGGCGCTGACCACGGGGTGGCCGAGGCCCTCGCTGCCGACGAGCTCGCCGGTCTCGGTCAGCTCCCGCTCGAACCTCTGGTACGCGGCGAAGGCGGCCATCGCCTCCTCGGACGGGACGTCGGCGGTCGCGGCGTCCCAGGCGGCGGCCGGCGTGTAACTGAGCAGCAGGTATTTCACGGGTCCTCTTCCTGGTCGGGTCGACGGTACGTGGGGGCAGGCGACGGTCGGCACGGCGCGCTTGCCGGGTTGCTGCCGTCACCTCGTAACCGGCCTCGCGATCTCGACACGACCAGACCGTGATCGGGGTCACGTCCGGCGCGTGTCGAGGCCCGCCCGCCGCCTCCGAGGTACCGGCGACAACCCATCAAGGAGGACGAGATGTCTGAGACCCACCAGCCGAGCGCCGACCTGACGGCCCTGGACCGCCTGGTCGGCACCTGGACGGTCACCGGCGGGGCCGAGGGGACCGTGACGTACGAGTGGATGGAAGGCCGGTTCTTCCTGCTCCAGCGGGTCGCGCTCACCCAGTTCGGCCAGCCCGTCACCGGCCTGGAGGTGATCGGCAACCTGCGCCCGTTCGGCGAGCCGGTGAGCGCCGACGTGGTGTCGCGGTTCTACGACTCGACCGGCAACACCCTCGACTACGTCTACGAGCTGGCCGGCGACAAGTTGACGATCTGGGGTGGCGCGAAGGGCAGCCCGGCGTACTACGAGGGCACGTTCAGCGCCGACGACAGCACGGTCACCGGCGAGTGGGTCTACCCCGGCGGTGGCGGCTACCCCTCGACCATGACCCGGGTCTGACCTCGGCCCACCCCGCCGGCCAGCCTGGCCGGCGGGGTGGCGGCGTCAGCTGACGTTGGCGGGGCCGAGGACGCTCTTCAGGTCACCCATCAGCGCGGTGGTGGCCGCGACCCGGAACGGGCCCAGCCGCAGGGTGGTGGTCCGCCCGCCGTTGAGCAGTTTGACGTGCACCTCGGTGTCGCCCGGGTGCAGCACCAGGGTCTCCTTGAGCCGTTCCACCAGCGGCGGGGTGCACCGGTGCACCGGGATGGTCAGGGTGACCGGCTTGTTCGCCGGGTTGCTGCTGACGTCCGGCATGGACATGTCCATCGCCATGATCCGGGGGGTGTCGTCGCGCCGGTCCACCCGCCCCTTGACCACCACGATGGCGTCCTCGGCGATGTACTGCCCGATCACCTCGTAGGTGTTGGGGAAGAAGAGCGCCTCCACGCCGCCGGCGAGGTCCTCCAGGGTGGCCGACGCCCAGGCCCGGCCCTGCTTGGTGACCCGGCGCTGCACCCCGGAGAGGATGCCGGCGAGGGTGACCACGGCGCCGTCCGGGACGGTGCCCTCCTCCGACAGGGAGGCGATGGTGCAGTCCGCCGCCGCGCCGAGGACGTGTTCCAGGCCGAAGAGCGGGTGGTCGGAGACGTAGAGGCCGAGCATCTCGCGTTCGAAGGCGAGCTTGTCGCGCTTGTCCCACTCCCCGTCGCCGATCACGGGCATCACGGTGGTGCTGTTGGTGTCCGCGTCGCCGAAGCCGGCGCCGAAGAGGTCGTACTGACCGACGGCCTCCTTGCGCTTGACGTCCGCGTACGCGTCGATGGCCTCCGCGTGCACCGTCAGCAACGCCTTGCGGGAGTGGTTGAGCGCGTCGAACGCCCCGGCCTTGATCAGCGATTCGATGGTCTTCTTGTTGCAGACCACCGCGTCGACCTTGGACAGGAAGTCGTAGAAGTCGGCGTACTCGCCCTTCTCGTCCCGGCACCGCATGATCGAGGCGACCACGTTCGCCCCGACGTTGCGTACCGCGCCGAGGCCGAACCGGATCTCCTTGCCGACCGGGGTGAACGGCCCGGCGGAGGTGTTCACGTCCGGCGGCAGCACCTGGATGCGCATCCGGCGGCACTCCGAGAGGTAGAGCGCCATCTTGTCCTTGTCGTCGCCGACGGAGGTGAGCAGCGCCGCCATGTACTCGGCGGGGTAGTGCGCCTTCAGGTACGCCGTCCAGTACGACACCAGGCCGTACGCCGCCGAGTGCGCCTTGTTGAAGGCGTAGCCGGCGAACGGGACCAGCACGTCCCAGACCTTCTGGATCGCCTCGTCGGAGTAGCCACGCTCCCGGCAGCCGTCCCGGAACGGGATGAACTCCTTGTCGAGGATCTCCTTCTTCTTCTTGCCCATCGCCCGGCGCAGCAGGTCGGCCTGGCCGAGGCTGTAACCGGCGAGGATCTGGGCGGCGCGCTGCACCTGCTCCTGGTAGACGATCAGGCCGTAGGTGGGCGCGAGGATCTCCCGCAGCGGCTCCTCCAGCTCCGGGTGGATCGGGGTGATCTCCTGGAGGTTGTTCTTGCGCAGCGCGTAGTTGGTGTGCGAGTCGACGCCCATCGGGCCGGGGCGGTAGAGCGCGAGGACGGCGGAGATGTCCTCGAAGTTGTCCGGCTTCATCATCCGCAGCAGCGACCGCATCGGGCCGCCGTCGAGCTGGAACACGCCCAGGGTGTCGCCCCGGCCCAGCAGCTCGTACGCGGCCTTGTCGTCCAGCGGCAGCGCCAGCAGGTCCAGCTCCTTGCCGTGGTTGAGCTGGATGTTCTTCACCGCGTCGTCGATGATGGTCAGGTTGCGCAGGCCGAGGAAGTCCATCTTCAACAGCCCGAGCGACTCGCACGTCGGGTAGTCGAACTGGGTGATGATGACCCCGTCGGAGTCCCGGCGCATCAGCGGGATGTGGTCGATGATCGGCTCGGCGGACATGATGACGCCGGCGGCGTGCACGCCGGTCTGCCGGATCAGCCCCTCGATGCCCCGGGCGGTGTCGATTACCTTCTTGACGTCCGCCTCGGCCTCGTACATGCCCCGGATCTCGCCGGCCTCGGCGTACCGGGGGTGCTTGGGGTCGAAGATGCCCTCCAGCGGGATGTCCTTGCCCATCACCGCGGGGGGCATCGCCTTGGTGATCCGGTCGCCCACCGCGTACGGGTAGCCGAGCACCCGGGCCGAGTCCTTGATCGCGGCCTTCGCCTTGATCGTGCCGAAGGTGGCGATCTGGGCGACCTTGTCCTCGCCCCACTTGTCGGTGACGTACTTGATCACCTCACCGCGCCGGCGCTCGTCGAAGTCGATGTCGACATCCGGCATGGAGACGCGCTCGGGGTTGAGGAACCGCTCGAAGATCAGGCCGTGCGGGATCGGGTCGAGGTCGGTGATGCCCAGCGCGTACGCCACCAGCGAGCCGGCGGCCGAGCCACGGCCGGGGCCCACGGCGATGCCCTGGTTCTTGGCCCACTGGATGAAGTCGGCGACCACGAGGAAGTACGACGGGAAGCCCATCTGGATGATGACGCCCAGCTCGTACTCGGCCTGCGTGACGTGCCCGTCGGGGATGCCGCCGGGGTAGCGCCGGGCCAGCCCGGCGAAGGTCTCCTTGCGGAACCAGGACTCCTCGGTCTCCCCCTCTGGGACCGGGAAGCGCGGCATCAGGTTGTGGAACTCGAACATCCCGGCGGGGTCGACCTTCTCGGCCACCAGCAGGGTGTTGCGGCAGCCCTCCAGCCAGAAATCGGAGTTGTCGACGGCGCGCATCTCGTCGGCGGACTTGATGTAGTAGCCGCTGCCGTCGAACCGGAACCGGTTCGGGTCGGCGACGTTCGCCGCCGTCTGCACGCAGAGCAGCACGTCGTGCGCCTCGGCCTGCGACTCGTGGGTGTAGTGCGAGTCGTTGGTGACCACCGGCGGGATGTCCAGCTTGCGGGAGATGTCATGCAGCTCCTGGCGGACCCGGCTCTCGATGCTGATGCCGTGGTCCATGACCTCCAGGAAGTAGTTCTCCTTGCCGAAGATCTCCTGGTACCGCGCGGCGGCCTTGAGCGCCTCGTCGTACTGGCCCAGGCGCAGCCGGGTCTGCACCTCGCCCGAGGGGCAGCCGGTGGTGGCCATCAACCCGTCGGCGTTGGCGGCGAGCAGCTCCGCGTCCATCCGCGGCCACTTGACGAAGAACCCCTCGGTGTACGACCGGGAGGTGAGCTTGAAGAGGTTGTGCAGGCCCGTCTTGTTCTTCGCCCAGATGGTCATGTGGGTGTAGCCGCCGCTGCCGGAGACGTCGTCGCTCTTCTGCTCCGGCCGACCCCACTTCACCCGCTGCTTGTGGAACCGCGACTCCGGCGCCACGTACGCCTCGATGCCGAGGATCGGGGTGACGCCGGCGGCCATCGCCTGCTTGTAGAAGTCGTTCGCGCCGTGCATGTTGCCGTGGTCGGTCATCGCGACGGCCGGCATGCCCTGCCGCTTGACCTCGGCGAAGAGGTCCTTGAGCCGGGCCGCCCCGTCGAGCATCGAGTACTCCGTGTGCACGTGCAGATGCGCGAACGAATCGCCCATGCGTGGCGCCCCCCCGGGTCAGATCATGGGATGGTCGAGCTCGGACGGCCTACCCTATCGCCGCCGGAAGAGGGGGCTCCAGCACCGCCGCGCCCGGCTCCCGGGCCGGGTCGTGTGGATCTCCCCGGGCCGCCCCGGCGACGCTTGTGACTGTCGGCTGCCGGACTCGACCGGGCCGGCCGGGCGGCGGCGAACCTACCCTGGCCGGACGGCATCCCGGCGAGCATTGGACGACCTGGTGCCCCTCCCGGACGGTATCGAGGACGTGGCCGCGGCGGCGGCACGCGGCGACCCGGCGGCGCTCGACGCGCTGCTGGTCGCGGTGCGACCGGAGGTGCTGCGCCTCTGCGCCCGCCTGCTGCCCCACCGGGAGGACGCCGAGGAGGCGTGCCAGGACGCGTTGCTCGCGCTGGCCCGGGGCATCACCCGGTTCGAGGGCCGGTCGTCGTTCCACACCTGGCTGTACCGGCTGACGGCGAACCGGGCCCGCTCGACGTACCGGGTGCTGCGCCGGCGCTGGCTGGTGGAGGCCGGCGGGGTGCCGCTGCCCGACCGGGCGGACCCGCGCCGCACGAGCGTCGTCGCCGGCACCCGGTTGGACCTGCTCGACGCGCTCGACTCGGTGCGTCCCGAGTTCGCCGAGGCGGTGACCCTGCGCGACGTCCTCGGGCTGGGCTACCGGGAGATCGCCGCCCTGCTCGACGTGCCGGAGGGCACCGTGAAGTCGCGGATCCACGAGGCCCGCCGGCAGCTCCGGCAGCGGCTGTCCGGGGATCCCGAACCGGGTGGGGGGCGGCGGTGACGGCGGCCCGCCGGCCGGTGACCGACGACCGGCGCGGGGCGGACGTCCCGGCCGGCTCCGGCGGCGCCCGGACAGCCGCGCGGCTCGCCACGGCCGCGGTGTCCGCCGTGGTGGCCGCGGTGTCCGCCGTGACCGCGCGGCTCGCCCGGTTCACGCGGCTCGCCCGGTTCACGCGGCTCGCCCGGTTCACGCGGCTCGCCCGGTTCACGCGGCTCGCCCGGTTCACGCGGCTCGCCAGGGTCGCGGTGCTCGCCGTGGCCGTGGCCGCGCCGGTCGCGGCGTGCGGGGGCGGGGAGACGCCGGTCTCGCCGCTGCCCGTGCGACCGCCGGCCGCGCCGACGACCTCCGGCCCGCCGCTGGCCGGCCCGCCGCCGGCCACCCCGCCCGCCGTGACCCGGCCCGCGCCGATCGGGCCCGGCACCTCGGCCGTCGTGCCACCGGCCCGGCGGCCCCCGCCGGCTCCGCCCCCGACGACCGGTGCCGGGCGTACGCCGCCGGCGACGCGATCGCCGAGCGGACGGCCCGGCACCTGCTTCGGGGCGGTGCGCTACGACGTGGTGCTGGCCGAGTCCGAGCTGGCGCTGCTCACCTCGCTCTGCTTCGCCACCGGCGGGGTGCTGCGGATCATCGGCATCGGCCCGGGCGAGGTGACGGTGGACCGCGAGGAGCTGGTCTCCCGCAGCTACGAGGCCGGGGTGGTGGACATCCGGTTCGTCCGCCCCGGCACGGTGGCCGTGCTGATCCCGCAGAACGGCACGACGCACACGATCACCGTGGTGGTGCGGTAGGCCCCCGGCCCGGGGGACGGCTCAGCGGGCGTACCGCCGGCTCACCCGCACCCCGGCCAACAGGGCGTCGACGAAGTCGGCCCCGCTGCCCGCCGGGGGTGTGACCTGCACGTAGAGCAGGCCTGCCCGGCCGGGCGCGAGCCCGGCGGCCTCGACCACCTCCGGCCGGCCCCGGTCGCAGCCGAACCGGGCCACCACCCAGTCCACGCCCGCCTGCCGGGTCCGGCGTACCGGTGCGGCGACGCACTCCGCGTGCGGGCGTTCGGCGACGAACCCGGCCGGGGTGGTGCGCGCGGCGATGCTGGCCGACAGCCCGACGAAGGCACCCGGCACCGTCGGGTCGACCGCCCACCGGAGCGGGTCGGGCGACATCACCAGGGCCGGTTCGAGCCGGCCGTCGGGGCCGTACTGGCCGGCCCAGCCGGTGCCGGTGGCCCGCCAGCCGGCCGGCAGCCGGACCGTCACGGGCCCGCTCGTCCAGGTCCCGGCGTCCCGCCGGCCCGTCGTGTCGTCCCCGGCCGTGGCCCCGGCTGCGAGGAGCGTCAACACGCCCAGCACCAGCACGCCTACCCGCCGCCGGGGCGACGTCCCGTCGATCTTGCACTTTCGGCCCCCGATACGCGGCTTTTGCGCGGTTCGGGCGGGCAGGAAGTGCAAGATCGACGCGACGGGGGCGGGGGGCGGGGTGGGGGGCGGGGTGGGGGTGGGGCGCAGGGCGGCGTGGAAGGCTGCGGCGTCCGGGTAGCGGTCGGCGGGGCGGGGCGCGGTCGCCCGGCGCAGGAGTGCGGCCACCTCCGGCGGGACGCTTCGGCGCGGGCCGGCATCCGGGTGGGTGCCCGCGCCGAGGAGCCGCAGGCCGAGCCGGCCCAGCCCGTACACGTCGGCGCGGGCGTCGACGACGGCGAACGGCTCGTCCTGCTCGGGGGCCATGTAGCCGGGCGTGCCGGCCCGGGCGGTGAGGCCGGAGGCGGCGGCGAGCGCCTTGGCCAGCCCGAGGTCGGCGATCAGCACCCGCTCGCCGTCCGGGCCGGAGCGGAACAGGACGTTGCCGGGGTTCAGGTCGCGGTGCACCACGCCGTGCCGGTGCAGGACGGCGACGCCGGCGGCGATCTCGGCCAGCAGGTCCAGGGCGGCCCGCGTGGGCAGCGGGACCGCCGTCAGCCGGTCGCGCAGGCTGCCGCCGTCGGCCCAGGTCATGACGGAGTACGGCCGGCCGTCCGCCAGCTCGCCGACCGCGTGGACGCGGACCAGCCGCTCGTCGTCGAGCTGGCGCAGCAGGCGGGCCTCGTCGAGGAAACGCTCCCGCACCCGCAGGTCGTGGTGCCAGTTCTCGGCCAGCACCTTGATCGCCACCGGCGAGTCGAGCACCGGGTCGCGGGCCAGCCAGACGGTCGCGAACGCCCCCGTGCCGAGCAGCCGCTCGATCCGGTAGGGCCCGATCCGCCCCGGACTGGTCACCGCACCACCCCCGACACCGGCACCGCCGGTCGCCGTCCGCCTCGACAGTAGACGCCGGGCCGGGGCGGCGGCAGCCCTCGACACCGCGCGACGCCGGTGCGGCCGGGAACGCGGGTCGGCAACCCGACGAACCGATCCGGCCGTGCGGGCGACCAACAGGAGAAGGACCCGAAACTCCGGAGGAGGAGATTCCCGTGCGTCGTCTCTCGTACCCCGTCATCACCGCCCTGCTGGCCATGGCCGGGCTCGTGCCGACCACCGTGGCGGCCCCGGCCGCCGCCGCTCCCCGGCCGGACGTCGCCGCCGGGCAGCTCACCGACGGCCGCCCCGGCCCGGCTGCGGGCGGCTTCCGCTTGCCCGCCACCCGGCAGGACGAGGTCGAGGTCATCAGTGTCCGGGGCGCGGGGCCGTTCCGGATCGGGGCCAGCCTGGCGCGCCTGTCGGCGGCGGGCCTCATCGACTGGGTGGCCCCCGACTGCGACGGCGTGGTCCGCACCGGCGTCACCGGGGCCTGGGCGGGGAAGATCCTGCTGGCCTTCCGCGACGGCCTGCTGGTGGAGGTCGGCACGGCCACCGCGCCGCCGCGCACGCCCGCCGGCGCGGCGGTGGGCATGTCCTTCGCCGAGTTGGCGCTGATCTACGGCTCGCAGGGCTCGCTGATCCGCAACGACGCGGACGACGCGTCGGCGTACCTGGTGCGGTTCGGTTCGCGGGTGGAGCTGTTCACCGGCCACCCGATCCGGCCCGGCGTCGGCTATCTCCAGGTCGGCCCGGCGTCCTTCGTCGAGCGCACCTTCCGGGAGGGCCGGTCCTGCTGAGGGCCGGGGACGGCGACGGACCCCTTGTGGTCCGTCGCCGTCTGTTCGCCGGAAACACACTGATGCAGTCGCACACGATGATGTGCCACTAGACGACAGTGTGTGCCACACAGTATGGTGTGACACATGGTGAGCGATGAGATCCTGCGGACGCACCTCCAGGAGTTGCGGCGAGGCACCGTGGTGGTGGCCAGCCTCGTCGCGCTACGCCACCCCGACTACGGCTACGCGTTGCTGCAACGCCTCTCCGACCACGGCTTTCCGGTCGACGCCAACACGCTCTACCCGCTGCTGCGGCGGCTGGAGGAGCAGGGGCTGCTGACCAGCGAGTGGAACACCGAGGAGAGCCGGCCGCGCAAGTTCTACCGGACCAGCGAGGAGGGCGAGTCGGTGCTGAGCCGGCTCCTCACCGACCTGGCCGCAGTGCAGACCTCCCTGACCGGGCTGATCGAAGGAGCCGACCGATGACCACCCTGACCGACCGATACCTCGCCGCGACCCTGCGCTCGGTGCCGGTCGCGCGCCGCGAGGAGATCGCCACCGAGCTGCGCGCCTCGATCGACGACATGGTCGAGGGCCGCACGGACGGCGGTCAGGACGCCACCGCCGCTGAGCGGGAGGTGCTCACCGAGCTGGGCGATCCGGACCTGCTCGCCGCCCGCTACGCCGACCGCCGGTTGCAGCTCATCGGCCCGACCTACTACCTGGCCTGGGCCCGGCTGATGAAGCTGCTGCTCAGCTTCATCCCGGTGGGCGTCGGCGTGCTGCTCGGCCTGCTGGAGGCCGCTGACGGCGGCACCGTCGGCCAGGCGATCGGCGCGGGCATCGCCGGCAGCATCCAGGTGGCCGTCCAGATCGCCTTCTGGGTCACCGCGGTCTTCGCGGTGCTGGAGCGCACCAAGACTCCCCTGCACCTGCCCGCGTGGAGCGTCGACCAGCTGCCGGAGACCCCGCTGCATCGGCAGATCACCGTGGCCGACACCGCCGCCTCGATCGGCTTCCTGACGCTCGTCATCGCCTACCTGCCGATGCAGCACTTCCGGTCGTTCGTTCCCGGGCGCGACGGCGGCGACGTGCCGGTCCTCGACCCCGCGCTGTGGAGCTTCTGGCTGCCGTTCCTGATGGCCGTGCTGGTCGCCACGATCGGCCTGGAGATCGCCAAGTACCGGGCCGGCCGCTGGACCTGGCCGCTGGTCGCGGTGAACGCGGTGCTCAACCTGGCGTTCGCGGTGCCGGTGGTCTGGCTGATGTCGACCGACCGGCTGCTCAGCCCGGAGCTGCTGGCCCGCTTCGACTGGCTCCAGCAGGGCGACAACCTGAACATGCTGGCGACCGCCGTCATCGTCGGCACCGTGCTGGTGACCCTCTGGGACATCGTCGACAGCGCCATCAAGGCGTACCGCAACCGCCGCTGAGCGCGACGACACCGGCCCGGCACGCCCCGGCGTGCCGGGTCGGCGCGCGTGCCGAGGTCGTCAGTCCGGCGGGGCAGCGCCCCGCCCCGCAGATTCTCCCACCTGCGCTGGGGGCTATCAACGTCGTCGGTTCGGTCGGTCACCGGCGGCGACCGGCGGGATGAGATCCTGACCTGGATGAACAGCGAGACCGACGACGACTGGCAGCGGCCGGGGCCCACCCCGGAGCAACGGCGGGTCGACGTCTACGCCGGGCTGGCCGCGACCGCGCTGGCGCTGTTCAGCCTGACCCTGGCCCGCAGCACCGGAGCGTTCGTGCTCGGGCCGCCGCCGTCCGGCCCGGAGCAGCTCTTCTGGACCGTCGCGGTGACCCTGCCGCTGATCTGGCGACGCCGGTTCCCCGCCACTGTCACGGTGGTGGTCTCGGTCGCGTTCGTCGCCGCACAGGCCCGGGCCGCCCCGGAGACGCAGCTCTCCTCGTGGGCCCTCTTCGCCGCCCTCTACACCCTGGGCGCGTGGGGCCGGGACCGGCGGCTGTCCCGGCGGCTGCGGATCGGCGTCATCGCCGTCATGTTCCTGTGGCTCGGCGTCTACTACGTGACCAGCTACAGCAGCATCCCGGCCGACGCGTTCGCCCAGGCGGTCGGGCCGGTGCCGCCGGTGCTCGCCGCGATCGTCACCGGGGTGCTGATCAACCTCCTGTACTTCGGGTTCGCGTACTTCTTCGGGGAGACCGCCTGGCTGGCCGCCCGGCGGCAGCACGAGGTGCAGGCGCGGGCCGAGGAGCTGCGCCGCTCACAGGCGGAGATCCGCGAGCACGCCGTGGTCGGCGAGCGGGTCCGCATCGCCCGGGAACTGCACGACGTGGTCGCCCACCACGTGTCGGTGATGGGCGTGCAGGCCTCCGCCGCCCGCCGGGTGTTCGACAAGGACCCGGTCAAGGCCCGGGCCGCGTTGAGCGCCATCGAGGAGACGGCCCGCACGGCGGTCGACGAGCTGCGCCGGATGCTCGGCCTGCTCCGCGCCCGCGACACCGATGCGGACGCCGGGACGCGGACCGGCCCTGCCGGCATCGACCAGGTGGGCGCCGTGGTCGACCGGGCCCGCGAGGCGGGGCTGCGGGCCACCCTCGGGGTGTACGGGGATCCGGCGCCGCTGCCGGAGTCGGTCTCCCAGGCCGCGTACCGGGTCGCCCAGGAGGCCGTGACGAACGCGCTCAAGCACGCGGCCGGGGCGACCACACTGGACGTCCGGGTTCGCTACCTGGCACACGAGGTGGAGGTCGACGTGACCGATGACGGACGGGCCACCCGCCCGGCGAACGCCGACGGGCTCGGCCTGGTCGGGATGCGCGAGCGGGTCGCCACCCACGGCGGCGCGTTGGAGGTCGGCGCCCGGGCCGGCGGGGGCTGGCGGGTGCGGGCCCGGTTCCCGCTGCCGCTGCCGATCGGGGGCCCGGCGTGAGCGCCGACCGCGAGGCCACCGGCACCGACCGGCCGATCCGGGTGCTGCTCGCCGACGACCAGCACCTGGTCCGCACGGGCTTCCGGGTCATCCTGGAGGTGGAGGACGACATCGAGGTCGTCGGGGAGGCCGCCGACGGGGAGCGGGCCGCCAGCATGGCCCGGGCGTTGACCCCGGACGTGGTGCTGATGGACGTGGAGATGCCCGGGGTCGACGGGCTGGAAGCCACCCGGCGGATCACCGCCGAGCAGGACGCGCCGGGCGGGCCGGCCGTGCTGATCCTCACCACGTTCGACCGGGACGACTACCTCTTCGCCGCGTTGCAGGCCGGGGCCAGCGGCTTCCTGCTCAAGAACGGCACCCCGGAGGCGCTGATCGAGGCGATCCGGGTGCTCGCCCGGGGCGACGGCCTGCTCGCCCCGGAGATCACCCGGCGGGTGATCGCCACGTTCGCCCGCCCCGGCGGCACGGGCGGCCCGATGGCGTCTCCCGAGGCGGCGCTGGGAGACCTCACCCCCCGTGAACGGGAGGTCCTGGTGCTGGTCGCCGGGGGCGCCAGCAACGCCGAGATCGCCGGGGCGCTGCACCTGGGCGAGGCGACGGTGAAGACGCACGTCAGCCGGGTGCTCGCCAAGCTCGGCCTGCGCGACCGGGTGCAGGCGGTGGTCTTCGCGTACGAGCACGGGGTGGTGCGTCCCGGCGGATGATCCGGCTCCGCCGCGAGAGGGACGTTCCGGTCGCCCTCCGGACGGACGGCGGCCGGCGGGGGACGGCCTAGCGTGGACGCCGTGACCAATGTGCTCCGACTCGACGGCGTCGACCGCAGCTTCGGCGACCGGCGGGTGCTCCAGAACGTGTCCTTCGACGTGGTTGCCGGCCGGATGACCGGTTTCGTGGGCGGCAACGGCGCCGGCAAGACCACCACCATGCGGATCATCCTCGGGGTGCTCGCCCCGGACGCCGGCGCGATCACCTGGCAGGGGGCGCCGCTGACCAGGGAGGCCCGCCGGCGCTTCGGCTACATGCCCGAGGAGCGTGGCCTCTATCCGAAGATGAGCGTCCGCGACCAGGTGACCTACCTGGGCCGGCTGCACGGGATGACCGCCGACGCCGCACGGCGCAGCACGGACGAGCTGCTGGAGCGGGTCGGGCTCGGCGAACGCGGCGACGACCTGCTGGAGACGCTGTCGCTGGGCAACCAGCAGCGCGCGCAGATCGCCGCCGCCCTGGTGCACGACCCCGAGGTGCTGGTGCTCGACGAGCCCTTCTCCGGCCTCGACCCGCTGGCCGTGGACACGGTCGTGGCGGTCCTGCGGGAGCGCGCCGCCACGGGCGCCCCGGTGCTGTTCTCCAGCCACCAGTTGGACGTCGTCGAGCGGCTCTGCGACGACCTGGTGATCATCGCGGGCGGCGTGATCCGGGCCGCCGGCAGCCGCGAGGAGCTGCGCGCGACGTACACCACGCCCCGGTTCGAGCTGGTGGTGGAGACCGACGCCGGCTGGCTGCGGGACCAACCCGGGGTGACCCTCGTCGACCTGGACGGCGCCCGCGCCGTGTTCGACCTCGCGCCCGGAAGCGACGAGCAGCCGGTGCTGCACGCGGCGCTGGCCCGCGGCCCCGTCCGCGCGTTCCGCCCGGTCAGCCCGTCCCTCACCGAGATCTTCCGAGAGGTCGCCCAGTGAACGTCACGCAGGCCACCAAGCTGGTCGCCGCCCGGGAGATCCGGGTCAAGCTGCGCGACCGCACCTTCCTGTTCAGCACCGTGTTCTTCCTGCTGATGGCCGCCGCCGCGACCATCCTGCCGCCGATGCTGTCCGGCGGACCGGCGAGCGTGGCGGTCGTCGAGGCGGCGGCGGGCCCGCTGCGGGAGGCGGGCCTGGAGGTGCGTACGGTCCCCGACGACCGCGCCGCCGAGCAGGCCGTACGCGACGGCGAGGTGGACGCCGCGGTGGTCTCCGGACCGGCGGTCCTGGCCATGGACGAGGCCCCCGACGACGTGGTCGCGGCGCTGAGCACGCAGCCGGCGGTCCGGCTGCTGGACCCCGACGCGGTGGACCCGGTGCTGGCCTTCCTGGTGCCGTTCGCGTTCGCGTTCATCTTCTTCGTCACCTCGCAGACCTTCGGCGTGCAGATCGCGCAGAGCATCATCGAGGAGAAGCAGACCCGGATCGTGGAGATCCTGGTGGCCGCCGTGCCGGTGCGGGCGTTGCTGGCCGGCAAGATGCTCGCCGGCACGGTGCTGGCCCTCGGGCAGATCGCGCTGGTCGCCGTGGTCGCCGTGGTCGGGGCGCGGTTCGCCGGCAGCGACGGCCTGCTCTCGCTGCTGGGCCCGGCGATCGGCTGGTTCCTGCCGTTCTTCCTGCTCGGATTCGTGCTGGTCGCGGCCATGTGGGCGGCGGCCGGCGCGCTGGTCAACCGCCAGGAGGACATCACGGGCGTGTCGATGCCGGTGCAGCTCGTGGTCATGCTGCCGTTCTTCGCGGTGATCTTCTTCAACGACAACGCGGCGGTCATGCGGGTGCTGTCGTACCTGCCGTTCTCCTCGCCGACCGCGATGCCGTTGCGGCTGTTCACCGGGGACGCGGCCGGCTGGGAGCCGCTGGTGGCGCTGGGCCTGCTGCTGGTCGCGGCCGTCGCGTTCGTGGTCGCCGGAGCCCGGGTGTACGAGGGCTCGCTGCTGCGCACCAACGGCCGCACCTCGGTCCGTACGGCGTGGCGGTCGCGGGAGACCATCGGCTGACCGACGATCGCCCCGCCCGGGCGCCGGTGTCCTGATCGGACACCGGCGCCCGTTGCCGTCCGTACGGCACTGTTCCGAACGCTGTACGGCGGCGGCGAACAGGTCGAACGCACCTACGGTGAGCCCATCCTCACGGCGACGACCCTGTCGTCGCCGGTCCCGGACCGGAAAGGCTCTCCATGACCCCATCGATCGGCCTGCGACACCACGGCGATCCACGGCGGCTCCGCCGGCTGCTCGGCGCGGTGCTGGCGGTCGTGCTCGCCGGCACCCTCGCGACCGTCATCCGTCCCGCGCCGGCCGCTGCCGCCGCGGGCGACCTGATCCTCAACGGCACGTTCGACAACGGCAGCACCGCGCCCTGGTGGACCCGGCTCGCCGCGACCAGCACGACCGTCGACGCCGGGCAGTTGCGCATCCGCACCGCCGGACCGGCCACCAGGCCCACCTGGGACGACCTCGTCGGCCACTTCGAGTTCGGCGTGACGGCCGGCCAGCCGTACCGGTTGCAGTTCGACGCCTCCGCCGACGTCAACCGCTCGCTGCGCGTCTCGGTCTCCCGGGTGGACACGCCCTTCACCTCCGCCGTCGACCAGACCGTCGCGCTGACGCCCACGATGCGCCGGTTCACCTTCGACTTCGCGTCCCCCTTCGGTGACCCGCAGGCGGTGCTCCTGTTCCACCTCGGCGCGCACGCGGCCTCGACCGTCCGGCTGGACAACATCTCGCTCACCCCGCTGGCCGTCGACCCGGCCACCGACCCGATCCTGTACTGGAACGGGATCCTGATCGACACCTACCAGGCGCTGGACCTGCCGCCCACCGCGTCCTCCCGGGAGGCGGCCATCCTGCACGCGGCGATGCACGACGCCGCCGTCTCGGTCACCGGCGTCGGCAACCCCTACCGGGTCCGGGTGCCGGTCAGCTACCCGGGCACCATGGACGACGTCGTGGCGCCGTCCCTGCACGCGGCCATCGACCGGGCGGCCCACGACGTGCTGACCGCCCTGTACGGCGGGCAGGGTCGCTCCTACACCCAGGCCCTCGCCGGCGCCATCGCCCGCCGACCGTCCGGCGTGAACGCCGCGGAGGCCGCGCGGGGCGACACCGTCGGCGCCGCTGCCGCCGCCGCCAACCTCCAGGCCCGCGCCAACGACGGTTCCGGCAACAACACCCCGTACCAGCTCGACGGGGTGCCCGGTTCGTGGCGGTCGACCAACGGAAAGGCGGCGGTAGGGCCGAACTGGGGCCTGGTCACCCCGTTCGCGCTCACCTCCGGTCGGCAGTTCCGGCCCGGCCTGCCCGCCGGCGCGACCGGGTACGGCGACCTGCTCGGCAGGCAGGAGTACCACACCCAGGTCCAGGAAGTCCGCGCCTACGGCGGCAGGGGGTCGTCGCTGCGTACCCCCGAGCAGACGCAGATCGCGTTCTTCTGGGCCAACGACCTGGCGGGCACGTACAAGCCGCCGGGCCAACTCTTCACGCACACCCGGATCGTGGCGGAGCAGCGGGGACTCGGGATCCTGGCCAACGCCCGGCTCTTCGGGCTGGTCGCCCTCGCCCTCGCCGACGCCGCCATCGCCGCGTGGGACGCCAAGTACCAGACCCCGATCGACCTGTGGCGGCCGGTGAGCGCCATCGAGGCGATACACGGCACCGGTTGGCAGCCGTTGTCGCAGGACCGCAACGGCGTGCCGTACACACCCGCCTTCCCGGCGTACGTCTCCGGGCACGCCACCCTGGCCGGTGCGTGGGCGGCGGTGATGAAGGGCTTCTTCGGCACCAACGCGATCGGCTTCGACGCCACCACCGACGACCCGCACGCCGTCGGCGTGGTCCGGCACATGAGCGGCTTCGACCAGGCCGCCCAGGAGAACGCGTTGAGCCGGATCTACCTCGGCGTGCACTACCGGTTCGACGCGGAGGCCGGCCTCGCCACCGGTGGTTCCGTGGGTGCGTACGTCTACGCCAACCGGCTGCGACCGTGAGTCGTCAGCCGGCGTGACGGGGGGACTCCCCGCCCGGTCCGTGGACCGGGCGGGGAGCCGCGTACCGGCGTCCGCCTGCCACCCGCCGGCGACGGGGAACGGTCGGGGCCCGTCGGATCAGCCGACGGCCTCCATCACCTCGTCGGAGACGTCGAAGTTCGCGTAGACGTTCTGCACGTCGTCGCAGTCCTCCAGGACGTCGATCAGCTTGAAGATCTTGCGGGCGCCGTCCTCGTCGAGGGGGACGTTGACGCTCGGGACCAGCGACGACTCGGCCGACTCGTACTCGATTCCGGCGTCCTGGAGGGCGGTGCGGACCGCGATCAGGTCGGTCGGCTCGGAGACCACCTCGAACGCCTCGCCCAGGTCGTTGACCTCCTCGGCACCGGCGTCGAGGACCGCCAGCATCACGTCGTCCTCGGTCGTCCCGGCCTTGGGCACGATCACCACGCCCTTGCGGGAGAACATGTACGACACGGAGCCCGCGTCGGCGAACGAGCCGCCGTTACGGGTCAGCGCGGTGCGCACCTCGGTCGCCGCGCGGTTGCGGTTGTCGGTGAGGCACTCGATCAGCATCGCCACGCCGTTGGGGCCGTAGCCCTCGTACATGATCGTCTGCCAGTCGGCGCCGCCCGCCTCCAGGCCCGAGCCGCGCTTGACGGCGCGGTCGATGTTGTCGTTGGGGACCGAGTTCTTCTTGGCCTTCTGGATGGCGTCGTAGAGCGTCGGGTTGCCGGCCGGGTCACCGCCGCCGGTCCGCGCGGCGACCTCGACGTTCTTGATCAGCTTGGCGAACATCTTGCCGCGCTTGGCGTCGATGACCGCCTTCTTGTGCTTGGTCGTCGCCCACTTTGAGTGGCCGGACATCTGTTACCTCCGTTGCTACCCGCCGTCTGCATCGACCGCACCGCGCCCGCCCGCTCCCGCCGGCGCACGCGGTGGTGCCGGTCAGCCCTGCCGGAAGCCGTGGACGGGCTGCTGGCCCCGCCGAATCTCGGCAATCCTACCGACGACCGGCGGGTCGCTGTCACCGCGCCGCGCGTCGCCGCCCCGCCCCGCCCGCCCGGAACGGGACGGGCGGGGCGAAACCGACGGTAGGGCTGACGCCGCTCAGCGGGACGCCCGGACCATCGCCACGAAGTACGCGTGCACCCGCGCGTCGCCGGTCAGCTCCGGGTGGAACGAGGTGGCCAGCAGGTTGCCCTGCCGGACCGCCACGATCCGGCCGACGGACGGGCCCTCGGTCACCGTGCCGAGCACCTCGACGCCGTCGCCGACCCGCTCGACCCACGGCGCCCGGATGAACACCGCGTGGAACGGCCCGCCCCCGACCCCGACGACCTCCACCGGGGCCTCGAACGAGTCGACCTGCCGGCCGAACGCGTTGCGCCGTACCGTCATCTCGATGCCGGCGAAGCCGCGCTGGTCGGGCCGGCCGTCGAGGACCTCGGTGGCCAGCATGATCATGCCGGCGCAGGAGCCGTATACGGGCATGCCGCCGGCGATCCGCTTGTCGATCGGCTCGCGCAGCTCGAAGATGTCGGCGAGCTTGCTGATCGTGGTGGACTCGCCGCCGGGGATGACCAGCCCGTCCACCGCGTCCAGTTCCTCGGGGCGGCGGACCGGGCGGGCGTGCGCCCCGGCCGCGGCGAGTGCGGCGACGTGCTCGCGGACGTCCCCCTGGAGGGCGAGCACACCGATCAGGGGCAACATCTCACCAGCCGCGCTCGGCCAGGCGGTGCGGCTGCGGGATGTCGTCGACGTTGATGCCGACCATCGCCTCGCCCAGGCCCCGGGAGACCTTGGCCAGCACGTCCGGGTCGTCGTGGAAGGTGGTGGCCTTGACGATCGCGGCGGCCCGCTGCGCCGGGTTGCCGGACTTGAAGATGCCGGAGCCGACGAAGACGCCCTCGGCGCCGAGCTGCATCATCATCGCGGCGTCGGCCGGGGTGGCGATCCCACCGGCGGTGAAGAGCACCACCGGCAGCTTGCCACTCTCGGCGACCTCCTTGACCAGCTCGTACGGCGCCTGCAGCTCCTTGGCGGCCACGAACAGCTCGTCGGTCGGCAGCGAGGCCAGCCGGCGGATCTCCTGCCGGATCCTGCGCATGTGGGTGGTGGCGTTGGAGACGTCACCGGTGCCGGCCTCGCCCTTGGAGCGGATCATGGCCGCGCCCTCGGTGATCCGGCGCAGGGCCTCGCCCAGGTTGGTCGCCCCGCAGACGAAGGGGACGGTGAAGGCCCACTTGTCGATGTGGTTCGCGTAGTCGGCCGGCGTCAGCACCTCGGACTCGTCGACGTAGTCGACACCGAGCGACTGGAGGATCTGCGCCTCCACGAAGTGGCCGATCCGGGCCTTGGCCATCACCGGGATGGAGACGGCGCCGATGATGCCGTCGATCATGTCGGGGTCGCTCATCCGGGACACGCCGCCCTGGGCCCGGATGTCGGCGGGCACCCGCTCGAGCGCCATCACCGCGACGGCGCCGGCGTCCTCGGCGATCTTGGCCTGCTCGGCGTTGACCACGTCCATGATCACGCCGCCCTTGAGCATCTCGGCCATGCCCCGCTTGACGCGGGCGGTGCCGGTGACGGGGCTGGCGCTAGCGTTCTGGGCAGTGGATTCGGGCACGGGTCATCGCTCCTCGAACGTGCTTCCAGGGGGTGGCTGCGGAGATGCTACGACGGCCAAAACCCCGATCCGACAGCCAATCGGACCCATGGTGGCCTGCACTGCGACAGCCGTCACCGCCCCGCCGGGACCCGCTCCCGCCCGGAAGGCGGGCGGACCGGTGCGGTCAGCCGGCGGGGACGTCGGCGGGTGCCGCCAGGGTGGGGTCGTCGATGTCGAAGTAGCGCGGCCACGGCCGCCGGCGTCCCATCCGCAACAACCGCACCAGCGGGCGGCCACGCGCCGCCCGGGCGTCCCGGACCAGGTCGGTGTGCACCTGGCGGGCCAGGGCGAGCCGACGGCTGGCGGCGATCACGGTCTCGCTGTCGGGATCCCCCGGATCCAGCTCCACCGCCCGCAACTGGCGGGTGAGGTCGTTCTCGGCGGCCTCCCGCTCCTCCGGCCGGGCGTCCAACGCGATCCGCGCCGCCGCGTACAGCTCGACGCCGTCGCGCCGCTCGGCCAGCACCGCGGCGGACGCCGCGCGGCGCAGCAGGTGGGCCTCCAGGGCGCGGGCCGCCAGCTCCGCCCGGGCGTGCAACCGGTCGACCCGGCCGGCGGTCCAGATCAGGTACGCCGCGACCAGCCCGACGACCAGCGCCGCGGCCACCACCCACCAGATGCCCCGCATAGTCAGTCCAGCCCCACCCATTCGGTGTCGATGACCCGCCCGTCGGTGGCCTCGATCGCCGCCGCGTACACCTCCAGCACCCGCCGGGCGACCACGGGCCAGTCGAAGGTGGCCACCACCTGGTCGCCGCAGGCGGTCAGCGCGGCGCGGCCCCCGGGATCGTCGAGCAGCTCCGCCAGCGCGACGCGCAGCGCGTTCGGGTCGCCGGTCGGGAAGAGCCGGCCGGCGCGGCCCCCGTCGAGCACCCGGCGGAAGGCGTCGAGGTCACTGGCGACGACGGCGGTACCCGCCGCGAGCGCCTCGGTGAGGATCATGCCGAACGACTCCCCACCGGTGTTCGGCGCCACGTAGAGATGCACGCTGCGCAGCATCCGCGCCTTGTCCTCCTCGGAGACCAGCCCGAGGAAGGTCACCCGGTCCCGCAGGTCTGCCGGGAACTGCCCGAACAGGTCGTCCGGGTCGCCCGGCCCGGCCACCAGCAGTCGCAGCCCGGAACGCTGCCGGGCCAGCTCCACGAAGGCGTCCCGCAGGATCGGGAAGCCCTTGCGGGCCTCGGTGAACCGGCCGAGGAAACCGATCGCGCCGTCCCGGCCCGGGGGGCACTCCCCCGGCCAGCCCGGCAACGGTCGCGCGTGGCTGAACTTCGCGACCGCCACCCCGTTCGGGATCTCCACGGCACCGCCGTCCATGTGCTCGACCTGCACCTTGCGCGCCAGCGCGCTGACCGCGATGCGGGCGGTGATCCGCTCCAGCACGATCTGGAGCACGCCCTGGGCGGCAGCCAGCGCCCGCGACCGGGTCATCGCGGTGTGGAAGGTGGCCACCACCGGGCCACGGGCGGAGAGCACCGCCAGCAGCGACAGGCTCAGGGTCAGCGGCTCGTGCACGTGCAGCACGTCGAAGTCGCCCCGGATGATCCAGCGCCGCACCCGGGCGGTGGAGACCGGGCCGAAGGCGATCCGGGCCACCGAGCCGTTGTACGGCAGCGGCACGGCCCGCCCCGCCGACACCACGTACGGCGGCAACGGCGCGTCCTCGTCGGCCGGGGCGAGCACGCTCACCTCGTGGCCGAGCCCGATCAGCGCCTCGGCGAGGTCCATGACGTGGTTCTGCACCCCGCCGGGCACGTCGAAGGAGTACGGGCACACGATGCCGATGCGCACGCCTCAACGCCTCTCGTTCGCGATCGCGGCGCTCCGCTGCCCGCGCTCACCCAAGACTCGCTCCCTTACGCCTGTCCGGCGGCCGAGGAGGGCAGGGCCGCGCCGCCACCCGTGCCGTGCTGGTCCAGCCACATCCGCTGCAACATGTGCCAGTCTTCCGGATGCCTGGCGATGCCCGCCGCCAGACCGTCGGCGACCCGCTGGGTCAGCGACCGGACCCGCCCGTCGAGCGGACCCTCCTCGGGGCCGGGCAGCGGCAGGGGTCCCTCGATCGACGCGCACGCCGCATCCGCTTCGTACCACATCGAGGCGACGTAGAGGGGCGCTCCGGTGCGTAACGCGAGCAGCGCCGGGCCCGGCGGCATCCGGGTGCGGGCACCGAAGAAGTCGACCTCCACCCCCCGGGCGGAGAAATCGCGGTCGGCCAGCAGCGGCACCACCGCGCCGGCCCGGACCCGGTCGACAAGCACGTCGAACGCGGGCCGCTCCCCGCCGTGGGTGGGCAGGATCTCCATGCCCAGGACGCGCCGGAAGGCGAGGAAACGCTGGTAGACGCCCTCGGGCTTGAGCCGCTCCATGACTGTGGTGATCGGCCAACCGGTCGCCGCGACCCAGGCGCCGGCCGCGTCCCAGTTGCCCGCGTGCGGCAGCGCCACCACGGCGCCCCGGCCGGCCGCCACGTCGGCCGCGAGCAGCTCCTCGCCGTCGAGCCGGAAGCCGGCCAGGATCTCCTCGCGGCGCAACGACGGCAGCCGGAACGCCTCCAGCCAGTACCGGGCGTACGAGCGCAGCCCCCGGCGGACCAGGTCGTCGAGTTCGGCCTCCGGCACGTCGGGGCCGACCACCCGGCGCAGGTTGGCGCGCAGCCGGTCGGTCCCCCCGCCGCCGCGCCGGTGGGCGCGGTCGGCACCCGCCCGGAACGCCGCGGCCGCGACGGGCCGGGGCAGCGCGCGGATCACGCGCCACCCGGCGAGGTAGCCGAGTTCGGTGAGGTTCACCGGCGCCGGCCCCCCGGTCGGGGCCGGCCGGCGCCCGGCGCGCTCACCCCTGCCCGCCCGGGGTGTGCACCCGCTGGGCCTGCCGGTAGACGTGCGCCATCCGCTGGCCGACGGTGAAGATCGACACCGCGGCGAGCAGCCAGAGCGCGATCTCCAGCGCGGGCTTGACGTCGAAGCCGGTGAGCAGCCCGCCGACGCCGACGATGAGCAGCCGCTCGGTGCGCTCGGCGATGCCCACGTTGCAGGTCATGCCGAGCCCCTCGGCGCGGGCCTTGACGTAGGAGACCAGCCCACCGGCGGCCAGGCAGAGCAGCGCGGCGGCGACGCCGGAGTAGTTGTGCTGGGTGGCCAGCCAGTACGCCACCGCGCCGAAGACCGCGCTGTCGGCGACCCGGTCCATGCTCGAGTCGAGGAACGCCCCGAACTTCGTGGACCCCCCGCTCATCCGGGCCATCGTCCCGTCGAGCAGGTCGGTGAGCGCGAACACGGTCACGATCAGGGCCCCGGCAACCAGATGACCACGGGCACCGAAGCCGAGAGCGCCGACGAGCACCCCGAGGGTGCCCGCCACGGTGACCGCGTTGGGAGTTACGCCCGCACGGAGCAGGCGGCGTGCGACGGGCTCGACGACACGGGTCATCCCCGCGCGGGCCGACACTTGGAAGATCTTCGCCATGGCGGTCCCACGATAACGGTCCCGGTAGCGACGGCGGTACGGCCGGTCAGGCGACCCGCGGGGCGAAGTCTTGTGTCGGCCCCCGATCGGGTGTGAGATCGAGCCAGGACGTGAGCCAGCTCACCCACATGCCCGTTGATTAGCCGCAACCCCGCACAGCACCGGAGGATGTCGCCGCGGAACCCGCCCGGGCCGCTTCCCCGTCGCGCGCGGCGGTCGCCAACCACCACGGCTGAGGGAGGTGCGCCCCATGGCGCAGAAGAGTCAGGAGAAGGGGGCTGCCGGCGGCGTGCCGGTGGTGACCGAGCCCGGCAGGATCCGCAACGTGGTGCTCGTCGGGCACTCCGGGGCGGGCAAGACGACCCTCGTCGAGGCGCTGCTCGCGGCGAGCGGCACGATCGGCCGGGCCGGCGACGTCGCCGACGGCACCACCGTCTGCGACCACGACCCCGCGGCCGTACGCCAGCAGCGTTCGGTGGCCCTGGCCTGCGCGCCGCTGCTGCACGACGGGGTCAAGGTCAACCTGCTCGACACGCCCGGCTACGCCGACTTCGTGGGCGAGTTGCGGGCGGGGCTGCGGGCCGCCGACGCCGCGCTGTTCGTGGTCTCGGCCGTCGACGGGATGGACGCCGCCACCGCCGCCCTCTGGGAGGAGTGCGCGGCGGTGGACATGCCCCGGGCCGTCGCCGTGGCCCGGCTGGACCACCCGCGCGCCGACTTCGACGAGGCGGTGGCGCTCTGCCAGCGGGTCTTCGGCGACAACGTGATGCCGCTCTACCTGCCGATGCTCGGCGACGACGGGGTCTCCACCGCCGGCCTGCTCAGCCTGGTCACCCGCCGGGTCTTCGACTACACCGCCGGCCTGCCGGCGCAGGTGCGCGAGCCGGATCCGGAGCACCTGCCCGCCATCGCCGAGTCCCGCAACGAGCTGATCGAGGGGATCATCGCCGAGAGCGAGGACGAGTCCCTGATGGACCGCTACCTCGATGGCGAGGAGATCGGCACCGAGGTGCTCGTCGCCGACCTGGAGAAGGCGGTCGCCCGGGGGCACTTCTACCCGGTGGTGCCGGTCTGCGCCGCGACCGGCGTCGGGCTGGACGTGCTGCTGGAGGTGCTCGTCGCCGGCTTCCCGTCGGCGCTGGAGCACGAGCTGCCCGCGGTCGCCGGGGTGGACGGCTCGCCCCGACCGCCGCTGACCTGCGACCCGGACGGCCCGCTGGTCGCCGAGGTGGTCAAGACGACCGTCGACCGGCACGTGGGGCGGGTCTCCCTGGTCCGGGTCTTCTCCGGCACGCTGCGGCCCGAGCAGACCGTGCACGTCTCGGGGCACGGGCTGGCCGAGCGGGGGCACCCCGACCACGACGCCGACGAGCGGGTCGGGCACGTCTTCACGCCGCTGGGCGCGAGCCTGCGTGAGGTGGGCGCCTGCGTGGCCGGCGACATCTGCGCGATCACCAAGTCGGGCAGCGCGGAGACCGGCGACACCATCTCCGCCAAGGACGACCCGCTGCTGATCGCCCCCTGGGAGATGCCCGAGCCGCTGCTGCCGGTGGCCGTCGTGGCCCACAGCCGGGCCGACGAGGACGCCCTGGCGCGGAACCTCGCCCGCCTGGTCGCCGGCGACCCGACCATGCGGCTGGAGCGCAACCCGGAGACCCACCAGTTGGTGCTCTGGTGCATGGGCGAGGCACACGCCGACGTGGTGCTGGAGCGGCTGCGCGCCGGCGGGGTGGACGTGGACACCGAGCCGGTGCGGGTCGCGCTGCGCGAGACGCTGACCGTCCGGGCGAAGGGACACGGCCGGCACGTCAAGCAGTCCGGCGGCCACGGCCAGTACGCCGTCTGCGACGTCGAGGTCGAGCCGCTGCCGCGCGGCGCCGGCTTCGAGTTCGTCGACCGGGTGGTCGGCGGGGCGGTGCCGCACAACTACATCCCCTCCGTCGAGAAGGGCGTACGCGCCCAGATGGAGCGGGGTCTGGTCGCCGGCCATCCGGTGGTGGACCTGCGGGTGACCCTGTTCGACGGCAAGGCGCACAGCGTCGACTCCTCCGACGCCGCCTTCCAGACCGCCGGCGCGCTGGCGCTGCGCGACGCCGCCGAGAAGGGCCAGCCGGCGCTGCTGGAGCCGGTCGACGAGGTGACCGTCCGGGTGCCCGACTCGTCGGTGGGTGCGGTGCTGGGCGACCTGTCCGGCCGGCGCGGCCGGGTGCTCGGCACCGAGCCGGACCCGGGGGCCGAGGGGCGCACCCTCGTCCGCGCCGAGGTACCCGCGACGGAACTGCTGCGTTACGCGGTCGAGTTGCGCTCGATGACATCGGGCACGGGCACGTTCCGCCGCCACTTCGTCCGTTACGAGCCGATGCCCACCCACCTGGCCGACCAGGCCCGCAAGGAACACTCCCACCCCTGACGCCTCCACCCCTCCTTCTCGCCCTGCGCCCTGCGCCCTGCGCCCTGCGCCCTGCGCCTGTTGATCATGAGGTTAGCGGCACGAAATGTCCGATCCGCGCCAGTCAACCTCATGATCAACGGCGTCAGGGGGTGAGCGGGTGGGTGGGGCAGGGGCAGGGAGGGCCGCCTGCAACGCAGCCAGCCCTTCCTGCCGCCCCTCCCGCCGACCCCCGCCCCGCTCTGCACCCGCGCCGCATGGCCACGCGCCGTGCCGGACCGTCCCCACCGGCAAGATCGCGCTCGATCCTGGAAGTAGTGGCGTCACATCGCTTGGAGGCCACTACTTCCACGAAGTAGTGCGATCTTGGCCGGCGAGGGTGGGGGCGGGGACACGAGGCGGGGGCGTGGGAGTGGGGGGTGGGAGTGGGAGTGGGCGTGCGGGGGGGGGCGTCAGGGGCGGGCGGTGGGGAGCATCGGGCTCGGCCAGTAGGGACGGTCGGCGTCCCGGAGCGCGGCCGACCGCAACGCGGCCAACTGGCGTTCCACCTCGGCGAACTGGTCGGCCGGCAGCGGACCCCTGAGCAGCGCGGCGGCGTTCTCCTCGACCTGGGCGACGGTGCGGCAGCCGGGAATCGGGACCGTCCGGTCGCTGCGCGTCCAGAGCCAGCCGAGCGCGCCCTGGGCGAGGGTGCGCCCGTCGGCCGTCAACGCCGCCCGCACGGCGGCGACCCGGCGCAGCCACTCCGGCGCCGGACGGCCGCCCCGGAACCACTCCAGCCACCCCGGTGCGACCCCCCGCACGTCGTCGCGGGGCAGGGTCGAGCCGGCCGTGTACTTGCCGGAGAGCAGCCCCATGCCCAGCGGTCCCCGGTTCACGCTGGCCAGGTCGTACTTGTCGCAGACCGCCAGCAGTTCCGGGGCGTCCCGCAGCACCGACAGAGCATGCTGCACGGCGGTGGCGTGCCGGGCCCCCTGACCGAAGGCGCCGGCCCGGTCGGGGCGGTCGGTGCTCCAGCCGTACGCCCGGATCAGCCCGTCGGCGACCAGGTCCTCCAGGGTGCCGACGAGCGCCTCGGCCCTGGGCACCGGCAGGTCGGCGAGGTGGAGCTGGTAGAGGTCGATCCGGTCGGTGCCCAGCCGGCGCAGCGATTCCTCCACGGCCCGCCGCAGGTATGCCGGGGAGGCGTCCTCGCCGGTGGCCTGGCGGGTGGCCTCGTCGAACGTGTAGCCCCACTTGGTGGCGATCACGGCCTCGTCGCGCCGGCCGGCGAGGGCCCGGCCGATGACCCGCTCGCCGTGCCCGGCGCCGTACGTGTCGGCGGTGTCGAAGAGCGTCACGCCGAGGTCGAGCGCCCGCCGGATCGCGCGGACCGACTCGTCGTCGTCGACGGCGCCCCAACCCAGCGGCTGGACCCCCTCCGCCCAGGGGCCACCGATCGCCCAGCATCCCATGCCGAGGGCGCTGACCTCGATGCCGCTGCGGCCCAGCGTCCGTGTCGTCACTGCCATCGCCGCATCGTGCCACCTCGCACCCCGGCTGGGATACAGAACTTTTCCCAGCCGACACGGCCGTCCGCGCCGCCGACCGGGCGCGGACGGGCGGGCCCGGCGCGGACACGCCGGCGGGCCCCGGGTCGGGTCAGGTCGGCCAGGCTCGGGTGAACAGCTCGCGCGTGTCGGTGAGCAACTGCGGCAGGACCTTCGTCCGCCCGATGACGGGCATGAAGTTCGCGTCCCCGCCCCAGCGGGGCACCACGTGCTGGTGCAGGTGGGCGGCGATTCCCGCGCCCGCCACACCCCCCTGGTTCATGCCCAGGTTGAACCCGTGCGCGTTGCTGACCTTGCGCACCACCCGCATGGCCGTCTGGGTGAACGCCGCCAGCTCGGTGGTCTCGGCCAGGTCCAGCTCGGTGTAGTCGGCCACGTGCCGGTAGGGGCAGACCAGCAGGTGCCCGGGGTTGTAGGGGTAGAGGTTGAGCACCGCGAAGACGTGCTCGCCCCGCGCCACCACCAGGGTCTCCTCGGCCGACAGCCCCGGTGCCCGGCAGAACGGGCAACCGGCGGGCCGCTCGTAGCCGCCCTCGGGCCGGTCCTCCCCCGAGATGTAGGTCATCCGGTGCGGAGTCCAGAGCCGCTCCAGGCCGTCGGCCATGCCGCTGTCCATGTGCCGTTCCACCCCAGTCACGACCCCGATCCTACGTCCCGACGGTGGCCGTCCCCCGCCGCCGTACGCCGGCCGACGCCCGCCCTCCGACGGCCCCGACCAGCCGTTAAACATTCAAGGGGACGGATAGGGGGTGAAAGTTCTTGACGAACTGATGAACGTGAATGAAGAATCCATCCGAGTGCATCGCCCCTCGTCGATGGGAGTCCCTGTGAGAACCGCATTCCGCCGGATTGGCCGGGCGCTCGCCGCCTGCGCGCTCGCCGCGTCCACCGCGCTCGTGGGCGTGGTCGCGACCAGCAGCCCCGCGCAGGCGGACGGCTGCTACACCTGGGGCCGCGTCCTTGCCCAGGGCGCCAGCGGCGAGGACGTCCGGCAGCTCCAGATCCGGCTCGCCGGCTACGCCGGCTACAACGCGCAGCTCGCCCTCGACGGTGCGTTCGGCCCGGCCACCCGGTCCGCCGTGATCCGCTTCCAGCAGGCGTACGGGCTGGCCGCGGACGGCGTCGCGGGGCCGGCGACCCAGAACCAGCTCTACGCCCTGCAGGACGACGACTGCACCCCGGTGAACTTCACCTACGCCGAGCTGAACCGGTGCAACAGCACCTGGTCCGGCGGCGCGGTCTCCGCGGCCACCGCCCGGTTCAACGCCCTGGTGTCGATGTGGAAGCTCCAGGCCATGCGGCGCGCCCTCGGCAGCGTGCCGATCAACATCAGCAGCGGCTTCCGTAGCTACTCCTGCAACAGCGCGGTCGGCGGCGCCTCCAACAGCCGGCACCTCTACGGCGACGGCGTCGACCTGGTCGGCTCGCCCTCGTTCTGCCGGCTCGCCCAGCAGGCCCGCTACCACGGCTTCGGCAACATCCTCGGCCCCGGCTACCCGGGCCACAACGACCACACCCACGTCGGGGCGGTCGGCGGCTGGTCCGCGCCGAGCTGCGGCATCTGAGAACTGACACACCCACTGAAGCCCCCCGCCCCGCGGGGGGCTTCAGTGCGTCGCGGGCCAGTGACCCGGCGGCCCACAGGGGGACGGGACGGACAACTAAAGGGGACACACAAAGATGAAGGTTCTTGACGAGCTAGCGAGCGTGAATGAAGATTCCGACCGAGAGCATCGCTATTCGTCGATGGGAGTCCCTGTGAGAACCGCATTCCGCAGGATCGGACGGGCGCTCGCCGCCTGCGCGCTCGCCGCGTCCACCGTCCTTGTGGGAGTCGTCGCGACAGGCACCGCCGCGCAGGCCGACGGCTGCTACACCTGGGACCGCACCCTGAAGCAGGGAACCTCGGGCGAGGACGTACGCCAGCTCCAGATCCGGCTCGCCGGCTACCCCGGCTACGGCGCGGTCCTCGCCCTCGACGGGGCATTCGGTCCGGCCACCCGGTCCGCCGTCATCCGCTTCCAGGAGGCGTACGGCCTGAGCGCGGACGGCGTCGCCGGCACCCAGACCTTCAACAAGATCTACGCACTCCAGGACAACGACTGCACGCCGGTCAACTTCAGCTACGCCGAGTGGAACCGGTGCAACAGCACCTGGTCCGGTGGCGCCGTCTCCGCCAGCACCGCCAAGTTCAACGCCCGCGTGTCGATGTGGAAGCTCCAGGCCATGCGGAAGGCCCTCGGCAGCGACCCCCTCACCATCAGCAGCGCCTTCCGTAGCCACTCGTGCAACAGCGCGGTCGGCGGCATCTCCACCAGCCGGCACCTCTACGGCGACGGGGTCGACCTGGTCGGTTCCCACTCGCTGTGCCGCCTCGCCCAGCGGGCCCGCTACCACGGCTTCACGAACATCCTCGGTCCCGGCTACTCGGGTCACAACGACCACACCCACCTGGGCGCCACCCCGAGCCGATCCTGGAAGGCGCCGAACTGCGGCATCTGAGCCCCGGGTCCGGCGCCACAGCGCCCCCGTACTCGTGCACCAGCGCGCCAATCCGCGAAAGGCGGTGCCCCGGAGGTGGGACACCGCCTTTCGCGGATCTCGTGTCGGGTCACCCGGTCGGCGCGGGGCCGGCCCGGTCAGTGCCCCGGAGCGGGCGTCACGCCTCCGCGGCGGACGGGCCGACGTTGGTCCGGGAGTTGACCACGTCGAGCACGTGGGCCACCGCGTCGGAGACCGGCACCCCGTTGCGCTGCGAGCCGTCGCGGTAGCGGAACGAGACCGTGCCCGCGGCCACGTCGTCGTCGCCGACGATCACCATGAACGGGATCTTCTGCTGCTGGGCGGTGCGGATCTTCTTCTGCATCCGGTCGTCGCCCGCGTCGACCTGGGCACGGATCCCCTCGGCCCGCAGCGCGGCGACGAAGCCGTGCAGGTAGTCGGTGTGCTCCTCGCGGATCGGGATGCCGACCACCTGCACCGGCGCCAGCCAGGCCGGGAACGCGCCCGCGTAGTGCTCGGTCAGCACCCCGAAGAAGCGCTCGATCGAGCCGAACAGCGCCCGGTGGATCATCACGGGCCGCTGCCGGGTGCCGTCGGCGGCCTGGTACTCCAGGCCGAACCGCTCCGGCAGGTTGAAGTCGACCTGGATGGTGGACATCTGCCAGGTCCGGCCGATCGCGTCCTTGGCCTGCACGGAGATCTTCGGGCCGTAGAAGGCCGCGCCGCCCGGGTCGGGCACCAGGTCCAGGCCGGACTCCTCGGCGGCGGACCGCAGCGCCTCGGTGGCCCGTTCCCAGTTCTCGTCGGTGCCGACCGACTTCTCCGGGTTACGGGTGGACAGCTCCAGGTAGAAGTCGTCCAGGCCGTAGTCGCGCAGCAGTTCGAGCACGAAGACGAGCAGCGACTTCAGCTCGCCCGCCATCTGCTCCTCGGTGCAGAAGATGTGCGCGTCGTCCTGGGTCATGCCGCGCACCCGGGTCAGGCCGTGCACCACGCCGGACTTCTCGTACCGGTAGACCGTGCCGAACTCGAACATCCGCAGCGGCAGCTCGCGGTAGGACCGCCCCCGGGACCGGAAGATCAGGTCGTGCATCGGGCAGTTCATCGGCTTGAGGTAGTAGTTCGCGCCTTCCACCTCCATGGGCGGGAACATGCCGTCGGCGTACCAGTCGAGGTGCCCGGAAACCTCGTACAGGTGCCCCTTGGTGATGTGCGGCGTGTTGACGAACGCGTAGCCGGCCTGCTCGTGCTTGATCCGCGAGTAGTTCTCCATCTCCCGGCGGATGATCCCGCCCTTGGGGTGGAAGACCGCCAGCCCCGAACCCAGCTCGTCGGGGAAGCTGAACAGGTCGAGGTCCACGCCGAGCTTGCGGTGGTCGCGCCGGGCGGCCTCCTCCAGCAGCTTCAGGTACGCCTTCAGCTCGTCCCGGGTCGGCCAGGCGGTGCCGTAGACCCGCTGGAGCTGCGGGTTCTTCTCCGACCCCCGCCAGTACGCGGCGGCGGAGCGCATCAGCTTGAACGCGCCGATCAGCCGGGTGTTCGGCAGGTGCGGGCCCCGGCACAGGTCCGACCAGCAGACCTTCTCCTCGCTCGCGGCGAGGTTGTCGTAGATGGTCAGCTCGCCGCCGCCCACCTCCATCACCTCGGAGGTGTCCAGCCCTTCGCCCTTGACGTCGATCAGCTCCAGCTTGAACGGCTCGGCGGCCAGCTCGGCCTTCGCCTCGTCGAGGCTGCCGAAGCGCCGGCGCCGGAACCGCTGGCCCGACTTGACGATCTCCTGCATCCGCTTCTCGAGCTTGGCCAGGTCGTCCGGCTGGAACGGCTTGTCGACGGCGAAGTCGTAGTAGAAGCCGTTCTCGATGGGCGGGCCGATGCCGAGCTTGGCCTCGGGGAAGACGTCCTGCACCGCCTGGGCGAGCACGTGGGCGCACGAGTGCCGCAGCACGTTCAGCCCGTCCGGGGAGTCGAGGCTGACCGGCTCGACCTCGGTGTCGGCCTGCGGCGCCCAGTCCAGGTCGCGCAGCTGGCCCTGCGGGTCGCGGACGACCACGATCGCCTTCGGGCCGGACGCGGGCAGACCGGCCGCGGCCACCGCGTCGGCCGCCGTCGTCCCGGCGGTGACGACGACGGGGTCGGCCACGGCGGGGGTACGGGGTGCGGACACGGTGACTCCTCCAGCAGACGACACGGATGACGCCGAACGTTCGGCTCCTGCGATGCTATCGGTCGCCCCCGTCGGCACGGTCGCCGACGCCACCGCCCCGGGACCGACGCCGGGGACGCGGGTTGGGAAGGGCACCTTCCTAACCCCTGGTGCATAGGAAGGTGCCCTTCCTAACCGCCCGGCGGGGCCGGCGGCCCGGTCAGTCGACCCAGTCCGGCAGGGGCTCGCGGGCGGCGAGCCACTGCGCCGGCACCCCGCCCGGGGTACCCACCCCGGTGTACGCGGCCACCACCGCCCCGACGATCGCGGCGGTGGTGTCGACGTCCCCACCGGCCTCGACGCAGGCCCGTACCGCCGCCGGGTAGTCGTCCAGGTGCACGGCTGCCACCCAGCAGGTGAAGGCGACCGTGTCCTGGGCGGTGACCCGGGAGCCGTTGCCGAGCACGTCGGCGGCCCCGGAGACCGACCGGTCGAGCAGGCCGGCCGCCCGGCGTACGCCCCGGTGCACCTCGGTGGCCGGGTCCAGCGCGGTGGCCACGCCGGCGAGCAGCCGGGCCGGGGCGGGCCGGTGGCCGTCCAGCCGGGCGCGGGCGGCCAGCGAGGCGGCCACCGCCACCGCGACGGCCCCGGCGACGCCCTCCGGGTGGGCGTGGGTCACCTCGGCCGACGCGCGGGCCTGGTCCGCCGCCCGGGCGGTGGAGTCGGCGAACCACGCGCCCAGCGGGCCGACCCGCATCGCCGCGCCGTTGCCGCAGGAGCCCTGCCCGTCGAAGGCCGAGGCGGCCGCCACCGGCCACGGCGTGCCGGTGCGGATCAGCCGGAGGATGGTCACCGCGCCCGGCCCGTAGCCCCGGTAGGGCTCGCAACGCTCGGCGAACGCCGCGGCGAGGGCGTCCCGGTCGATCCGGCCGGCGTCGGCCAGGGCGGCGACGACCGAGCAGGCCATCTCGGTGTCGTCGGTCCACTGCCACGGCGCCGGGGGCAGCCTCCCGGCGGCCAGGTCCGCCGGGCGCCGGCCGGGTACGAAGAACTGCGAGCCGAGTGCGTCGCCGACCGACAGGCCGGCGAGCGCGTCCCGGGCGAGCGCGAGACGGGTGTCGGGAAAGAGCGTGAAGGACATCGTCGTGCCAGCTTGCCCTGTTGCCAGGTGCGCCGCAACGCGATCAACTTGCCACTACGAGTACGGTCTTGCTGTGGCCATCGTGCTCCTGGTCGAAGACGATCACGTCGTACGCGGCGCGATGCAGCGATCCCTCGCCGACCGGGGGCACGCCGTGCACGCCGTCGGCACCGCGCTGGACGCGCTGCGCCGGGTGGCGGCCGAGACCCCCGACCTCGTGGTCCTCGACCTCGGGCTGCCCGACCTCGACGGCTCGGACGCGCTACGGATGCTGCGTGGCATCACGGACGTACCGATCATCATCGCCACCGCCCGCGACGACGAGCAGTCCGTGGTCCGACTGCTGCGCGCCGGCGCCGACGACTACATGGTCAAGCCGTTCACCGGCGCGCACCTCGACGCCCGGATCACCACCGTGCTGCGCCGGGCCGGCCGGGCCAGCCGGTCGGTGCAACCGGCCGTGCACAGCGTCGGCGGGCTGCGGGTGGACGTCGGGGAGCGCAGCGCCCACCTCGACGGCGAGCCGCTGGCGCTGACCCGCAAGGAATTCGACCTGTTGGCTTATCTGGCCGCGCGACCTGGCCGGGTAGTGTCCCGCCGGGAGCTTCTGGAGGAGGTATGGCGGCAGCCATCGGTCGGCGAGGACCAGACCATCGACGTTCACCTTTACTGGCTACGCCGCAAAATGGGCGAGTCCGCGGCGAAGCCGCGCTACCTGCGCACCGTGCGGGGGGTGGGCTTTCGGCTGGTGGCGCCGGACTGAGGCGGTCGCTGGCCCTGCTCACGGCCGGCATGTGCGCCCTGGTCGCGCTGGCGTTCCTCGTTCCGCTCGCCACCGGCCTCGGTGACCGGGCACGGGACGAGGCGATCGCCGACGCCGCCCGCCGCAGCGCGCTGGTGACCGGCGCGCTCGCGGTCAGCACCGATCCCGACGTGGTCCGGCGGGCCGTGGCGGCCAGCGGCGACGACCCGGCCTCCCGGCCGGTCGTGCACGGCCTGGGGACGGACGAATCGGCGACGCGGGCCGACGCCGCCAGCCTGGACCGGGCGCGGGCCGAGCGGCGCTCCGTCGTCGTCGACGTCTCCGGCGGGCTGCTCCGGCTGGAACCGGTGGTGCTCGGCGACCGTACGGCCGTGGTCGAGGTCTTCGTGCCCGAGTCGGCGCTGGGCGGGGACGCCGGTGGCCGGTGGCTGCTGCTGCTCGCGGTGGCCGCCGCGCTGGTGGGCGCGGCGGTGCTGGTGGTGGACCGGGTCGCCGCCCGCGCGGTCGACTCGGTCCGCGGGCTGGTCGGTGCGGCGCTCGCGATCGGCGACGGCGACCAGGGGGTACGCGTCGACCCGGGCGGTCCGCGCGAGCTGGCCGAGGCCGGGCACGCCTTCAACCGGATGGCGGACCGCCTGGACGCGGCCCGCACCGACGAGCGGGAACTGGTCGCCGACCTGTCACACCGGCTGCGGACGCCGCTGACCGTGCTGCGCCTGGACGCCGAGGCACTGGAGTCCGACGACACCAGCGTGGGCTCGTTCAGCGAGGCGGAGCTGGACCGGCGGCGTGGCATCCGGCGGATCCGGCAGGCGATCGTGACCCTTGAGGGCGAGATCGACGTGCTGATCAAGACCACCCGCAAGGCGGTCGTGCACGACGCCGGGCCGGCGATCTGCGACGTCAGCGAGGTGGTCCGGGACCGGATGGTGTTCTGGGCAGCGCTGGCCGGCGACCAGAACCGCCCGCACCACGTCAGCGGCGCCCAACTGCGCATCCCGGCGCCGGTGCCCCGGGCCGAGCTGGCCGCCGCGCTGGACGCGGTGATCGGCAACGTCTTCCGCTACACCCCGCAGGGCACCGCGTTCGAGGTCGCGGTCTCCCGCCGCGACGGGTACGTGGCGATCCGGATCGACGACGCCGGCCCGGGGATCGCCAACCCGGACCGGGCACTGCGCCGGGGCGCCAGTGACCGGGGCTCGACCGGGCTGGGGCTGGACATCGCCAAGCGGGTGGCCCTGCAGGCCAACGGCTCGGTGAGCATCGACCGGGCCCGGCTGGGCGGGGCGAGCGTGGTGATGTTGCTCGCCGACCCGGAGGCGACGCCCCGGCAGGTCAGCCGGTTCGGTCTGGTGGGCCGGGCTGTGGGGCGGCGCAAGTCTTCCTTAGATCGGGATTAACAGTGCTGCCGGGCGGGGCCGGCGCTGACAGGATCGAACCCGAACCCATCAGTTCCTCCGGTCGACGCCTCCTCGGGCATTCACCGGCCGGTGGAGCCGTGCGCGCGGCGGGAGGATCACGGTCCCCCCACACCACCTCCCGCCGCGCGTCACCCTCCACCCGCTCAGCGGGTCGAGGCGGCCAGGTAGGCGTCGATCTCGTCGGTGATCCGCCGCTTGCCCGCCGGCTCCAGGAACGAGGCGGTCACCGCGTCGCGGGCCAGCGCGGCCAGCCCCGCAGGGCCCGCGTCGAGCAGGCGGGCCGCGACGGCGTACTCGTCGTTGAGGGTGGTGCCGAACATCGGCGGGTCGTCGGAGTTGATGGTGACCAGCAGGCCGGCGTCGACGAGCTGCCGCAGCGGGTGCTCCTCGATGCTGGCGACCGCCCGGGTGCGCACGTTGGAGGTGGGGCAGACCTCCATGCCGATCCGGTGCTCGGCGAGGTGGGCGAGCAGTTCCGGGTCCCGCGCGGCGGAGATGCCGTGCCCGATCCGCTCCGCGCCGAGCTCACGCAGCGCGTCCCAGACCGTCTGCGGGCCGGTGGTCTCGCCGGCGTGCGGCACGGACCGCAGCCCGGCCGCCCGGGCCTGGTCGAAGTACGGCTTGAACTGCGGCCGGGGCACGCCGATCTCGGGACCGCCGAGGCCGAAGCTGACCAGGCCCTCCGGGCGTTCCTCCAGCGAGATCCGCAGCGTCTCCTCGGCGGCGGGCAGGCCGGCCTCGCCGGGGATGTCGAAGCACCAGCGCAGCTCGATGCCGAAGTCCGCCTCGGCCCGCCTGCGGGCGTCCTCGATCGCCTCGCAGAACGCGGGCGCGGGGATGCCCCGCCGCACGTGCGAGTAGGGCGTCACGGTCAGCTCGGCGTAGCGGACCTGCTGGCGGGCCAGCTCCCGGGCGACCTCGTGGGTGAGGATCCAGACGTCCTCCTGGTCGCGGATCAGGTCCACCACGCTCAGGTAGACCTCGATGAAGTGCGCGAAGTCGCGGAAGGCGAAGTAGTCGGCGAGCGCGGCCGGGTCGGCGGGTACGGGACTGCGGCCCTCGTGGCGGGCGGCCAGCTCGGCGACGATCCGGGGCGAGGCGGAGCCGACGTGGTGCACGTGCAGCTCCACCTTGGGCAGCCCGGCGATGAAGGCTTGCAGGTCGGTCACGGGTTCTCCTCAGCACGGGCGGCGGTGCGGGCGACGAAGAAGACGCGGCGGAACGGGAAGTGCACCTGACCGTGCCGCACCGGGTACGCCTCGGCGAGGCGTACCGCGAGCTCGGCCCGGAAGCCGGACCAGCCGGCGGCGTCCAGGGCCGCGCGGACCGGCCGGAGCGCGGTCCCTTCCAGCCAGCTCAGCACGGGGTGGTCCGCGTCCGCGGGGGCCGGCAGCAGGTGCACGTAGGTAGTCTCCCAGGCGTCCACCACGCAGCCGGCGGCGGCCAGCAGCTCGGCGTAGCCGACGGCGCTGTCGTCGGCCGGGGGCCGACGCAGCAGCGGGGCGACGGTGGCCCGCCACGCCGGGCGGCCGGCCACCTCGCGCAGGGCCCGGTGCGAGGGGGCGTCGAAGTTGCCCGGCACCTGCACGGCCAGCCAGGCCCCGGCGGGCAGTTCCCGGGCCCAGCGGACGAGCAGGTCGCGGTGGCCGGGCACCCACTGGAGCGCCGCGTTGCTGACCACCACGTCCACGTCGGGCTCCGGATACCAGTCCCGGACGTCGCCCACGGAGAAGACGACCCCGGCGGCCCTGGCGGCGGCCTCCGCGATCATCTCCGCCGACGAGTCGAGGCCCGCGACCCGGCTGTCCGGCCAGCGCTCGGCGAGGGTGGCGGTCAGGTTGCCAGGGCCGCAGCCGAGGTCGACCACCGCGCGGGGCCGCTCGGCCGGGACCCGGGCGAGCAGCTCGTGGAAGGGCCGCCCGCGCTCGTCGCCGTAGCGCAGGTACGTCGTCGGGTCCCACATGACGCCTCCCAAACCGTACGTCCGTCTTGTTAAAGACTACGGCCCGTCGCGCGACCGGGCAAGCCGGTCACTAGGCTCGGTCCCATGCAGCAACGCACCTTCCCCCGGCTGGGGCGGCGCGTCGGGGTGGTCGGGCTGGGCGCCTGGCAGCTCGGCGCCGACTGGGGCACCGTCAGCGAGGCGGACGCCGCGGCCGTGCTGACCGCCGCCGTCGAGGCGGGGGTCACCTTCCTCGACACGGCGGACGTCTACGGCGACGGACGCAGCGAGCGCCTCATCGGGCGGTTCCTGCGCGGCCGGCCCGACGCCGGGCTGACGGTGGCGACCAAGATGGGGCGCCGGGTCGCGCAGACGCCCGAGGCGTACACGCTGGCGCACTTCCGCGAGTGGACCGACCGGTCCCGGCGCAACCTCGCCACGGACACCCTCGACCTGGTGCAGCTGCACTGCCCGCCCACCGCCGTCTTCGCCTCCGACGCGGTCTTCGACGCCTTGGACACCCTGGTCGCCGAGGAGCGCGTGGCCGGCTACGGGGTGAGCGTGGAGACCTGCGACCAGGCGCTCACCGCGATCGCCCGGCCCGGGGTGGCCAGCGTCCAGATCATCCTGAACGCGCTGCGGCACAGGCCCCTCGACCGGGTCCTCCCTGCCGCCGCGGCGGCTGGGGTGGGCATCGTCGCCCGCGTCCCGCTGGCCAGCGGGTTGCTGTCCGGCCGCTACGACGAGCACACCGCGTTCGCCGCCGACGACCACCGCGCCTTCAACCGGCACGGCGAGGCGTTCGACGTCGGCGAGACCTTCTCCGGCGTCGACTTCGCGCTTGGGCTGGCGGCCGTACGGCGGCTGGCTCCGCTGGTCGGCGACGGGCGCACGATGGCCCAGTTCGCGCTGCGCTGGATCGTCGACCAGCCGGGTGTCACCGTGGTCATCCCCGGCGCCCGCGACGCCGCCCAGGCCCGGGCCAACGCCGCCACGGCGGGCCAGCCGCCGCTGTCCGAACGGGACCTGGCGGCGGTGGCGCAGGTGTACGACGAGCTGATCCGCCCGCGGGTGCACGACCGGTGGTGACCGGAACGCCGAATCGACGGAGGGAAATCGCGATGAAGGGCTGGCTGCCACTCACCCTCGGCCTGCTCGCCGTGGTCGGCGGTGCGGTGTGGACCGTACAGGGCCTCGGCTACGTCGAGGGCAGCATGATGACCGACCAACGGATCTGGGCAATGGTCGGACCCGCCGTCGTCCTGGCCGGGCTCGTCGCGCTCGGGCTCGGGATGCGCGCCCGCCGACGCCGCTGAGCCACCGCCGGCCGGCCGGCCGTAGGCGGTGGCCGGCCGAGGCGGTGGCATGGCCCGGAAGCGGCAGTGGCTGGGGCCGTCAACGCGGAAAGCCCCGCATCCCGGGCGGGATACGGGGCTTCACTTGTGATCCGGGCGCCGGATCACCCACCGGCCGGCTGCTTCCGACCGGCACTGCTCAGATGGGGCGGACCTGCTCGGCCTGCGGACCCTTCTGACCCTGGGCGATCTCGAACTCCACCCGCTGGTTCTCCTCCAGCGTGCGGTAGCCGCTGGTCTGGATGGCCGAGAAGTGGACGAACACGTCAGCACCCCCGCCGTCGACGGTGATGAAGCCGAAGCCCTTGTCAGCGTTGAACCACTTCACGGTTCCCTGCGCCATGTGTATCTCCTTCTAAAACTGGCGGCCGAGCACGCCGTGCGGCCGATTGGCCGTTTTCGAGCAGCGGCGCCTGAGGCGGCCCCCGGTGAAGGAGACTTCTCTCAACCCACGCCATCTCGCAACAGCGGGGAACAGCAAACCACGTACGCAAAAACTCTGCACAGCCTACCGGACGAAATTCTCCGACATGTGACCTGACGGATGCCGAAGATCCGCTGGGTGGGCCCTTACCCCCGGGCGAAAGGCCCCCGCACCGACACGGCGATGCGGGGGCTCATGGCCTACTCCGACCATTCCGACGGCTTTGTCCGGTAGCCCTGTCAGGACCCGGTCAGCCCACCGGCCTCCGCCGGTCAGTCCGGCCAACTCCCGGTCAGCCGGCGTACGCCCACCGCGCCGCCCCGGTCGACGGCGGCCCGGACGACCGAGAAGATGGCGCCCTGCAACGCCGCCGCCGCCAGGATCTCGCCCCAGCGGCGGTCCTCGTCGGTGGCGCTGGGCGCCTCGCCGTCGCCCGCCGTCACCTTCCAGACCTGCCGGAAGATCATGCCCGCGACCGCACCGGCGGCGATACCCATCAGCACGCCGACCGGCTTGTACGCGGCCTTTCCGATGCTCCTGCTCACCGCTGCCTCCCCCGAACGATCACCAGCACGATCGCGGCGGCCACCGCGCCGGCCGCGAGGGCGACGAGCGGTGCCGGACGACGCCGGACGGCAGCGCCCCTCTGCCGCGCCTGCCCCCGGGCGAGCTCCGCCTGCCCGCGCAACCGGGAAACGGTCTGCGCGGCCTGGTCGCGCACCCGCTCCTTGGCCTGGTCGGCCGACGACCTCAGCCGCGCCTTGACGTCGGCCTTGGCGGCCAACGCCTCCATCGTCTCGCCCAACTCGACCCGGGTCCGCCGGATCTCCTCCCGTAGCGCCTCGGTGTCGCCGCTACCCCGACCGTTGCCCGCTGTCATGCCCGTCCCCTGTCCCGCACCGCGGCGGTGACCGTGTCCACGTCGGCCCGGACGCTGCGCACCGTGCTGGCCGGCACCGGCGGCACCGCCTGGCTGACCTGCTTCTTGCCCACCAGGGCGAGGACGCCGGCCGCCGCGAAGAGCACCACCGCGACGATCAGGGCAGCCGCCCAGGCCGGAAGCACCAGGTCGAGCAGCAGGATCGCGGTGGCGACCAGGGCACCCAGGCCGAAGAGCGCCAGCGCCCCGCCGCCACCGAAGAGGCCGATGCCGATGCCGGCATGCTTGCCCTTCTGGGTCAGCTCCGCCCGGGCCAGGGCCAGCTCGTCGCGGACCAGTCGGGAAACCTGCTCCGTGGCCCGCTGCACCAGCTCGGCGGTGGACGGCTCACTCCCGTTGCGGGAGGCGCGAGTGTTCGCCACGTCAGCCATGCTGTCCTCCTTTCGTCATCACCGCGCTGTATGCCCGGAGTCGCCGCCCGTCAATCCTTCGCGCGGCAGCCGGTGAGCTGGACCGCCGCCCCCGGTGCCGCCGGCCGGCACGGGAGAAAGGCGCAGAAGCGTCGCGCAGCAGGTCCCCACGAAACGCCCGGTCAAACTTCCCGAGCCACCGCACTCCGCCCGGCAACCCCACGAGGCACAACCCCGCCCACACCTCCAACCCCCCGCACCCCTCACAGGACACGCCCCGCCCCCGCCCCTCCCTCGCCCCCGCCCCCGCCCCCGCCCCCGCGATCTTGCACTTCCCGCCCGGGCAGAAGCCGCAAACGTCACGATCGACGGACCGAAAGTGCAAGATCGCGGGGCAGCGCCCGCAAAGCAGTCCGGCGGCCCGCGATCTTGCACTAGTGGCCCCGAAAAAGGGGGCATTCTTCGCATACGCGGGGCACAGAGTGCAAGATCGCGGGATCGGCGGGCGCGGGGCGGCGCGGGCGCGGGGCGGGGCGGCGCGGGCGGGGCGGCGCGGGGCGGGGCGGGGCGGGGCGGGGCCGGGCTGGGGTTAGCGGCGGGGGGTGGTGGAGTCTTCCGGGCCCACGAAGGCCTCGCTGCGGGCGTCGCCGTCGTCGCTGCCGCCGAACACCCGGGCGTCGTCGGGCACCTCGCCGTCGGCGAGACGGGGCGTCGGGCGACGGGGGCGTACCCACTGCCACGCCAGGTTGCTCTCGGCGTCGCCGATCTCGGTACGCATCCGGGGCATCGCGGTCGGCCGGTGGTCGCGGATCCAGGCCACCAGGTGCTCGCGGACCAGGCAGCGAAGGTCCCACAGACTGCCGGCGTCGGCCGCGCTGACCAGGGCCCGGACCTTGATCGTGCCGCCCGTCGCGTCGGTCACCTGGAGCACGCAGACCCGGCCGTCCCACAGCTCGGTGCTCTCCGCCAGGCGGCGCAGCTCCTCCCGCATGGCCTGCACCGGCACCGCCCAGTCGACGTCGAACTCGGCGGTGCCGAGCACCGCCGCCTCGGTCCGGGTCCAGTTCTGGAACGGCTTGGTGGTGAAGTAGGAGGTGGGCAGGATCAGCCGCCGGTCGTCCCAGATCTGCACCACCACGTAGCTGAGCGTCAGCTCCTCGATCCGGCCCCACTCCCCCTCGACCACCACCACGTCGTCGAGGCGGACCGCGTCGCTGAAGGCGAGCTGGAGGCCGGCGAAGACGTTGCCCAGCAGGCTCTGCGCGGCCAGCGCGGCGACCACACCCGCGACACCGGCGCTGGTCAGCACGCCGGCGCCGATGCCGCGTACGGCGGGGAAGGTCATCAGCATCACGCCGACCGCCAGCACGACGATCACCGCGATGGTCAGCCGGCGCAGCATGACCACCTGGGTACGCACCCGGCGCGCGTGCCGGTTGTCCGGCACGTCCACCCGGAACCGGGCCAGCGCGGTGTCCTCGGCCACCACGAGCAGCGACGCGACCAGCCAGGCGACGCTGGCGATGACGCCCAGCACCAGCAGGTGCAGCAGCACCTGCCGCCACTGTTCGCCGACGGCGTAGCCGGTGCTGAACCGGACGGCGAACTGGACGGCGAGGACGGTGGCGGCGACCTGGATCGACCGGTGCGCGTGCTCGGTGAGCTCGGTCAGCAGCAGCGAGCGTCGGCCGACCCGCCGGATCACCCGGTGCGCGACCTCGACCACGAACAGGGCGATCGCCGCCGCGGCGAACGCGGCGACGATCGTCCCGAGGTAGCTCTGCAAGGTTCTTCCTCCTCCTCGCGCCGGGCGACGCGCTTCGGGCGGGGGCCCGGACGCGCTTCGGGCAAAGGCCCAATAGTGCCCGGCGTAGCCGGAATCGACCAGGCTCAGACCTTGCGGTACCGGGACTGGAGGAAGCAGAAGACGCCGAAGGCGGCGATACCGAGCGCCACCAGGGTGAGCAGCCACTGGCCGTACGACTGGTCGCGCAGCGTGTGCAGCGCCGCGTCCAGGCCGCGGGCCTTCTCCGGGTCGTAGTTGACGGCGGCCACGATGATCAGCAGGCCGGAGATGCCGTACGCGACGCCCTTGGAGATGTAGCCGGCCATGCCGAGGCGACGGGCGAGCTGGCGCGTCTTCGGGCTCATCTCACCGGTCTTGAGGTGCTTCTCGAAGCGCTTGATGATGCCGTAGATGACCAGGCCGACGCCGATCGCGGCGAGGACGAGCCCGGCCAGGCCGACCAGCCAGCGGCCACCGGAGGACTCCATCGCCTTGCCGGTCAGCGCCTCCTGCTGGTCGGCGCTGTTGGAGCCGGCGTCCCGGAAGACCTTGAAGGCCGTCCAGGCGAAGTAGAGGTAGACGATGGTGCGCCCCGCCGAGGCGAGCCGTTCCCAGACCCGCTCCTTGCCGCGCTCGGCGCGGTGCCCGACGGCCGCTTCGAGGGCCTGCCAGATCGCCATGGCGAGCAGGCCGACCGCGATCGTGATGACGAGGAACTTGCCCAGTGGCTGGGCGGCGAGGGTACGAAGCGCACCGGACTGGTCGCCGTCGTCGGCGGGCTTGCCGAACGCGATCTGGAGGGCCAGCCAGGCGAACAGGAGGTGCACGATGCCGTAGCCGATGAATCCGACTCGGGCCAACAGTTCGAGCCACCTGCTGTTCGCCGTGCGGGAGGCGGTGGCTTCGGCGTTCCGGGTGAGTGACATGGCGCCACAATCTCCGAACGCGAGGTTTTCCAAACGTCTGCCACCGCCGCCCGCGGCGGGCTCAGTTGCCCGGGTTCCTCGACACCCGGATCTTGACCTCCTGCTCGGTGACGCTGTCCAGCGTCACCCCGAGGCCACCGACCTCGGCGGCCTGCTGGCCCACCGTCAGCGACAGCTGCTCGCCGGCGATCTCGACGGTCACCTGGTCGCCCTGCGCGCCGACCAGCTTGGCCTCCACCCCGAGGATGGTGGCGCTGGCCTCCACGCCCCGGTCGAAGGTGACCGTGCAGGCGTCCAGACCGCAGTCGGTGCTGGCGCCCTCGGAGCTGCAACCGGACAGCACGGCGACGCCGAGCGCCAGGGCGGCGAACAGGCCGGCGGCCCGGCGGGTGGGGGTGAGGGGGAAGTTAACGCGTCGGTTCGTCACCTCCACAAGGGTACGAGACACCGGCCAGCCGGGCAGAGGTGTGATCATCCGCGCAGGTGGGGCACGCGTGGCGGCGGGTTAGGGTCCCGGGCATGCCGTTCGACATCGCCCGCACCCGGGCCGCCTATCCCGCCCTCGCCGAGGGCTTCGTCCACCTCGACGGCGCCGGGGGCACGCAGACCGCCGCTCCGGTGATCGACGCGGTCACCGACGCGATGCGGGCGGCGGTGGGCAACCGCAGCGCCGCGTTCACGCCCGGCCGCCGGTCGCTGGAGATGGTGGCCGCCGCCCGCTCGGCGGTGGCCGACCTGCTCGGCGCAACGCCGGACGGGGTGGTGCTGGGGCCGAGCGCGACGGCACTGACGTACGCCCTGGCCCGTACCCTCGGCGCCGGCTGGCGGCCCGGTGACGAGGTGGTGCTCTCCCGGCTCGACCACGACGCGAACGTGCGCCCCTGGGTGCAGGCGGCCGAGGCGGCCGGTGCGACGGTGCGCTGGGCCGAGTTCGACCGGGACACCGCCGACCTGCCGGCGGCCCGCTTCGCGGAGCTGGTCGGCGAGCGGACCCGGCTGGTCGCGGTGACGGCGGGCAGCAACGCCACCGGCACGGTCCCGGACGTGGCGGCGATCGCCGCGACGGCGCACGCCGCCGGCGCGCTGGTCTGCGTCGACGGGGTGCACTCGGTGCCGCACGGCCCCACCGACGTCGCCGCGCTGGGGGCCGACTTCCTGGTCACCAGCGCCTACAAGTGGTCCGGCCCGCACCTGGCCGCGATGGTCGCCGACCCGGCCGCCTGGGAGCGGCTGCGCCCGGCGAAGCTGCTGCCGTCCTCCGACGCCGTGCCGGAGCGCTTCGAGTACGGCACCCCGAGCTTCCCGATGCTGGCCGGGGTCGCCGCCGCGGTGGACCACCTGGCCGGGCTGGACCCGGCGGCCACCGGGAGCCGGCGCGAGCGGCTGGTCGCCGGGCTGACGGCCGCGCAGGCGTACGAGGAGTCGCTGCTGGACCAGTTGCTCGCCGGGTTGGCCGCGCTGCCCGGCGTCACGGTCCTCGGCTCTCCCGCCCGGCGCTGCCCGACGGTGTCCTTCCGGCTGGCCGGGCTGTCCCCCCAGCGGACCCAGGAGGAGCTGGGGGCGGCCGGCCTCTGCCTCTCCGCCGGCGACTACTACGCGTACGAGTACTTCCAGACGATGGGGCTGCGGGACAGCGGCGGGGCGGTGCGCGCCAGCCTCTACCACTACAACACCGCCGACGAGGTGGCCCGGTTGCTCGCCGAACTGGACAGGCTCACCGACGGTGGGGGCAGAATGGCGGGGTGAGCACCCTGGTCGAGGACAATCCCGCCAAGCACCGGTTCGAGATCCTGGTCGACGACGCGCTGGCCGGGTTCACCGCCTACATCCCGCGCGGCGAGGTACTGGTCTTCACCCACACCGAGGTGGACGAGCGGTTCCAGAACATGGGCGTGGGCGCGGCCCTGATCCGGGGCACGCTCGACCAGCTCCGCGAGCGGGGCACGGCGGTGGTGCCGCGCTGCCCGTTCATGGCCGCCTTCATCGACCGGCACCCCGAGTACGCCGACCTGGTCGTCCCCGCGCCGTAGCGCGAAGCTCCGGCGCGGGCCGGTGACCGGCTCAGCGGTGGGTCAACGGCGGGTGAGCAGCTCGGCGGCGGCGTGCCCGGCGGCCCGGGTGGCGCCGTGCGTGGCGACGTGGACCGCGCCGACCACCAGCTCGGGCACGCCCAGCTCCACCACGACCGCGTCCGGCCGGGCGGCCAGCGCGCGGGTCACCGCCGCCCGCATCCAGTCGTGCCGGTGCAGGTCGCGCACCACCAGCACCACGCACCGGCCGGCGGCCCCGACGGTCGGGTCGGCGGGCACGTCGGCCTCGGCGTACCGGACGGTGGTGGTACCGGTGAGCAGTGCGGTCAGCGGGGCGGCGAGCCCCCACGGGGTCTCCGGGCCGATCGCGATGTTGCGCGGCGGCTCGAACTCGACCACGTGCGCCGGGCCGGCCAACGGCAGCACGCCGACGCCGGCCGGCGCGGTGGTGACCCGTAGGGCCCGGCGGGCGGCGGCCAGCCCGACGGCCGAGCCGTCGACGCCGGGCCGGGGGTGGGGCGGGGCGTCGGCGCGGGCGGCCACGGTCCACGCGGCGAGCTGACCCACCCGCTTGGCGGCCTCGGCGAGGCGTTCCTCCGGCAGGTCGCCGGCGACGACCGCGGCGACGATCGCGTCCCGCAGCAGCCGGGCGGAGTCCTCGTCGGCACGCTCCCCGCCGATGCAGATCGCGTCGGCGCCGGCCGCGAGGGCGTGCACCGTCGCGCCCGCGAAGCCGTACCGGTCGGCGACCGCCCGCATCTCCACCGCGTCGGTGACCACGACGCCGGAGAAGCCCAGCTCGTCGCGGAGCAGCCCGCCCAGGATCCGGCCGCTGAGCGTCGCCGGCAGCTCCGCGTCCAGCGCCGGCACCAGCAGGTGGCCGGTCATCACCGCCTGCACCCCGGCGCTCACGGCGGCGCGGAACGGGGCCAGTTCCACGGCGTCGAGGCGGGCCCGGTCGGCGGTGATCCGGGGCAGGTCGTGATGCGAGTCGACCTTCGTGTCGCCGTGCCCGGGAAAGTGCTTGGCGCAGGCGGCGACCCCGCCGGCCTGGAGGCCGCGCACCCAGGCGGCGGTGTGCCGGGCGACCAGCGCCGGCTCGGCGCCGAAGGAGCGTACGCCGATCACCGGGTTGGCCGGGTTGGAGTTGACGTCCGCGTCCGGGGCGTAGTCCAGGGTGATCCCCAGTGCGGCGAGGTCGGCGCCCAGGTCGCGGGCGACCTCCTCGGTCAGCGCCGGGTCGTCCACGGCGCCGAGGGCGAAGTTGCCGGGCCGGGAGCTGCCCCGGCCGGACTCGATGCGGGTCACGTCGCCGGCTTCCTCGTCGATGGCGACGATGACGTCGGGGCGTTCGGCGCGCAGGGTGGCGGTGAGGGCGGCCACCTGCTCCGGATCGACCACGTTGCGGGCGAAGAGCACCACCGAGCCGAGGCCCTCGCCGAGCCAGCGACAGACCCAGGGCGGCGGGGTGACGCCGACGAACCCCGGTTGCAGGACGGCGGCGGCCAGTGCCGGCAGGCTCCCACCGGGGGCGCTCACGCGGCCGCCCCGGCCCGGTGCGCGACGACGCGGGACGCCACCACGCGCTGTCCCGGGTCCGGCTCGTGGTGCCCGCTCACGCCGGCCCGCCCGCGTGGTGGCTGATGATTCGCTCGCTCATTGCGGTCGTCGTACCCCCGTCTTCTCCGCACCCGGCGGGCCCGCCACCGGCGGCGGTTGCTGCCAATGTTCACACCGCACGCCTAAATAGTCAATAAACCTTACAGTTGCCGTCGGGCCCGGCGCTGGGGAGAGTTCGGGGATGGATCCCCTGCTGCTGGCCGACGCGACGAGCCCGGCCGACATCCCCGGCGTACGCCTGCTCGGCCTGGTGGTCGGCGGGTTGCTGCTGCTCGCCGCGATCCGCGCGATGTTCCGCCGCTGACCACGGACGGTTCGGCTGCGCCCCTCGGGGTATCGGCTGCCTCGTCGGACCGGTACGACACGGCGAGGAGAAACCATGAGGATCGGCTACTTCCTGTCCAGCGAGGAGTTTTCGCCCGCTGAGTTGCTGGAGCAGGCGCGCGGCGCGGAACGGGCCGGCTTCGAGGCGCTCTGGATCTCCGACCACTACCACCCGTGGACGGACGCGCAGGGGCAGAGCCCCTTCGTCTGGTCGGTGATCGGCGCCCTCAGCCAGGTCTGCCGGCTGCCGGTCACCACCGCCGTCACCTGCCCGACCGTGCGCCTGCACCCGGCGGTCGTCGCGCAGGCGGCGGCGACCAGCGCGGTCATGCACTCCGGCCGGTTCGTCCTCGGCGTGGGCAGCGGGGAGGCGCTCAACGAGCACATCCTCGGCGACGCCTGGCCGCAGACCGACGTCCGGCTGGAGATGCTGGAGGAGGCCGTCGAGGTCATGCGCGAGCTGTGGCGGGGCGGCTTCGTCAACCACCACGGCAGGCACTACACCGTCGAGCACGCCCGGATCTACACGTTGCCCGACGCTCCCCCGCCGGTCTATGTCTCGGGCTTCGGTCCGAAGGCCGTCGACCTGGCGGCCCGGATCGGCGACGGCTTCGTCAACACCTCCCCGGACGCCGAGGCGGTGCGGCGGTTCCGGGAGGGCGGCGGTGGCGACAAGCCGTGCCAGGCCGGCTTCAAGGCGGCGTACGCGCAGACCGAGGAGGAGGGGATGCGGATCGCGTACGAGCGCTGGCCGAACGCCGGGGTGCCGGGCGAGCTGTCCCAGGTGCTGCCCTCGCCACGACACTTCGAGCAGGCCGCCGAGCTGGTCCGGCCGGAGATGATGAGGGACGCGTTCGTCTGCGGGCGGGACGCCGACGCCCACGTGGCCCGCATCGGGGAGTACGCGAAGGCCGGCTTCGACGAGGTCTACGTGGCCAACACCGGCCGGGACTGGCAGGGCCTGTTCGACCTCTACCAGCGCGAGGTGCTCCCCCGCGTACGGTGAGGCGGCGCCGGGGCCGGCCGGCCCGTCAGAGCGGCTGCCCGGGCACGGCACGGGTCACGGCCCGGTGCAGCCGCTCGTACCCGGCGGGGGTGCCGATGTGCGCGCGCTCGTCGGGGTGGTCGACGTGGTGACGGATCGCGTCGGCGAGGAACCACGGATGCACCCGCAGCCAGGGCAGCGCCAGCCTCGGCGCGGTCCGCGAGCCACGCGGCAGGCCGCGCCGCTCGACCAGCTCGGGACGCGTCACGGTGAGCACCAACCGGTTCTTCGACTCCTGCCGGGCCGGCGTGCCGGGAGCCAGCGCCGCCCAGGGGATCCTCCGGCGGCCGAACGGCTCCCGGACCTCGATGCCGTGGGGTGTGAGGTCGACGCGGGGACTGCCGGCGAGCACCGCCGCGACGAGCGCCCCGATCAACAGCGCGGCCACCGCCACCATGCCGGCCAGCGGCAGCAGCGCCGCGTACCGCAACGGGGCCGGTGGGGCGTCCGGGCCGTCCAGCCACTCGAGGCGCACCACCGCGCTGGTGGCGCTCACCATCACCAGCACCTGCCCGGCGACGAGCCAGGCGAAGCCGGAGACCGGCGGCACCCGCAGCCGGGCCCCACCGGGCAGCGCCAGCTCGGCCGGCCGTCGCCACGGGTCCCCCGTGGCCCACACCGACACGGCGCAGGCCAGCAGGGCCAGCCCGAACGGCACCGAGCGCAGCAGCAGGCCGGCCCAGAAGCCGGGCGGCTCCCACGCGGTGACGGTGACCGTCCAGGCCGCGGCGATCGCCAGGGCCGCGGCGACGAGCAGCCGGGGACCGGCGGCGGCGGTGACGGGCGACGGACGGACGGGGGCGGTCGGCCCGGGGCCGGCGGGAGGCATGGGCACAGGATGGCGTACGCCGTCCAGCCAAGCGGCCCCTGCTCGGGCGGCCGTGTTCCGCGCCGGAGAACGGCCGGTTTCGGCGCTGATCGCGTCGGGTACCTCCGGCCCTCGATGAAACTGTTCACGCACTCGACGACTCTGCGCCGCGCGGCCAGGAGCCTCTTCGGCTGGACGACGCTGCGGCCCCACCAGTTGGCCGCCATGCGGGCGGTGATGAAGCGCCGCGACGCCCTGGTGGTGCTGCCCACCGGCGCCGGCAAGTCGGCGATCTACCAGATCCCGGCCAGCCTGATCCCCGGCCCGACCGTGGTCATCTCCCCGCTGCTGGCCCTCCAGCAGGACCAGATCGCGGCGCTCAACGAGCGGCAGCGACCCGAGCTGCGGGCGGTGCGGATCAGCTCGAACGAGTCGGCCGCCCAGCAGGCACAGGCGATCACCGAGATCCGCGAGGGGCGGGCCGAGTTCCTCTTCATCACCCCCGAGCAGCTCGCCAATCCGGACCGGATGGCGGAGGTGAAGTCGCTCAAGCCGGCGCTGGTGGCGATCGACGAGGCGCACTGCATCTCCGCGTGGGGGCACGACTTCCGCCCCGACTACCTGGCGCTCGGCCACCTCATCGACGGCATCGGCCGGCCGCCCGTGGTGGCGCTGACCGCCACGGCCTCCCCGCCCGTACGCGACGACATCATCGCCCGGCTCCGGCTGACCGAGCCCGAGGTGGTCGTCTCCGGGCTGGACCGGCCGAACCTGTTCCTCGAGGTGGCGCACTGCCCCACCGAGGACTACCGGTGGCGGCGGCTGATCGCCCTGCTGAACGACGACACCCGGCCCGGCATCATCTACGTGCCCACCCGGCGCTCCGCCGAGGAGTTGGCGGCCCGGCTCACCGACGCCGGTTTCCCGGCCCAGTACTACCACGGCGGAATGGCGGCCGGGCCACGCGCCGAGCTGCACGAGGCGTTCCTCGCCGACCAGGTACCGATCATGGTCGCCACCTCGGCCTTCGGCATGGGCATCGACAAGCCGAACATCGCCTGGGTGGTCCACATGGCGCTGCCGGACTCGCCGGACAGCTACTTCCAGGAGATCGGGCGGGCCGGCCGGGACGGCTCGCCCGCCCGGGTGCTGCTGCTGTGGCAGGGCGAGGACGTCGGGCTGCAACGCTTCTTCAGCGGTGGCCTGCCGGACGCCGACGAGCTGCGCGACCTCTCCGCGTTGCTGCGCAAGCAGGCGCGCACCAAGAAGGAGCTGCGCGAGGTGACCGGCCTCGGCCCGCGCAAGCTGGGCCAGTACCTCGCCCTGCTGGAGCAGGTGGGCGCGGCCGAGCCACGGGCGAAGCAGCGCATCGGCGCCCCCCGCTACTCCCCCGCGCCGGTGGACGCCGCCGCGGCGGCCCTGGCGGAGGCCGAGCGGCAGCAGACCGTGACCCGCTCGCGTACCGACATGATGCGGGCCTTCGCCGAGACCACCGCCTGCCGGGGGCAGACGCTGCTGGCGTACTTCGGCGAGCAGATGACCCAGGTCTGCGGGCACTGCGACAACTGCCACGCCGGCACCAGCACCTCCGACGACGGCGCGGTCGGGCCCTTCCCCGTGCACAGCCACGTGCGGCACCCGGAGTGGGGGCCCGGCATGGTGCTGAGCTACGAGGAGGGCCGGATGACGGTGCTCTTCGACGAGGTGGGGTACAAGACGCTCTCGGTGAGCGTGGTGTCCGAACAGGGTCTGCTGACCCTCGACTAGCCTGAGCCGGGCACCGCTGGCGGGGCCTTGGACGACGATCGACATCAGTGCGGAAAGGGGCGTTGCCGTGATCGAGCAGCCGGCGTACACCGGATTCGGCTTCTCCGACGAGGAGTGGGGGCTGCTGGTCGGCCTGCCGCAGTCGGTGCTGACCGCGGCGAGCGCCGCCGAGTCCGACGGCACCAAGCGCACCATGGCCGAGAACGCGGCCGGGCTGGAGACCATCGCCGCCGGCCGGGAGTCGGCCAGCCCGCTGGTCGCCGCCGTGGCCGGCGAGATCGTCTCGCGGGTGGGCGACCCGGAGGCCGGCGAGGAGCTGCCGGCCATCGCGCCCGCCGACCCCCGGGCCTACCTGGAGGACGTGCTGGGGCGGGCCGTCGAGGCGGCGGCGCTGCTGGCCGCCCGGACGGACGAGGGCGAGGCCGGGGCGTACAAGCACTGGCTGGTGGAGATCGCCGAGCAGGTGGTGGGCGCGGCGTCGACCGGCGGCATCCTCGGCCTCGGCGGGGACGTGGTCAGCGACTCGGAGCGGCGCTTCCGCGACCGGCTCTCCCAGGTGCTCAACGACTGACGCACCACCCTGCGATACGACGGCGGCCCCGGAGCTGACTTCGGGGCCGCCGTCGCGTCGCGTGCTGCCCGGCGGGCGGTGCTCAGGCGACCCGGCGGCGGAACAGCACGGCGGTCAGCGGCACCGAGACGGCCAGGATGCCGAGGCACCAGGCCACCGCCAGGGCCGGCGCCGAGCCCGTCGGGGTGCCCAGCAACAACGCCCGCAGCGTCTCGATGACGGGCGTGACCGGCTGGTGGTCGGCGAAGCCGCGGATCCAGCTCGGCATCGTCTCCACCGGCACGAACGCGCTGCTCGGGTACGGCAGGAACATGGCCAGGAAGGTGAAGCCACTGGCGGCCTCCGGGGTACGGGCCAGCAGGCCGAACGCGGCCGACAGCCAGGACACGGCGAGCAGGAAGAGCAGCAGCACCCCGAACGCGGCCAGCCAGCGCAGCGGCGCCACGGCCGGACGGAAGCCGATGGCGACGGCCACGGCCAGCACCAGCGCGGTGGAGACGGTGTTGCGGACGATGCTGGCGACGACGTGCCCGCCGAGGATCGCGCTGGCGCTGACATCCATCGTGCGGAACCGCTCGACGACCCCGTTGGTCAGGTCGGTGGTCACGCTGACGGCGGTGGTCGCCGCGCCGAAGCTGGCGCAGAGCAGCAGTACGCCGGGCACGACGTAGGTCACGTACCGGGTACCGGTGTCGATCGCGCCGCCGAACAGGTAGACGAAGAGCAGCATCAGGAGCACCGGCAGCAGCAGCGAGGTGAGCAGCGCGTCGACGTTGCGCCGGGACAGCCGCAGGCAGCGCGCCACCATGACGACGGCCTCGCCGGCACGGGTCGGTCGCAGGGTCAGCTCAGACACCGGCCACCTCCCGGCGGGCGGTCACCGGGTCGCCGGTGAGGGTGAGGAAGACGTCGTCCAGGGTCGCCTCGCGGACGGTGAACCGGGCGATCTCCCGCTGCTCGGGGTCGACCTCGTCGAGCAGGCGGCGGATCTCGGGGGCTCCACCGCCGGTGGCCACCGCCAGTTCCAGCCGGGCGGGGTCGCGGTGCGTGACCCGCTCGCCGAGCCGCTGCGCCGCCGCGGCGAAGCTCGGCGTGTCACGCAACGTCAACTCCAGTCGGTGGGCGCCGAAGCGGCGCTTGAGGTCGCTGGCGCTGCCCTCGGCGGCCAGCCGCCCCCCGTGCAGCACGGCGATCCGGTCGGCGAGCCGGTCCGCCTCCTCGAGGTACTGCGTGGTGAGCAGCACCGTCACCCCGGCGCCGGCCAGCTCGGCGACGACCTCCCACAGGCCCTGCCGGCTGCGCGGGTCGAGGCCGGTGGTCGGCTCGTCGAGGAAGATCACGGACGGCTCGCCGACCAGGCTGGCCGCGAGGTCGAGCCGGCGGCGCATCCCGCCGGAGTAGGTCACCACCCGCCGGCCGCCCGCGGCGACCAGATCGAAGCGCTCCAGGAGATCGGCGGCCCGCCGCCGGGCCGCGGTCGGGGCCAGGCCGGCCAGCCGGGCCATCATGTGCAGGTTCTCCGTGCCGGTCTGCTGGTCGTCGAGCGCCGCGTGCTGGCCGGCGAGGCTGATCGCCCGCCGCACCCGGCGCCGGTCGCGGACCACGTCGTGACCGTCCACCCGGGCTCCGCCGTCGTCGGGCGCGGTGAGCGTGGCCAGGATCCGCACGGTCGTGGTCTTGCCCGCCCCGTTCGGGCCGAGCAGCGCGTGCACGCTGCCCCGGGCGACCCGCATGGTGAGGCCGTCGAGCACGGCCACCCCGCCGTAGGACTTGCGTAGGTCGACGGTCTCCACCGCCACGGCTGCTGTCCCCATCGCGCCTCACTCTCCGCATTCTGCGTATGGCATACGCTGTACTGCGTGCACCATACGCAGAAGATAGGATGGCGGTCAAGGTGACAACGGAGAGGTGAGGATGAGCGACCCCGACGTCGATCTGCCCGAGAGCGTCGAGCTGGCCTGGGGCCTGCGGGAACGCCCCGGCAAGGGCCCTCGGCGGAGCCTCACCATGGAGCAGGTGGTGACCGCCGGCATCCGGGTGGCCGAGGCCGACGGGCTGCCCGCGGTGTCGATGAGCCGGGTGGCCGGTGAGCTGGGCGTGGCGACCATGTCGCTCTACCGCTACGTCTCCGCAAAGAGCGACCTGCTGGAGCTGATGGCCGACGCCGCGTCCGGCGACCCCCCGGCGCCGCGCGGCCCCGACGAGGGGTGGCGGCCGGCCCTCGCCCGCTGGGCGCGCGCCAACATGGTGGCGATCCACCGCCACCCGTGGATCCGGCAGGTCCCGGTCAGCGGCCCGCCGTTGGGCCCCAACGGGGTCCGCTGGATGGAGCAGGGGCTGGCCGCCCTGCGCGGCACCGGCCTCAACGCCGCCGAACGGCTCTCGGCGATCATGCTGGTCAACGGGTACGCCCGGTACTGGGCCACGCTCACCGTCGACATGACCGAGGCGGCGGCGCGCAGGCAGCTCAGCCCCGACGACGTCGGAGTGCACTACTGGCAGCAGCTCGCCCGGCTGACCCGGCACGGCCCCTACCCGGCGATCCGGGAACTGCTGGCGGAGGAGGCCGACGGCGGGGCGGAGACCGCCGGTGGGGAGGAAGAGGAGTTCGAGGCGGAGTGGCGGTTCAGCCTCGACCGGATCCTCGACGGCATCGAGGTGCTGATCCGCAGTCGCACGGCGGCCGGCTGACCGGGCCGATCGCCCGGACCGGCGTCCGCAAGGGCCGAAAACCCTGGGCGGGCGGTCGGCCACGGTGGACAATGGCCGCCGGACCGGCGCGAACGTGGGGGGCGCGGATGCTGTTGCGGAACACCGTCGACACCACACAGGTGCCGGCGGCAGAACGCTTCGGGATGTGGCTCGACCTGGTGTCCCGTACGTCGTCGCCGCTGCGGATCCGGACGGAGCACGCGCACGACTTCACCGCCCGGGCCGACGTCATCGAGCTCGGGCCGATCCGGGTGGCCAACCACCGTTATCCCTCGCTGGAGGGCGTCCAGACGCCGAAGCTGCTCCGCCAGTCGGGACTGGAGATGTACACGCTGGCGCTCACCGTCAACGGCGACAGCGCGGCCAACCAGGCGGGCCACAGCAGCGTGCTGGGGCCAGGCGAGTTCGTCTTCTACGACGGGTCACGGCCTTACGGGATCCGACACATCGGCGACGACGGCGGCCGGCAGCCGGCCCGCTCCGTCGTGGCGCTCATCCCGCACGCCGCGCTGCCACTGCCGCCGGACCGGCTGGCGCCCCTGCTCGGCGGGCGGATGTCGGGCAGCGAGGGGATCGGCGCGCTGCTGGCCCAGTTCCTCGGCCAGATCGCCAACCATCCCGAGCAGTACCACGCCACCGACGCCGTCCGGCTCGGCACCGTCGGCCTCGACCTGGCGTCCACCATGCTCGGTCGGCACCTGCTCAGGGAGGACAACGTCCCGACCGACGTCCGCCGACGCGCGCTTTTCACGGAGGTGCAGGCGTACATCCAGCGGCACCTCGGGGACGCGACGCTGAACCCGCAGACGGTGGCCGACGCGCACCACATCTCGCTGCGTACGCTGCACCGGCTCTTCGCGGCCGAGGAGTCGACGGTCGCGTCGTACATCCGTGACCTGCGGCTGGCCCGGTGCCGGCGCGACCTCGCCGACCCGGGCCTGCGCGGGCAGCCCGTCAAGGCGATCGCGGCACGCTGGGGCTTTCCGGACAAGGCGCACTTCAGCCGCGTCTTCCGCAGTGCGCACGGGGTCACGCCGCAGGCCTGGCGGGCCGGCGAGAAGGGCTAGCCCGGCACGGAAAACCAACCCGGCGGCGTCCACAGTCAACCTTCGGGGGGCAGACTCGATCCTGAGGCGCCCCGACCCTCCCCGCCGCCGGCGGCAGCGGGATCGGGCCGCCAACGGGGGCCGCGGCGAGCCGCCCGCCGCCCCCGGCGGCGGCGGGCGGCCGCCCGGTGACCGGCCCCCACCCGCCCCGCCGCCCGCCCCCGGGGCCGGCGACGCGGTCGCCTCAGGAGTCCTCCAGCAGTTCGAGCACGATCCGCTCGGCCTTCTCGCGGGGCGTTCCCGGGTCGACCGGAACCAGCACGCCGTCGTGGTAGAGGTCGACCACGCGGGGGTCGACGTAGGACGTCCGCGCCACGGTCGGGGTGTTGCCGAGCAGCTCCGCCACGTCGCGCATCACCGCCGCGACCGCTCTCCTGCGGGCCGTGGTCGAGCGTTGCGCCCCCGCCGTCGCCAGGGCGGTCGCCGCCAACACCGTGGCGTGCCAGGTCCGGAAGTCCTTCGCGGTCATCTCCCCGCCGCTGGCGACGCGCAGGTACTCGTTGACCTCGTCGCTGCGCACGTCGCGCCAGCTTCCGCCGTCCCAGTAGCCGAACAACCGGTCGGCCGACCGGCGCCGGCGGCGCAGGTGGGTCAGCACCCGGCACAGCTCCGGATCCTCGATCTTGCGCACCTGCGCGACGCCGCCCTTGGCGGGAAACTCGAACACCACGCAGCCGCCCCGCGTCCGGGCGTGCTCGGGGCGCAGGGTCGACAGCCCGAACGTCGGGTCGTCGCCGGCCGCGTACTGGTCGCTGCCGACCCGGAACGTCCCCATGTCCAGCAGCCGGGTCACCGTCGCCAGCACCCGGTCGCGGCTCAGGCCCCGGCCCGCGAGGTCCCGCCCGACCCGCTCGCGCAGTACCGGCAGCCGGCGGGCCACCTCCAGCACGTGGTCGAACTTCGCCTCGTCGCGCTTGGAGCGCCAGCTCGGGTGGTAGAGGTACTGCTTGCGACCGGCCGCGTCGATGCCCGTGGCCTGGATGTGCCCGTTCGGGTACGGGCAGATCCACACGTCGCGCCAGGCGGGCGGGATCACCAGCCCGCGCAGCCGGCTCAGCCCGTCCGGGTCGCGCACCGGCTGCCCGGACGGGTCGAGGAAGACCCAGCCCCTGCCGCGCCGGCGACGGCCGTACCCCGGCCGCCCCGGATCGCTACGCCGCAACCGCACCGGAGACCCGCACCGCCCGCTCCACCTCGTCCACCGCGGCCACCACCTCGTCCACCCCGATGGCCGCCAACGTCGGGTGGCTTCCTACCCCCTCCCACCTGGGCAGATCCTCCCCGCCGACCCAGAGTGCCCGGTGCCGGGGCCGGCCCGGCGGCGGCCCCCACCGGGCCGGGGAGACCGGGCCGAAGAGCACCACCGACGCCGTGCGGTAGCCGGTCGCCAGGTGCGCCACGCCCGTGTCCCCGCTGACCACCAGCCGGGCGTACGCCACCAGCGCGGCCAGCCGGCCGAGGTCCGTCCGGCCGGCGAGCACCGCGTCGGCCGGCAACCCCGCGTCGGCCGCGATCCGCGCCGCCGTCGCCCGCTCGTCGGCGCTGCCGGTCAACACCACCCGGTGCCCCCGGCCGGCGAGTGCACGGGCCAGCGCGACGAACCGGTCCGGCGGCCAGCGTTTGGCCGGGACCTTCGAGCCCGGGTGCAGCACGGTCACCCCGGTCGGGACGCCGTCGGGGGCGGGACGCCGCAGGTCCAGGTCGGCGTGGTCGGCGGGGATGCCGTACCAGTCGAGAAGCCGGCACCAGCGGTCCACCTCGTGCTCGTGGGCGCGCCAGCCGGGGCCGTCGTGGTGCCCGGCCTCGGCACAGGCGTAGGCGAGCAGCCGGTCGGGGCGGATCCGGGTGAGCATCCGGTGCGACTCGGGGCCGCGACCGTGCAGGTTGACGGCGACGCGCGGGGGCCGGCCGGTCCAGGGCAGCGGGCCGAGGCCCGGGGCGTCGACCAGCCGGTCGACGCCGCCGACGAGGTCGACCAGCGGCCCGAGCCAACCGGGCGCGACCAGCACCAGTTCCTCGCGCGGATGCGCGGCGCGCAGGGCGCGCAGGGCGGGGGCGGCGGTGACGAGGTCGCCGACGCCGAGGGCCCGCAGCGCGAGGATCACGGGTAGGACGTTTCCTGCTCGGCGCAGACGACCATCTCGCGGACGGCGCACCCGGCGGGCTGGGACAGGGCGAACATGACGGCCGCGGCGGTGTCGGCGGGGTCGTTGAGGATCGCGTCGGGGCCGGGCTTGTACGCGGCGTCGCGGTCGTCGAAGAAGGCGGTACGCATGCCACCGGGGACGAGGAGGGTGACCCCGACCCGGCCGGCGAGCTCGGCGGCGAGGGCGCGGGTGAAGCCGACGACGCCGAACTTCGCGGCGCAGTAGGCGGTGGCGTCCGCGACCGCCTTGACCCCCAGCGTGGAGGCGACGGTGACGATGCTCCCCCGGGAGGTCTCCAGGAACGGCAGGGCGGCCCGGACGACGGCCGCCGTCGCGAGCAGGTCCACGGTCACGATCCGCTCCCAGGTCTCGCCGGGCAGATCCGCCAGCTTGCCGGGCACGTCCATGCCGGCTGCGGTGACCACGGCGTCCAGCCCGCCCGACCGCTCGGCGAGTTGCCGGGTGGCGGCCTCGGCCGCGCGGGTGTCGGCCAGGTCGCACTCGACCCACGGCACCCCGTCGGCGGGCTCCTGCCGGTCCAGCACCAGCGGCCGGCCGCCGGAGCGGGCCACGGCCGCGACCACCGCAGCGCCGAGGCCGCTCGATCCGCCGGTCACGAGCACCGTGCGCCCGGTTCCGGGCGTCGGGCCGCTCATCGGGTGCCCTCCGTCCTGGTCGACCGCCGGGCCGGCGTCGCGCCGGGTGCGGGGCCGGGTGTCGGGCAGGTCGGTGGCACGGTGTCGGTCAGCGGCGGCCCACCGGCAGGTACGGGCGCGCCGGCCGACCGGGCGGCGGCGATCAGCCCGGTCGTGGAGCGGCCGTCCAGGTAGGGCACCACGACCGTGTGCCCGCCCCAGCGGCGCAGGATCTCCGCCTCGGGCAGCGCGGGCTCGCCACCGTCACCCGCGTAGTCGCCGCCCTTCACCCAGATGTCCGGCCGCAGCCACGACAGCGCCGCGTGCGGGGTGGGCTCGTCGAAGATCATCACCGCGTCGACGCAGCTCAGCGCCGCGAGCAGCCGGGCCCGGTCGCCCTGCGGGATCACCGGCCGGTCCAGGCCCTTCAGCCCGCTGACGCTGGCGTCGGAGTTGAGGCAGACCACCAGGCAGTCGCCGAGCTGCCGGGCGGCCTGCAACGTCGCCACGTGCCCGGCGTGCAGCAGGTCGAAGCAGCCGCCCGTGGCCACCACCGTGCCGCCGGCGGCGCGTACCGCCGAGACCAGGCCGCCGGTCGCGGCCACGCCGACGCGCCCGCCACCGGGGCTGGACACCGCCGGGGGCAGCGGACGTACCGGCGGCAACGCCGCCGCCACTCCCCCGCCGGCCACGTACGCCGACGCCTCGGCGACCGCCTCCTGCACCGCCTCGGAGACCAGCGCGCCCCGCGCCAGAGCGAGGGCGGCGGTGGCCGCGAACCTGTCTCCGGCGCCGCAGGTGTCCCCCTCGGCGGTGGTCGGGGCGGGCACCACCATCGGGGTCGCGCCGGCGTGACAGAGCAGCGCGCCGTCCCCGCCCAGGGTCACCGCGACCGCGCCGGCGTGCCAGCTCCGGCGCAGCCCCTGCGCGCCCCGCGACGCCGTGGCCAGCCGGGTCGCCCCCGGCGGGACCTTGACCAGCTCCCGCACCTCCGACTCGTTGGGGGTGGCGAGGTGCACGCCCGGCACCGCCGCAGGGCCCCTCGGGTGCGGGTCCCAGACCACGGGCGCCCGGGTGGCGGCGAGGGCCGTACGCAGCGCGGGCAGCCGGGCGACGCCCCGCCCGTAGTCGCTGACCAGCACGGCGGAGGCGCGGGCGATCACCCGCAGGACCGCCTCGGAGGGCTCGCCCGGCGTACCGGCCGTGCCGCCCCGGTCGTGGCGCAGCAGCACCCGGCCCCGGGCACGCAGCCGCACCTTCTCCGGCGTGTCGCCGGGCAGCCCCAGGGGATATACCTGCACTCCTGCCGCGGTCAGCAACGAGCTCAGCCGGGCGCCTCCCGCGTCGTCGGCCAGCGCGGTCACCAGCACCACCTCGGCGCCCTGCGCGGCGGCGAAGACCGCGGCCAGCCCGGCGCCGCCGGGCCGGTCCAGGTGCGCGGTCTCGTCCAGCACCGGCACCGGCGAGTCCGGGCAGAGCCGGTTCACCACCCCCTCGACGTCCCGGTCCAGCAGGGTGTCGCCGACCACCACGACGGGTCCCGTCACGCTCGCCTCCTCATCACGCCTGGACCTGCTGACCTGCGCCTCCGTCGAGCAGCACCTCGACCCCGGTCCGTACGGGCGTTCCCGGCCCCGGGGGCTCCGCCGGCAGCGCCCGCTCGGCGTACTCGCAGAGCAGGTGGCTGGTGACGAGGTGGAGTTCCTGGACGACCTGGCTGTCGGACGAGTCGACGGCGAGGACGTCGTGGCAGAGTTCGGCAAGGGGGTTCGGGGTGGGCCCGGTCAGCGCCCAACAGGTGAGCCCCGTGTCGCGGCCGGCCCGGGCGGCGGTGATCAGGTTGGTGCTGGTGCCGCTGGTCGACAGCAGCAGGAGGATGTCGCCGGCCCGGCCGTGGGCGCGAACCTGGCGGGCGAAGACCTCGTCGTAGCCGTAGTCGTTGCCGATGGCGGTCATGGCCGAGGTCTCGGCGTGCAGCGCGATGGCGGACAGCGGGCGCCGGTCGTCGCGGAGCTTGCCGACCAGCTCGGCGGTGAGGTGCTGGGCCTCGGCGGCGCTGCCGCCGTTGCCGGCCACCAGCAGCCGACCGCCGTCCACCAGCCGACGGGCGAGGGCCTCCCCCCACCGGGCCAGCAGCGGTTCGTGCCGCCGGTAGGGCAGCAGCGCCGCCGCCAGGTTCTCCAGATGCGTGTCGAGCAGCGTGGCTGCCGGCATCAGGCCACCACCCGGGTGGGCCGGCGCACCGCCGCCACGTCGCCGTAGACCTCCACCAGTCGTTCCGCCGTGGCCGCCCAGGAGTACCGCCGCCGGGCCCGTTCCCGCGCCGCGGTGGCGTACGCGAAGCGGCGGATCCGGTCGTCGAGCAGCCGCTGGACCGCGGCGCCCAGCGCGCACGGGTCCCGGGCCGGGACCAGGTCGCCGGTGACGCCCTCGACCACGGTGTCCTTGATCCCGCCGACGGCGGTGCCGACCACGGGCACGCCGCACGCCATCGCCTCCAGCGGGGTGAGCCCGAACGGCTCGTACCAGGGGGCGGCCACCAGGACGTCGGCCGAGCGGTACCAGCGGCCCATCTCCTCGCGGGGCACCGCCCCGACGAGTCGCACCCGGTCGGCGACGCCGCAGGTGACGGCGAGGGCCCGCAACCGGCGGGCGTACGGGTCGGTCTCCAGCAGGCCGGCGGGCGGGCCGCCGACCACCACGCACTCGGCCTCCGGCACGTGCGCCATCGCCCGGACGACGGTCTGGAAGCCCTTGCGCTCGACCAGCCGGCCGACGGTCAGGATCCGCGGCCGGTCGTCCTGGCGTTCGGCCGCCGGCCCCAGCGGGGCGAACGTGGCCAGGTTGACCCCGGAGGGGACGACCGTCATCCGGGACCGGGGCACCCCCATCCGGACCAGCTCGCCGACCTCGTCCCGGCACTGGGCGATCACCCGGTCGACGGCGCGGCCCAGTTCCCGCTCGTAGCCGATCCGGCGGGCCGGGCTGGTGTCCTGCACGCCCTGGTGCCGGCGCTTGACCACCCCGAGGGCGTGGTACGTCTGCACGACCGGCACCCCGGTCTGCCGGCTGGCGGCCAGGGCGGCCAGGCCGCTCATCCAGAAGTGCGCGTGGATCACCTCGGGCGTCCAGTCGCCGCGCCACCGGTCGACGAGCCAGCGGCTGAACTCCTTCATGTGCGGCAGCAGGGCGTCCTTGGCGACCGGCTCGGCCGGCCCCGCCGGCACGTGCACCACCTGGTAGCCGTCCGGGCTGCGGACGGTGACCGGCAGGTCCACCGCGTCGCGGCGGGTGTAGACCCGCACGTCGTGCCCGGCGGCCGCGAGGGCGGCGGAGAGCTCGGCGACATGCGTGTTCTGACCGCCGGCGTCCTCGCCGCCGAGGATGGCGAGCGGGCTGGCGTGCTCCGAGATCATCGCGATGCGCATACTTCCTCCTCCAGCAGCCGGTCCCAGTCGGCGAGGAAACGGTCGAGGCCGTAGCGGTCCCGCGCGGCGACGCGGGCCCGCGCCCCCGCCGTCCGCGCCTCTGCCGGCTGCTCGACGAACCGCCGGGCGGCGTCGAGCAGGGCGTCGATCCGGGTGGACAGGGCGCCCGCGCCGGGCGGCACCGCCATCGCCGCCTCGGTGGCGGCCAGCGCGACCACCGGCATCCCGATGGACATCGCCTCGATGAGGCTCAGCCCCAACGAGGTCCACCGGCACAGGTGCAGGTACGCCCGCCGTCGCCCCAGCTCCGCGTGCATCCGGTGCTGGGGGACGTCGTCGTGGCTGGCCAGCCGGTCGGCTGGCAGGCCCAGGTGCTCGGCCAGCCCGGCCACCTTCATGCCGAAGACGTCCAGCGGGGCGATCTCGGCGAACCGGGGCAGCAGATCGGTGCCCGTGACCCGCCATCGGCGCACCGGCTCGTTGATCACCACGGCGAGCCGGTCCAGCTCGCCGGTGTACTCCACGGCGGGCGTGACGATGCCGTGGTCGACCACCGTGGTGCGGGTGCTGCCCGTGTCCCAGAAGAGCTGGTTGAACCCGGTGACGTGGGCGATGAGCAGGTCGTCGCGGTCGGCCATGGGATGCCGGCTGTCGGGCACGTCCCCGTCCTTCGGGGTGTTGTGCTCGACGAAGATGGCGGGCAGGTCGCGGCCGGGCCGGCGGCCGAGCCACCGCTCGGCGAGGTCGAGTTCCTCGGGGCGTTGCAGGATGACCAGGTCGACGTCGGCGGTGCGGAGCTGGTCGGGGGACACCTCGACGGCGGTCTCCGGCCAGGGATAGGTGCGGGCGCGGCCGAGGCCGTAGGGGCCCCGGTCCGGCGTGACGGGCACCAGGTACCGGTGCTTGCCGTGCACGAAGGACGTGGTCCAGGAGCCGTGCACGTGCCAGAGCAGCAGGTTCATCGGCTGCTCCCGCCGCCGCCGGCCACCGCCGGCACGCCGGTCGCCGGGCTGCCGACCGGCGGCGTCGACCGGCTCACGGGGCTCACCCCGAGCAGCCGCAGCGCGTCGAGGACCTGCTCCGGGGCGACGCCGCTGAGGCACGGGTGCCCGGGCACCGGGCAGCGCGCGGCCCGGGTGTCCCGGCAGGGCGCCTCGGCGTCGCCGAGGCGCACCGTGGGCACCCGCCAGGGCCCCCACTGTCCGAAGGGGACAGTGGGGGCGAAGAGACTGACCACCGGGACGCCGTGCGCGGCGGCGAGATGGGCCGGGCCGGTGTTGCCGACCACGACCGCGCCGGCGCCGGCGACCGTCGCGGCCAGCCCGGCGAGTCCGGTCCGCCCGCCCAGGTCGACGGCCACGTCGCCGGCCACCAGCGCGGTCAGCTCCCGTTCGTCGGGACCGCCGGTGACCACCACCCGGTGGCCGGCGGCGGTCAGGGCGTGGACGATCCGCGCGGCCAGCTCCGGCGGGCAGCCGCGCGCCTGTGCCGCCGAGCCGGGGTGCAGCACCACGTAGCCGGGGGCGCCGACCTCCGGCGGGGGCGCCCCCGTCGGGCGCAGGCGCAGGGCGGGTGCGTCGTGGTCGGGCAGGGCGTGACCGGCGGCGGCGGCCAGGGAGAGGGCGCGTTCGGGTTCGGGTACGCCGGCCGGCACGCGATGCCGCACGTCGAGCAGGCTGCCGGGGTAGTCGTCGCTGACGGCGCTGACCCGCCGGACCCCGGCCAGGCGCAGGAGCAGGGCCAGCGGCAGGGGCGACTGGTGGAAGCTGGTGAAGATGACGGCCTCGTCGGCGCCCACGGCCGCCAGCCGCGCGGTCAGCGCGGTCATGTCGGCGGGCTCGACCGGGTCGGGCGCGGGGTCGATCCAGGGCAGCCGGTGTTCGATGATCTCGTCGACGCCGGGCAGGAGCTCGGCCGCGGCACGACCCCGGGGCCCGCACAGCAGCACCACCCGCGCGGCACCGGCGGCGACGGCCCGGATGCCGGGACCGGTGACCAGCACGTCGCCGGCCGAGTCGGCGCGCACCACCAGCACGGTCCCCACCCGGCGCCGGCCGGTCCGCCGTACGACGTCGGCCCGGCGGTAGGTGGCGGGGTCGACCGCTGCCTGTCGGCGCAGGATCTCCGCCACCGCCGCCGACAGGTCGGCCGCCACCTGCGGGGCGGCGGCCACCTCCTGCGGGCGGGTCACCGGCGTGGGAACCAGGATCCCCGCCGCGCCCGCGGCGAGCGCCGCGGTCATGTCCCGCCCGATGTCCCCCACCAACACGCACCGCGACGGCACCGTGCCCAGTTCCCGCGCCGCCGCGTGCACCAGTCCCGGCGCCGGCTTGCGGCACCCGCATCCGGCACCGTCGTCGTGGGGACACACCAGCCAGGCGTCGAACCGTCCCAGCAACCGCTCGATCCGGTCGTGCACCGCCCGCATCTGCGTCTCGGTGAACAGCCCCCGGGCCAGGCCGGACTGGTTCGTCACCACCGCCAGCCGCAGGCCCGCGGCCCGCAGCCGGTCGAGACCCTCCCGTGCGCCGGGCACCGGCCGCACCTTCTCCGGGTCACCGTTGTACGGCACGTCCTCGATCAACGTGCCGTCCCGGTCCAGCAGCACCGCGTCGAACAGGACGGGCCCGGACGCGGCCCGGCCGGCACCGGCACAAACCCGGTCTGACCTGCGCTGATCCGGCTCCACCTGGTCCTGTCGCACAGCCGGCGGGTTCCCGGCGCCCAGGGGAGTAAACATCATCTTCGCGCGTCCGCCGCGCCGTGGCCGGCGGCGTCGACACGCCGGTCCGGACGTGGCGTTACCCACCGCCCGGGAGAAGCTAACCCGCCGACGCCGTTAGCCCGGATCGCGGCAGGGTACGGGATCGTGGTGGCCATCGTGGAGAAGGTGATCGGGGCTCCCGCGGAGCAGGTCTGGGCGGTGCTGGCCGACGGTTGGACGTACAGCGACTGGGTCGTCGGCACGGTGCACGTCCGCGACGTGGATGACACCTGGCCCCGGGTCGGCAGCCAACTGCACCACAAGGCCGGGCCGTGGCCGGTGTCCCTGCACGACTCCTCGACGGTGCTCGCCTGCGAGCCGCCGCGCCGGCTCGTCATCCGCGCCGGTCTCTGGCCGGCCGGGGAGGCGATCGTGGTCTTCACCCTCGAACCGGCCGGTCCGGGCTCGACCTGGGTGAGCATCGACGAGGACTTCGCCGCCGGACCGCTGCACTGGGTACGCAACAAGGTCAACGACCTCGTGCTGCACCAACGCAACAGGGAGACCCTGACCCGACTGGCCGACATCGCCACCCGGCAGAAGTCGGACGCGTGACGCGGATCCCAACGGTAGGCCAGGCGGGGTGCCTTTTCGACCCGGATGTGGCAACTGGCTACCCTCTCAGGGAGCCCTGTCCGCCGACCGAGGATGTCCGACATGATCGAACCCGTGCAGCTGCCCGTGCCGTGGCGGGACGCACGCCTGACCGTCGTGGTCCCCACCTACAACGAGGCGGGCAACCTCCCGGTGCTGGTCGAGCGACTGCTGGCCCTACCACTGCCCGGCCTGAAGATCCTGGTCGCCGACGACAACTCGCCGGACGGCACGGGTGAGGTCGCGGACAAGCTGGCCATCGAGCACCCCGACCGGGTCGAGGTCGTGCACCGGGCCGGCAAGGAGGGCCTCGGCCGGGCGTACGTGGACGGGATGGGGCGGGCGCTCGACGGCGGGGCGGAGTACGTCGCGCAGATGGACGCCGACCTGTCGCATCCGCCGGAGGCGCTGCCGGGCATGCTCGGCGCGCTCCTGTCGACCCAGGCCGGTGTGGTGATCGGTTCCCGTTACGTGCCGGGCGGCGAGTTGGACGAGAACTGGCCGCTCTACCGGCGGGCGCTGAGCGGCTGGGCCAACCTCTACGTGCACACGCTGCTGCGGGTCCGGATCCGCGACCTGACGGCCGGCTTCAAGATCTGGCGGGCGGACGCGCTGCGCGACATCGGCCTGGAGCGGGTGCAGTCCAACGGCTACAGCTTCCAGGTGGAGATGCACTACCTGGCCACCAAGCTCGGGCACACCATCCTGGAGGTGCCGATCCGTTTCGAGGAGCGGCGCGACGGCGCGTCCAAGATGACCACCGCCACCAAGATCGAGAGCGCGCTGATGCCGTTCAAGCTGCGCAGCAAGCACCGCAACATCGAGCGCTGAACACGCTCGGCCCGCGCCTACCCCTTCGGTCACCCAGCGTCACCTCACTCTCGGTCACTGACGGCCCCGGAGCCGGATCACCCCCTCCGCCCCTTTGCTCTGCAGCCACGGACGCACCACAGCGCTGACCTGGACCTGGTCCAGCAGCGGCAAGACGAGACCGATCATGCGCGACTACACACGGCCACTGGTGCGTATCTGGCTGCAGAGCAAAGGGGTGAGAGGAGCGACCTCTCCGGTCGCGGTCACATCACGCCGCGTGACGCGAACTCGGTCAGCGGTAGACCGCGCGGTGCGCCGCGTCGATCCCCGCCGCGTACAGCGCCCCGGTGAGGGCGCGGTCGCGGGCCAGGGCGGCGCGGGCGGCGTTCGCGCCAGGCGCGCCGTGCACCCCGCCGCCCGGATGCGCCGACGCGCTGGCCAGGAACAACCGGTCGACCGGGGTGTCCGCCCGGCCCAGGCCGGGGATCGGGCGCAGGAACAGCTGCTGGTACGCGGCGGCCGTGCCGCCGCCGAGCGCGCCGCCCACCAGGCTCGGATCGCCCGCCTCCAGGTCGGCCGGGCCGGCCACGTGCCGCCCCACGACCAGGCTGCGGAACCCCGGCGCGGCCTCCTCCAGCACCCGCTCCACCCGCTCGACGTGCGCGGCGATCTCCTCCGGCCGCCAGTGCCGGCGGAACGGCAGGTGGGTGTAGCACCAGAGCGACTCCGTGCCCGGCGGTGAGTGGCTCGGGTCGGCCACCGACATCTGCCCCACCAGCAGGAACGGATCGCGCGGCACCTCGCGGCGGGCCAGCGTGGCGGCGTAGCCGGTGAGTCCGTCCAGGTCCGCGCCGAGGTGCACGGTGCCGGCGGTGGCCGCCGCCCGGTTCACCCACGGCACGGGGGCCGACAGCGCCCAGTCCACTTTGAGCGTCGAGCCGTCCCACCGGAAGTGCGCCAGGTCCTCCACCAGCCGGGGCGGCAGGGCCGCGGCACCGACCAGGTCCAGGTAGAGGGCCGGGGCGGGGACGTCGGCGAGCACCGCCCGACGGGCCCGCCACAGGGTACCGCCGGCCGTACGCACCCCCATCGCCCGGCCGCGCGCCGTCAGCACCCGGTCGACCCGTGCGCCGTAGAGGATCCGGCCGCCGCGCTCGGTCAGCCGGGCCACCAGCGCATCGGTGATCTTCTGCGCGCCGCCGTCGGGCACCGGCCAGCCGACCTGCTGGCCGAGCATGGCGAGCAGCCAGCCGTACACGCCGGAGCCGGCGTCCTCGGGCGACAGGTCGGTGTGCAGGGCGCAGCCCGCCAGCAGCGCCGGGCCCCCCTCGCCGGTGAAGAGTTCGCCGCCGAGCCTGCGCACCGGCACCACCAGTCGCCGGGCCAGCCGCAACGCCCCGGCGACCCGCAGCCGGCGCAGCAGGGTCAGGCCACCGCGCACCGGCGGGAACGGCGTGGTGATGCTCGCCAGCATCGGCTCGGCGACCCGGCGCCACTCGTCGTACGCGTGCAACCAGCGCTCGCCGTCGCCCGGCGCGAACGCCTCCAGCGAGGCCGCGGTGGTCTCCGGGTCGCGGTTGAGCACCGCGGCCCGGCCGTCGGGCAGCAGATGGGCGAGCACGTCCGGGGAATGCCGCCAGCGCAGGCCGTAGCGGTCGAGCCGCAGCCCACGCAGCACCGGCGAGGCGTAGCCGAGAGGATAGAACGAGCTGTAGAGGTCGCTCAGGTAACCGGGGGCGGTCACCTCGGCGGAACGCACCGCCCCGCCCGGCGCGGCGGTCGCCTCCAGCACCAGTACGTCCCAGCCGGCGTCGGCCAGCAGGTTGGCGGCGACCAGGCCGTTGTGGCCGGCCCCGACCACCACGGCGTCCGCGCTCTCCGCGCCGGTCGCAGTCATCCGATCCGCCTACCCGGCCAGCAACCGGGCGAAACGCGTTTGCCTCGCCCGGGCCGGGGCATCCACTGCCATGTACACGGTTGCGCAGCTCATAGGTGGAGTGTGGGGCGCGGGCGGTGAGGGGGGCGAGCTGGTCGTACACGATCCGGCCGACGGCTCCCCGGTCAGCTCCGTGCCGGTGGCGACGGCGGACGAGGTCGGCAAGGCGGTGGAGGCGGCGCGTGACGTCGCGGCGGAGTGGGCGGCGACCGCGCCCGCGGAGCGCGCGGCGGCCCTGCACCGGGCGGCGGACGCCGTGGCGGCCGTGGCCGACGACCTGGCCCGGGCCACGACGGCCGAGATGGGCAAGCCCCTCGCGGACGCCCGCGGCGGGGTGGAGGCGGGCATCGGCACGCTACGACAGTACGCGGAACTCGCCCCCGTGCGCGGCGGGAGGACCCTGCACGGCGACACCCATGCGCTCGACTTCATGGTGCCGCAGCCGCGCGGGGTGGTCGCCGTGATCACCCCGTGGAACGACCCGGTGGCGGTCTCCTGCGGGCTGCTCGGCGCCGCCCTGGTCACCGGCAACGTCGTGCTGCACAAGCCCAGCGAACGCGCCCCGGCGACCGGCTGGCTGCTGGCCAAGGCGCTCGACTCCGCGCTGCCGCCCGGGGTGCTGTCGCTGCTGACCGGGGGCCCGGAGGTGGGCGCGGCGCTGGCCGCGCAGGAGGTGGACGTGATCGCCCACACCGGTTCCACCGCCACCGGGCGGGCCATCGCGGCCGCGGCGGCGCGGACCGGCGCGAAGGTGCTGCTGGAGAACGGCGGCAGCGACCCGCTCGTCGTGGACGGCGACGTCGATCCGGTGTGGGCGGCCGGGCAGGCGGCCGTCGGGGCGTTCGCCAACGCGGGGCAGATCTGCGTCGCGGTGGAGCGGATCTACGCGCACCGGGACATCGCGGAGGACCTCACGGAGGCGCTGGTGGAGCGGGCCGAGCGGCTGCGGACGGGCCGGGGCGACGATCCCCGGACCGAGCTGGCGCCGCTGGTGGACCGGCGGCACCGCGACCACGTGCACGGGCAGGTGACCGCGGCGGTGGCGGAGGGGGCCCGGATTCGCACCGGCGGCATGCTGCCCGACGGTCCGGGCGCGTTCTACCCGGCCACCGTGCTGAGCGACTGCCGGCACGACATGACGGTGGTGCGCGAGGAGACGTTCGGGCCGGTCGCCGCGATCGTCGTGGTCGACTCGTTCTCGGAGGCGCTGCGGTGCGCCGCCGACTCACCGTACGGGCTGGCCGCGACGGTGCTGACCGGATCGATGAGCCACGCACAGCGCGCCTGGCGCGAGCTGCCGGTGGGCACTGTGAAGGTCAACTCGGTGTTCGGCGGGGCACCGGGCGGTGCCGCGCACCCGCGCCGGGGCAGCGGTCACGGCTTCGGGTACGGGCCGGAGCTGCTGGACGAGTTCACCGCCACGAAGGCGGTCCACATCGAGGCCCCCGGGGGCGGCCACTGGTGACCGCACGTGCAGGGGCTGTCCGCGCGCGGACAGCCCCTGCGGCACGTACCCGACGACGGGCTCAGCGCCCCCGGGCCCTGGCGGTCTGCCGGTTGTTCGCCTTCTCGATGGCCTTGACCAGTTCCGGCTTCGTCATCGACGAACGACCGGGGACGTCCAACTTGCGGGCCACCTTCATCAGGTGGTCCTTGGTGGCGTTGGCGTCCACCCCGCCGGCCGTGGGCGCCCGGCGCTCCGGCCCGCCACCGGCCGCCTGGCGGTCGCTCGGGCCCTTGCGGCCCTTCGGTTCCCAGTGGTCGCCCACCTTCTCGAACTCGTGCTTCACGGCGGCGAAGGCGGTGCGGTGCGCCCGCTCCCCCTCGCCGTACGTCTCCACCGCCGAGTCGTGCGTCTTCTCCCAGGTGCGCTGCGCCTTCTCCGGGGAGCGTCGCAGCGTGCTGGGCAGTACCTCGCGCCCGGGCATCTCGTCCTCCTCCGCGTCGATGGTTCGGCTATGACGGTTCCCCCGGGCCCGGGCGGCAAACCGGGCGGCCGGGTTTGTCGATTTCCGGGCAGGGGTACCGGCGGGGGCGGCGGAGCCGGACGCACCCGGTCATCCGGGGCCGGGCACAGGGAGCGGGCCATGACGACGACGAAACCCGACGCGGCGCCCGCCGGAGAGCGGCACCCCCGGATCCCCCGCCGGGTGCGGCAGCTGAACTGGGCGACCTGGCGCGGGGTGCTGGTGCGCAGCGCGCGCAACTACGTCGAGGACAACTGCGCGGACTGGGCCGCCGCACTGACCTACTACGGGGTGCTCGCGCTCTTTCCGTCCGCCATCGTGGTGGTCGCCCTGGTCGGGCTGGTCTCCGACGGGGAACGGACCGTCGACACCGTGCTCGACCTGGCCCGGGGCATGGGTGCCGGCGCCGTGGTGGCCAACGAGGGCTTCGTCGGCGTGGTCCGGGCCGTGGTCGAGCAGAACGACTCGGCCGGCGCGTTGCTGAGCTTCGGCCTGCTGGGCGCGCTGTGGTCGGCCTCCGGCTTCATCGGGGCCTTCACCCGCGCCTCCAACGCCGTGTACGGGGTGCGGGAGGGGCGGCCGGTCTGGAAGCTGCGGCCCCTGCAGATCGGCCTGGCGGCGGTGTCGCTGGTGCTGCTCGCGATCGTGGCCACGGGGCTGATCGTCAGCGGTCCGGTCGCCGACGCGGTGGGCGACCTGGTCAACGCCGGTGGGCTGGCACGTACGGTGTGGGACGTCGCCAAGTGGCCCGTGCTCGCGCTGATCATGATGGCGCTGCTGAGCCTGTTGTTCTGGATCGCGCCGAACGTCCGGCAGCCGCGCCTGCGCTGGCTCACCCCGGGCGGGGCGGTCGCCCTGTTCGCCTGGGTCGTCGCCTCCTTCGGTTTCGGCCTCTACGTGGCCAACTTCGGTTCGTACGACGCCACCTACGGCAGCCTCGGGGCGGTGATCGCGTTCCTGGTCTGGCTCTACCTGTCCAACTCGGCGCTGATGCTCGGCGTGCAGATCAACGCGGAGTTGCAGCGGGGCCGGGTGATCCAGGCCGGCGAGCCGTACCCCGGCGAGCCGGTCCTGTCCCCGAAGACACCGGCGGCCTCCTGACCCACGCGCGGCGGCACGGGCGCTCCGGTTTACCGCCGATGCCACCGGGTAGCGCAGAAGGCATGGAACGTGGCAGCAGCAAGCACGGACCGAGGGTCGACGAGCAGATGAGCCGGGAGGTCAGCGGCCTCGTGCAGGGGCCGGGGACCGGCGGCTCGCGGGTCGACGAGTCCCGTGTGCCGGAGCCGGCGGGTGAGGACCAGCCGGAGCCGACGACGGCGCCGGCAGGCGAGTTGCGTTCGGGCGCGCCGCAGGGGATGAGCTCCGAGGACGTCGAGCGGCGCAGCCGGCTGGGGCGGTTCATCACGATGACCGCCCTGCCCGGCGACCGGGAGGCGCTGATCGCCAACGCGCGGGACAACGAGGCTCCGGCGGACATTCTCGCCGAGTTGGAGCGGCTGCCCGCGGACACCCGCTACCAGACGGTTTCCGAGGTGTGGGCGGCGCTCGGTCACAAGAACGAGACGACCCGCTGGTGACCGGATCCCCGCACGATCCGGCCCGGCACCGGCGGACGAAGGAGGATTCGAAGATGAGTGGCGTTACCGAACATGTGGACGTCTGTGTCCCGGTGCGCACCGCGTACGACCAGTGGACCCAGTTCGAGGAGTTCCCCCAGTTCATGGCGGGGGTGCAGGAGGTCCGGCAACTGTCGGACACGATGACCCACTGGACGGTGGAGATCGGCGGCGTGAAGCGGGAGTTCGACGCCGAGATCACCGAGCAGCTCCCGGACGAGCGGGTCGCCTGGCGCTCGACGGGCGGCACCCGGCAGGCGGGCGTGGTGACCTTCCACCGCCTCGACCCGGACACCACCCGGGTCACCCTGCAACTCGAGTTCGAGCCGCACGGCGTGGTCGAGCAGGCCGGCGACAAGCTGGGCATCGTCGACCGGCAGGCGAAGGGCGACCTCGAGCGGTTCAAGCAGTTCATCGAGCGGCGCGGTCAGGAGACCGGCGCCTGGCGCGGCAAGGTCGACCGTCCGCAGCCCTGACCCCCACCCTCCGGGTCCCGACCCCGATGGCCGCCGGCTCCCGGCGGCCATCGTCGTTTGCGCGCGGCGGCCCCGGGTACCGCGATGGTATGACGGACGACGACAAGGTGTGGCGGGACGAGGAACGGACGCCGCTGCGGGAACTGGACCGGGCCGTCGCGCGCTCGACCCTGGACGGCCAGGCCGACGACGTGACGGGCAACGACGCCGGTGAGGAGGCCGCCTTCGGGCACGGCCCGGAGGCGGCGGACCGTGGCGGGCAGGCCGCCGGCGCGGGCCGCGAACCGACCGACCCGCAGCGCGCGTACCGGCCCTCGACGACCGGCCGGACCGGGCCCGACACCATGTGAGCCACGCCGGCCGGGAACTGGCCCGGCCGGCGCACGGGGACGCTCAGCGGGGCAGGTCGGGGGCGGGCCGGCGGGTGCCGGCCACGTGCAGGGCGATCAGCCCCGCCGCGAGCACGACCAGGGCCGGCCCGAGCAGCTCGACCGAGGTGTCGGCGATCAGCACCCCGATCCCGGCCGGCACCAGCGCGGCGCCCAGCCCGGCCGTGCCGATCTGGAGTCCGATGGCCCGGTCCGCGTGCGCCGCGCCGACCCGGCCGGCGGTGGTCAGGGTGAGCAGCGGGAAGACCGGCGCGGCGGCGAAGCCGAGGACGAACAGCCCGGCCACCGCGACCCAGCCCGGCGCGGGCAGCGCGATCAGGACCGCGCCGACCGCCATCCCGACCAGGCTGCCGCGCAGCACCACCGCCGCGCCCAGCCGCTCGGCGACCACGCCCTGCACCACCCGCCCGACGAACAGGCTCCCCCAGTAGCCCGAGACGCAGATGCCGGCGAGCGTCGCCCCGAGGCCGCGGCCCTCGGTGAGCAGCAGGAACGCCCAGAGCCCGGCGGCCACCTCGATGGCCACGTAGACGGTGAAGGCCAGCGCGCCCAACCAGACCGCCGGCAGCCGCAGCGTCTCGCGTACCGGCGTGCGGGTCGGCGGGGCGACGGCCGCCGCGCCGGGCGCGGACCCGGCGGGCTCGCGGGCCGGGGCGCGGTCCCGCCAGGCGCGGACGGTCAGCGCGAACGCCGTGGCCAGGGCGATCTGGGCCGCCGCCACCAGCCCGTAGCCCCAGCGCCACGACAGGCCGGCGCTCAGCGCACCGGTCATGATCAGCGGACCGAGTGCCACCCCGAGGCCGAAGAACGCGTGCATCCAGTTCATGTGCCGGGGGCCGAAGGCACCCGCCGCGTAGGCGTTCAGGCCGGAGTCGATCGCGCCGGACCCCAGCCCGAGCACCAGGGCGCAGCCCACCATCAGGGCGAGGACGGGGGTCACGGTGTAGCCGGTGAGCGCGAGGCCGGCCAGCAGCGTGCTGCCGGCGAGCAGCCGGCCGACACCGAGCCGGGCCAGCGTGAAGCCGGCCGAGACGCTGGAGGTCAGGTAGCCGACGGTGCCCGCGGTGAGCACCAGGCCGACCGCCTCGGTGGGTACGCCGAACTCGGCCCGGATCGAGGGCCATCCCACCCCGATCAGGCCGTCGGGCAGCCCGAGGCTGACGAAGGCGAGGTAGGCGAGCAGGAGCAGCGCGGGGCGGGGCGGGGCGGTCGACACGGGAGCCATCCTGCCCGCGCCCCCCGACGGCCTGGTCCGGCCACCCCGGCGGAACGGGGATCACGACCGGGACAGCATCACCGTCGGTACGGAAAACACGGTCCGTACGGTCGGGAAAACGGACAGCTCATCCAGAATCGGCCGTTCGGCTGACGGCAATGCCGCAGTCGCGCGAAAGACTTTCTGAATGCATCAGGGCACCGGCTACCTCTCCACGCGTCAGCGCCGCCTGGCATGGCTCGGCTTCCTCCTCGCCGCCGTCCAGGCTCCCGTCTCCGCCAAGCTGGTCTCGGACGACTCCTGGTTGTTCAGCCTCTGCGTGGCGCTGATGGTGGCGACCGTGATCATCGCCGACGACGCGGCCCGGCGCCGCCCGGCCGACGCCCGCCCGACGGAGTAGCCCGGCCGCGGCCCGCGCCCCGGTCGAGGGGAATCAGCCGGCCTTGACCGCGATCGCGCCGTCGACCGTACGCAGGATCAGCCGCAGCACCTCGTGCCGGGAGGCTCCGGTCTCGGCGAGGTAGGCCCATCCGGCGTACAACTGGGACCAGATCAGGCTCTGCACCCAGTCCACCGGCAGCTCCGGGTCGATGGTGCCGTCGCGGTGGCCGCGCTCGACCATCGCGGCGAAGTCCGGGTCGCACCCGCCGCCGGTCGAGCCGGTGCCGATCTCCGGCTCCGTGAAGACCAGCGAGAGCAGGTTGCCGAGGTCGAAGTACTCCTGGCAGAGCCGGTGCACGGCCGACGCGCCGGTGCCCTCGGCCAGCCGCGCCTGGGCGGTCGCACGGTCCAGCCGGGCGCCGGCCTCCGTGCCGATCGCGGCCAGCAGGTCGGCCCGCTCGGCGAAGTAGCGGTGCAGCGTCGTACGCCCCACCTCGGCCGCGGCGGCGATGTCGCCGAGGGAGGCGGCGGGGTTGCGCCCCAGCACCTCGATCGCCGCGTCGACGATGGCCTGGCGGGTCCGGGCCCGGCTGCCGGACACCTGCGCGTCGGTCACGCTCGCGAGGATAACAACACCTCGTTTCGGAATAATGATTGACTGGATTGGAACACCGATGTTCCATTCAGGGCATGAACCCTTCCGCTCCGGCGCTCCCCCGGCTGCGTACGCTCGCGTCCTTCCTCGCCCCGCACCGGCGGGCGATGTTCCTCGGCCTCGCGTTGGGGCTCGCCGCGAACGCCGCCGGGCTCGCGACGCCGATGGTCACCAAGTGGGTGCTGGACACCCTCGGCACCGGCGAGTCGATGGCCCGTCCGATCGGGGTCCTGCTGGTGCTCGTCGTCGTCGGGGCGGCGATCACGCTGTGCCAGTGGCGGCTGCTCGGGACGCTGGCCGAGCACATCGTGCTCGACGCGCGGGCCGCCATCGTCCGGCGCTACCTCCGGGCCCGCGTCGGCGACCTGCAACGCCGGCCGGCAGGCGAGCTGGTCACCCGGGCCACCGCCGACACCCAACTGCTGCGCGAGGCGTCCGGCAGCATCGTCGGCCTGGTCAACGCCGGCATCGCCCTCATCGGCACGCTCGTGCTGATGGGCGTGCTCGACCTGTTCCTGCTGGGCTACACCGTCGTGGCCGTGCTGGTGGTCGCGGCGGTCATGGGCGCCCTCATGCCCCGCATCGCGACGGCGCAGGCCGCCGCGCAGGAGTCCATGGGCACGCTGGGCGGCGCGCTGGAGGGGGCCCTGCGCGCGATCCGGACGGTCAAGGCGAGTCGGGCGCAGGCCTGGCTGACCGAGCGGATCGTCGCCGACGCCCGGCAGGCGGCGGCGCACAGCGTACGGGCGGCGCGGGTGACGGCGTCGGTCTGGACGATCGCCTGGACGGGCATCCAGCTCGCGGTGATCGCGATCCTCGCCATCGGCGCGTGGCGGGCCCAGCGGGACCTGCTGGAGATCTCCAGCCTGATCGCCTTCCTGCTGTACGCGTTCCAGCTGATGGGGCCGATCACCGAGCTGACCCAGAACACCACGGCCCTGCAGGCCGGGATCGCCGCGGCGGGTCGGATCCGCGAGATCGAGAACATCGCGACCGAGCCGACCGGACCGGTGCCGTCCCCGGGGCGGCCGGTCCCGGCGACCGACCCGGAACAGCCGGTGCTGGTGTTCCGTGGGGTCACGGCCCGGTACGGGCCCGACGCGCCCGCCGCCGTGCGCGACATCGACCTGGTCGTGCCCCGGCGCGGGCACACCGCGATCGTGGGCCCGTCGGGGGCCGGCAAGACCACCCTGTTCTCGCTGGTCCTGCGCTTCCTGGAGCCCGAGCGGGGCCAACTGCTCCTCGACGGCCGCCCGTACGCCGCCTGGGGGCACGACGAGGTGCGGGCCCGGTTGGCGTACGTCGAGCAGGAGACGCCCGTGGTGCCCGGCACCATCCGCGACAACCTGCGGTTCACCCACCCGGACGCCACCGAGGAGGAGATCCGGGCGGTGCTCCGGGCCGTCCGGCTCGACGACAAGATCGATTCGCTGCCGGAGGGACTGGACACGTCGCTGTCCTCGACGGAGGTGTCCGGTGGTCAGCGCCAGCGGATCGCACTGGCGCGGGCCATGCTGCGTACCCCCGAGGTCCTGCTGCTCGACGAGGCGACCGCGCAGGTCGACGGGCTGACCGAGGCGGCGCTGCAGGAGTGCGTCCGGCAGCGCGCGGCGGCGGGCGCCGTGCTGACCATCGCGCACCGGCTATCCACGGTGCTCGACGCCGACCGGATCGTGGTGCTGGAGGACGGCCGGATCCGGGCCCAGGGCAGCCACGCCGAGCTGCTGGCCGGCGACGAGCTCTACCGCCGCCTGGTGGCCGCGCTGCGCATCGCAGCCGAGGCGCAGCCGGCCCCGACCCGCTGACGCGCGCCGGACAGGGCCGCGGCGAGCGGGGGCGGGGCGGCGCCCGCCGCCCCGTGCGCACCGTCAGCCCGTGCCGGGGCGCGCCTCGTGCCCGGGCAGGCCCCGGCTCCGGCGCCGCTCCTTCATCTCCGCCTCGTAGAGGTGCCGGCGACCGCCGACCAGCTCGTCCCGGGCGGCCCGGTCGAGGGCGCGGAAGAGGGCGTAGTAGCCGTCGTCGAAGTCCTCGACGATCTGGAACGTCCAGCGCCCGGCGATCACGTTGCGGCCCAGCAGCTCGGTGTCGATGCGCTCGGCGATCAGGTCGTGCCCGGCGGCGCGGAACAGCTCCACGGCGTCGTCGAGCATCAGGTCGGCGTGCCCCACGAGCTGGTGCAGCGAGTAGAGGTGGCCCCGGACCCGCTCGACGCACTCCAGCGCCTCGCTGAGCTTGCCGAGCGCCGCCACCGTCTCGTCGCTGACCCCGGCGGGCCTACGGTGCTGCTCGTCCGGCCCGTCCCCGTCACGTCCCATCCGTTCCTCCAGGTGTCGCCTGTGCCCGTCCGGGTGCTCTCCTCCTGCCCCGTCCGCGTCGGGTCAATCCCCAGGGTCGGCCGGTGACCGTTCGGGGGAGGGCGAAAAACCCGCGACCGGCCGAGGTCGACCCCCGGACCGGCCGGATAGCCTCGGTCACCATGCGTGTGCCGTTCAACCGGGTCGAGGCCCGTTCCGCCGCCAGTTCGGCGCGAGCCGCCCTCGCCCTTCTGTCCGACTCCGTCGGCGCCGAGGGGCTGGTCGCCGCCGCCGCGCGTCCGGGCCTGCTCGCCCTGGTCGACCAGCACGCCGCGGCGGTGCGGGAGAGCCTGGACGGCGACCGCCGGCCGCTCAGCGCCGCCGCGCTCGCCGGCTACGCCGAGGGCGTCCGCGCGGCCGCGCTGGAGCACGGCTGGCAGCCACCGGCCGCGCCGGTGGACTGGTCCGCGCCGGACTGGCTGCTGACCCGGCTGCTCGCGGTCTGCGCGCTGACCCGCGCGCTCGGCACGCCGGTGCCCGCCCCGCTCCCCCGGATCTGATCCCGCCGACCGGGGACGGATCGGCGGAGGGGCGCCCGCCACGATCGCGGACACCCCTCCCCGTCTCGCCTCACCGGCGCCGCTCAGCCGCGGAACTGCTGGGTCTCGTCGCCCATGTTCCCCGACTGGTAGGTGCCGCGCCCGCCGGCCATCGTCGACTCCTGCGGCATGGCCCGGGCCCGCTCGGCCGCCGTCCGGTCGGCCATCTGGCGGCCGACGTCGCTCTGCCCGGCCTCCCGGGCCCGGCGGTGCTCCTGCACCGCACGCGACTCCTCGGCCATCCGGTTCAGCCAGCCGTCCCAGCGGTTCTGCATCGGCTTCACCAGACCACCGCCGACGCCGACGATCAGGATGCCGGCCACCGTGGCGAGTACCGCGATCAGCACCGGCGTGGTCACCGTCGTGGCGATGCCCACCTGGTTCAGCGCCGCGATCACACCCAGCGCGAGGATGAAGACCGCCGTCAGGTCGGCCAGGATCTTTCCGTACGCGAGCCCGCCCAGCGCCCCGGTGACCAGATCCCGGACGGCGTTGGCGATCGCGGCGGCCACGACGACGATGATGATCGCCACGAAGGCGCGTGGCAGCCAGCCGACCACACCGCGGATCAGGTCACTGATCGCGTTGGGTCCCCACACCCCGAAGGCGAACTGCAGGGTGAACAGCAGCACGGCGTAGTACGCCAACTTCGCCAGGATGTCGCTCGCGTCGTACTTCGTACGTTCCAGCGCGCGCTTGATCCCGCCCCGCTCCACCGCCCTGTCGAAGTTGACCCGTTCCAGCGCCGCGTCCACGATCTTGAGCACGGCTCTGGCGATGAGCCATCCGACCACGAGGATCGCGATGAACGCGATGGCCCGCGGTACGAACAGCAGCACCGACCTCCACATGTCGGCCACGGCGTCGCCGATGTCGACCTGCCTGACCGCGAGGGTTTCCGGCATGATGTCCCTCCTGTCGCATGGACTGCGTCGCGCGCTTACCCCGTGACCGACGCGGCACGCCGTACCCGTCCCCGAGTTTTTCCCGACATGTCACCGCAGACCGCCCCTGAACTGCCCGAACGATCCGGCTCGACGACGCGCTGGCCATGATCGGAACGGCCCGCGGGCCCTCGGGCTAGGCTGCGGGCATGCCAGGAACGGTCGGACGGGTCCCCAACCCACCAGCCCCGGTCTCGGGAGCACCCGCCGGGCCGGGCATGGCCGCCACCGTCCTCCACCACGACTGGGCCGGCACGCCCCTCGGCCCGTGGCGGGCCTGGGACCCGGCGGTCCGGGCGGCCGCCGAGCTGCTGCTCGCCTCGCCCGTACCGATGGCCCTCACCCTGGGCGACCACCACCTGCTGGTCTACAACGACGCGTACGCCGAGCTGATCGGTGACCGGCACCCCGCGGTGGGCCGGCCGGCGGCCGAGGTGTTCGCCGAGTCCTGGCCGACGCCCGGCGTCGGCGACGCCATCGAGCACACCTACCGCTCGGGGGAGCCGTTCCTGGAGAAGGAGACGGCCCTCCCGCTGCACCGCCGTCCCGGCCTGGTCGAGCAGTCGGTCTTCACCCGGGGCTACTCCCCCGTGCGCGACAGCGCCGGGCGGATCGTCGGCGTGCTGACCGTGGCCGCGGAGACCACCCAGGTCACCCAGCAGTTGCAGAGCCTCGGCGACTTCGCCGCGGCGCTCGCCGGCACCCTGACCCTGGACGACGTGGCCCGGGTCGCGCTGCGCCACGCGATCACCGCGTTCGACGCCGACCGGGTCACGTTCGCCGTCGACGAGGGCGGCGGCGGCTGGCGGATGGTCCGGCGCGTCCGGGGCGAGCTGATGGACGAGGCCGACGAGCGTCTCCCCCCGCTGTGGCGGCGCATCCCGCCGGACTGGCAGGGCCCGGTGGTGACAGCCGCCCGCAGCGGCGCGCCGCACTTCGTCGACGACGGCCAGCCGTTGCGGGAGATCGCGGTGGACCGGCACGACCAGAAGGTCCGCTCGCTCGCGGCGGTGCCGCTGCGGGCCTCGGTGCTGCGCGGCGGACTCACGGTCGGCCACCACGCCCCGCGGGTCTGGTCGGCCGCGCGGCGCGCGCTGCTGGCCGCCTCGGCCGAGCTGATCGGTCAGGCCGCCGAGCGGGCCCGCCGGTTCGAGACCCAGCACGGCACCGCCCAACTGCTGCAGCGCAGCATGCTGCCGGAGCACCTGCCCGACCTGCCCCGGATGCGGATCGCCGCCCGCTACGACCCGGGCGTCGACGGCAACGCCGCCGGCGGGGACTTCTACGACGCCTTCCTGCTGCCCGACGGAGGCCTGGGCATCGTGCTCGGCGACGTCGCCGGCCACGACGTGCAGGCCGCCGCCCGGATGGGTCAGGTCCGTGCCGCGCTGCGGGCGCTGGCCCTGACCGACCCGCGCCCGGACGCCGTACTGGCCGGGCTCGACCGGCTGGTCACCAGCCTGGGCGCCGAGGGCGACACCCACGAGCTGTTCGTGACGGTGGTGTTCGGCGTCGTCGACGCAGACCGGCAACGACTCACCCTGGCCAGCGCCGGTCACCCCGCCCCGCTGCTCCGCCGGCACACCCCCGACGGCAAGCTGGTCGCCGCGTACCTCGACGTGCCCGCGGGCGCCCCGCTGGGCCTCGGCTGCCGGCCGCCGACCACCACGGTGCGGTTCGCCCCCGGCGACACGCTGTTGCTCTTCAGCGACGGCGTGGTGGAGCGCCGCTGGCAGGGGCTGACCAGTGGCCTGGACGCCCTGGCCGCCGCCGTCGCCGGGGCGGGCAGCGGCGACCCCCGCGCGCTGTGCGCGGTGGCCACGGCGGCGGTTCCCGGCGCCACCGAGGACGACGTCGCCGTGCTGGCGGTGGAGCACGCGTTGCGCCCGAGCCGGTCGGCGAGCATGGAGGTGCCGGCCGAGCCGACGGCGCCGAGCCGGGTGCGGCACTGGATGACCGGGCAGCTCACCCAGTGGCGGGTGGCCGAGTCGGTCATCGGCGCGGCGGTGCTCTGCACCAGCGAGCTGACCACCAACGCGCTGCTGCACGCGGGCACCGCCGCCCGGGTGGAGATCGACCTCAGTCCGGAGCGGCTGTTGGTGTCGGTCGCCGACTCGGGCACCCGGGGCACGGTCACCCGTACGCAGACCGACACGCTCAGCAGCCGGGGCCGGGGCCTCGGGCTGATCGAGGAGCTGAGCGACGCCTGGGGGACGGACCCGACCGTACGCGGGTCGACGGTCTGGTTCGAGATCCTGATCCCGCCCGGCTGATCGAAGCCGACGGATCGCGGCCGACAGGAATACGAGAGGCGTTCCTGGGGCAAAGCTCTGCACCGCCCGCCCGCATGCCGTGGGCGGAGCGGAGAGGCGGAGTCGTGGAGCCGGTCGATGTGGCGTTCGCGGTGGTCGGTCTGGGTGCGCTGCTGGCGGGGATCCTGCCCCGCGTGCTCGAACATCGTCCCCTGTCCATGCCGATCGCCTTTCTCGGCCTCGGTGTGCTGGTCTTCCTCCTGCCCGTCGGGCTGCCGAGCCCCGACCCGCTCGCGTACCCGGAGATCGCCACCCACCTCACCGAGATCGGCGTCATCGTCGCGCTGATGGGCGCCGGATTGAAGATCGACCGGCCGCTGAGCTGGGCCCGCTGGTCGTCGACCTGGCGGCTGCTGGCCATCGCCATGCCGCTGTGCATCGCGGCGGTGGCGCTGCTCGGCTGGTGGTGGGCCGGGCTGGTGCCGGCCGCCGCCCTGCTGCTCGCGGCGGCCCTCGCCCCCACCGATCCGGTGCTCGCCGCCGACGTGCAGGTCGGCGAGCCGACCGACGTCGAGGACTCCGAGGACGAGGTCCGGTTCGCCCTCACCTCCGAGGCCGGCCTGAACGACGGGCTGGCCTTCCCGTTCGTGTACGCGGCCATCGCCATCGCCACCACCGGCCTGGCCCCCGGCGGCTGGTTGGGCCGCTGGCTCGGCGTGGACGTGCTCTGGAAAATCGTCGCCGGGGTGGCGGGCGGCTGGCTGATCGGCTGGCTGCTCGGCAAGCTCTTCTTCCGGGCCCCGAGCAAGCTTCGACTCGCCCGCCACTCCGAGGGCTTCCTCGCGGTGGCCGCGACCTTCCTGGCGTACGGGCTGGTGGAACTCGTGAGCGGCTACGGCTTCCTGGCGGTCTTCGTGGCGGCCCGGGCGATCCGGGCCGCCGAACGCACCCACGAGTTCCACTCGGTGCTGCACGACTTCGCCGAGCAGGTCGAACGGCTGCTCACCGTGATGCTGCTGCTGCTCTTCGGCGGCGCGGTCGTCGGCGGCCTGCTGGGCCCGCTGACCTGGCCGGCCGCCGCGGTCGGGCTGGCGCTGGTCTTCGTGGTCCGCCCGCTGGCCGGGTGGCTGTCGCTGCGGGGCGCACCCGGCCGGCCGGCCGAGCACTGGGTGATCGCCCTGTTCGGCATCCGGGGCGTCGGCTCGTTCTACTACGTCGCGTACGCGACCTCCAAGACCGACTTCCCGCAGGCGGACCTGGTCTGGGCGACCGTGGGTCTCGTGGTGGTCGTCTCGGTGGTGGTGCACGGCGTCGCGGCTACCCCGGTGATGCAGTTGCTCGACCGTGCGGGGCAACGCACCGCCGACCCGTCGGAGCGCGCCCGGGCCGCCGATCCGGTCCCCGCCGCCCGCTGAGGTGTAAGGAAGGGGCCCTTCCTATCGCCTGGGCGATAGGAAGGGCCCCTTCCTTACACCCGGAGGCGGGCGGCCAGGGCCCGGCCCAGGTCGCGGCCGGAGCGCCAGGCGGTCTGCACCCGGGGCTCGCCGAAGGCGTCGCCGGCCAGCCCGATGCCGTCGGCGTCCAGGTGGTACGTCCCGCCGGGACCGGCGGTGGGTCGCGCGTACGTCCAGCGGTGCACGTGCACGTGTTCCGCCGGCTCGGGCAGGCTCAGCAGGTCCCGGACGGCCTCCTCGATCGCCGGCCCGGCCCCGGTGGGCTGCGCGAGGTGGCCCGCGGCGAACTCGGGCGTGGTGTGCGCGACCAGCACCGGCGCGCCGTCGCCCCGCCGGTCGCCGTCGTCGCAGACCAGGCGCAACAACGGGTGGTCGTTGACGAACGCGCCCCTGAACGCGGGCCACCCGCGCGCCGGGAAACGCAGCACCCCGGCCAGCGAGGGCGACCAGCGCTGGGCCTGGGTGGCCCGGGTCGCGGCGGCCAGGGCCGGGTCGAGCAGCAGCGCGGCCTGCGGCCCCGGCATGGCCAACGCCACCGCCTCGCAGGGCTGCCCGTCGACCGTCGGACCCGGCTCGACGCTGAGCACGAGCCGGTTGACGGTCACCGGCAACTCCCGGGCGAGGTGCTCCACCAGCGAGCGCAGCCCCCTGGGCGCCGCCCAGCGCATCGGGCCGGGCACCTCGTGCCGGCCGTCGGCGCCGTACGCGACGAAGGTGTCGGTCCACTCGCGGGCCAGGCCGGCCGACCGCCACCGCTCGACCACCGCGGCGAAGTCCGGGTCGCTGACCGTGAAGTACGCCGCGCCGAGGTCGGCGGGTCGGCCGTCGAAGCGCCGGCTGGCCATCCGGCCGCCAGCCACCCGGGCGCGCTCCCGGATCTGGACCGGGATGCCGGCGCGGACCAACTCCGTCGCGCACGCCACGCCGGCGATGCCGGCCCCGACCACGACCACACCCGCCCGGTCCTCCGCAGCCATCCGTTGATCGTATGCGGCCGTACGCCCGGGAGGACGGGGCACGGCGGCGGGTGGTCGGCATGGATCCGCGCCACGCGGGGTATTGGCACATCCGTTCGAAGGAAGGTGGAGGCGATGACTGACCGCGACAGCAACGAGCCCGATCCGCAGGGCGCGATCAAGGACCCGGACGAGTGGGTCACCGGCGACGAGCCGCCGACCGCCGCGCAGGTGTCCTACCTGGCGACCCTGGCCCGCGAGGCCGGCGAGGATCCGCCGGCGGGCCTGACGAAGGCAGCGGCCTCGAAGCGGATCGACGAGCTCCAGGCGGAGACCGGCCGCGGTCAGTGACCGGGCGGGCGGCGCGGTGGCAGGCGGTGCAGCTCGACCTCGTCGAGCCGGCCCGCCGCCACCCGGGCCGTCAGGTAGGTGGCGTACGGCTGCGCCCGGCGGTCGGTCGGCGAGCCCGGGTTGAGCAGGCGCAGCCCGCCCGGGGCGACCGTGTCCCAGGGGATGTGCGAGTGACCGAAGACCAGCAGGTCGACGTCGGGGAAGCGGGCCGCGCAGCGGCTCTCCCGCCCGCCCTTCGGCCCGGTCTCGTGCACCACGGCGACCCGCAGCCCGCCGAGCTCCACCCGGGCGATCTCGGGCAGCCGGGCGCGCAGCGCCGGCCCGTCGTTGTTGCCGTACACCCCCACGAGCCGGCGGGCCCGGGCCGCCAGCGCGTCGAGCAGTGCCTCGTCGACCCAGTCGCCGGCGTGCAGCACCACGTCGGCGGCGTCGATCGCCGCCCAGAGCCGCTCCGGCAGGTCCCCGGCCCGCTTCGGCACGTGGGTGTCCGCGGTGATGACCAAGCGCATCCCCCATTCTCTCCGGCGCCGGAGTCCGGCCGCCGGACAAGGCCGCCGCGGCAGCCGGGACATCGCCACAGGACGCGGGCTCTTCACATCTCCGCAATCAGCACGTAGTTTGACGGCGATGCATGGGAGCGCTTCCAGCGGTGCTCCTCGATGGAATGGGAGATCCCCGTGAGAAGCAGACCGGCACTCGCCGCGGCGGCCGCCGCCGCGGCCGCGCTCACCGTCGCCACCACCGTCGCCGTCGGCGTCCGGGCTCCCGCCGCGGTCGCCGCCGACTCCGCCTTCTACGTCGATCCCGCGACGGCCGCCGCGGCCTGGGTCACCGCCAACCCCGGCGATCCCCGCGCCGCCGTCATCGCCAGCCGGATCGCGAGCGTCCCGCAGGGCCGCTGGTTCACCCGGACCAACACCTCGACCGTACGCTCCGAGGTCGACGCCCTGGTCGGCGCGGCGGCAGCCGCCGGCAAGACACCGATCCTGGTGGTCTACAACATCCCCAACCGGGACTGCAGCGGAGCCAGCGGCGGCGGCGCCCCCGACCACGCCACCTACCGCCAGTGGATCGACCAGGTCGCGGCCGGGCTCGCCGGGCGGCCGGCGACCATCGTCCTGGAACCGGACGTGCTGCCGCTGATGACCAACTGCCAGAACGCCGCCCAGCAGGCCGAGACGAAGGCCTCCATGGCGTACGCCGGCAAGAAGCTCAAGGCGGCCTCGGCCTCGGCGAAGGTTTACTTCGACACCGGGCACTCGGCCTGGCTCTCCCCCTCCGAGGCCGCCTCCCGGCTGCTCGGGGCGGACATCGCCAACAGCGCGGACGGCATCTCGCTGAACGTGTCGAACTACCGGCGCACCGCCGACGAGGTCGCCTACGCCAAGGCGGTGATCGCCGCGACCGGGGTGTCCCGGCTCAAGGCGGTCGTCGACACCAGCCGCAACGGCAACGGGCCGGCCGGCTCGGAGTGGTGCGACCCGGCGGGGCGGGCGATCGGCACCCCGAGCACCACCGCCACGGGAGACCCGGCGATCGACGCGTACCTCTGGGTGAAACTCCCCGGCGAGGCCGACGGCTGCATCGCGGCGGCCGGCCAGTTCGTGCCGCAGCGGGCGTACGAGCTCGCCATCGCCGCCGGCCCGGCCCCCACCACCGCGCCGCCGACCACCGCCCCGCCCACCACGCCGCCGCCGACCACCGCGCCCCCGACCACCGCGCCGCCCACGACGCCCCCGCCGACCACTCCCCCGCCGACCGGCGGCTGCACCGTGACGCACACCGTGAACTCCTGGTCGGGCGGCTTCACCACGGAGTTGCGGGTGACCAACCACGGCGCCGCGCTCACCGGCTGGACCCTCGGCTTCGCTCCCGGCGCCGGGGTCCGACTGACCAACGGCTGGAACGGCGACTGGAGCCAGTCGGGCGACCGGATCACCGTCCGCAACGCCACGTGGAACGCCGCGCTGCCCACGGGCGGAACGCTCTCCCTCGGCTTCCAGGGCACCTGGGCCGGCGGCGCCCTGCCCGCCCCGACCGGGTTCACCCTCAACGGCACCGCCTGCTCCTGACCCCCGGCTCCTCGCCCGCCCACCCAGGGCGGGCGAGGAGTCCGCCGGCCCTCTCCTCACCCGCCCCGTCCGCTTTCGCCCCGCGTACGCCGGCCGGCTGACCGCCCGGCACGCGGCCGGCGGCACCGTCGCGCGAGCGTCCTTCCCGACGGCAAATCCCTGACCCCACGGTAGATCTTGGTAGGAAACGGCCCCCGGAAGGGCCATCTCCCACCAAGATCTCTGGTGACCCTAGAGCGGAACGAACTTCCCGAGGGACGGGAGATTCGGCGGGGACAGCGCGGCCCGCCAGCCGCCAGCCGCCAGCCGCCAGCCGCCAGCCGCCGCGATCTTGCAGTTTCTGCCCCCGCTATGTCCCGAAGGAGCGAAACGCCGGGGCTTGAGCTGCAAGATCGCGAGGCTGGCACAGCCGGCAGCTGCCGCCAGCCGGCCGAGAGGCGATGCGGCGAGAGGCGACGGGTCCACCGATCTCCTAGGATCGCTGGCGTGACCGCGACGGCGGCCGGGCGTCAGGTGCCGGTGGGGGCGCTGCTCCGGCAGTGGCGCCGGCAACGCGGGCTCAGCCAGCTCGCTCTCGCGGTCGAGGCGGAGATATCCACCCGGCACCTCAGCTTCGTGGAGACCGGGCGCTCGACGCCGAGCCGGGAGATGGTCCTACGGCTGGCCGAGCAGCTCGACGTGCCGCTGCGGGAGCGGAACCGGCTGCTGCTGGCCGCCGGCTACGCCCCGGTCTACTCCCACGCCCCGCTGGACTCCCCCGAGCTGCGTCGGGTCCTCGACGCGGTGCGCCGGGTCCTGCGCGCGCACGAGCCGTACCCGGCCGTCGCGGTGGACCGGCGCTGGAACCTGGTCGCCGGCAACGCCGCCCTGCCGCTGCTCACCACGGGGGTGGCCGCACACCTGCTGCGGCCGCCGGCCAACGTGCTGCGGCTGACCCTGCACCCCGAGGGCCTGGCGCCGCGGATCGTCAACCTCACCGAGTGGCGCGCCCACCTGCTCGGCCGGTTGCGCCGGCACCTGGGGCTGACCGCCGACGCCGAGCTGAGCGCGCTCCACGAGGAGTTGCAGGGCTATCCGGGCGGCCCGGCCGAGCCGGAGGCTGAGCTGCCCCGCCCCGGGGACGTCGTGGTGCCCCTGCGCCTGCACCATCCGGGCGGCGAGTTGTCCTTCCTCAGCACCGTCTCGACCTTCGGCACGCCCCTCGACGTGACTGTCGAGGAGCTCTCCATCGAGTCCTTCTTCCCGGCCGACGACACCACCGCCGCCCACCTGCGCAAACCCACCCCCTGACGCCCCCGCCCCCGCCCCGCCGACCCGTCCAGCCCGGCGATCTTGCACTTTCGGCCCCGACAAAACCGACATTCGTCGCAATCAAGGGGCACCAAGTGCAAGATCGCGGGGAAGACGGCGGCGAGCACCGTGGGTCGGGGGATCCGTGGGGGTGGTGGTGTTACGGCGGGTGGCCGACGGGAAGGCGGGTGGTTGACGAAGGAGGAGATCAATGACGACACCGTCGAGTCCGACGTCGGCCTGGCGGCCCGGGATGCCGGGCGGTGACACCCTCCCGTCCGGTCCCGCCGGCCGGCCGACCGCCCCCAGCCACGACGGGCACGGCCCGGAGACGGGCCCGCCAACCGTGACGATCGGTTCGTACCCGGACTATCCGTCCGCCCAGCGCGTGGTGGACCACCTGGCGGACAACCGGTTCCCGGTCGAGCACAGCGCCATCGTCGGCACGAACCTCACCCTGGTCGAGACCGTGCTCGGCCGGATGACCACCGGGCGCGCGGCCCTGGCGGGCGCCGGTACGGGCGCCTGGTTCGGGCTCTTCATCGGGCTGCTGTTCGGGATCTTCACCGCCGGCAACTGGATCGCGGTGATCCTGGTCGGGCTGCTCGTCGGCGCGATCTGGGGGGCCGTGTTCGGCGCCGTCGCGCACGCGATGACCGGCGGGCGACGCGACTTCACCTCGGCCAGTTCGCTGCGCGCCGGCCAGTACGCCGTCATCGTCGACGCGCAGTTCGCCGAGCAGGCCCGTCAGCTGCTCGGCCGGATGCACCTGACGGCGCCAGCACCGCACCGGTGAGCCGGTCCCGGGCGCCCGGCCACCCGCCGGGAGCCCGGGCAATCACCGCGTGACACAGCTCGTTCCGCCGCACTCCCCGTGGTGTGCACGACCGGGACGCCGGAAACCACCCTGGCGTCCCGGTCGTACGCCCGCCCCCGCCGGGCACGTTCATTCGAATCTGTACGTACTTCTCCAGCAGCACCGTAACCGCGCTCACACAGCACTAGTTAAATTTTGAAAGAGTGCTACTGTTTCGGCATGACCGAGAGCCTGGACAGCGAGCGGCTCGCCGCCTGGCGCGCCTACATCGAGGCCAGCCAGCGGCTGTTCACCCAGATCGAGGAGGATCTGCGCGCCGACAGCGGGCTCAGCTTCGCCGACTACCACGTGCTCGTGCTGCTCTCCGAGGCGCCGGGCCAGCGGCTGCGGATGGGCGAGCTGGCGGGCCGGCTGGTCTTCTCGCCGAGCCGGCTGACGTACCAGATCTCCGCCATGCAGCGGCGGGGCCTGGTCGCCCGCGAACCCTGTCCCGACGACCGCCGTGGCAGCGAGGCCGTGCTCACCGCCACCGGGCTGCTGACCCTGCGCGAGGCCGCCCCGCACCACCTGCGCTCGGTGCGCGCCCACCTGGTGGACGACCTCGACGACGACGAGGTCGCCTGCCTCACCCGGATCTTCGAGCGACTCGGCCGGCGCCTCCGCGCGGACCGCGACGCGTCCACCGCCCACCCCCACAGCTGAGGAGTCTCCGATGCCCGCCATCACCGTCGACAACGTGCTCGTCCTGCCCCGCCTGCCCAGGCTCGACGAGTCCACCGCGTTCCGGCCGGTCCGCCGGCTGACCACCGCGCCGAGCGGCTACGAGGGCGAGGGGTTCCCGGTCCGCCGGGCGTTCGCCGGCGTGCCGGTGACCGAGCTGGACCCGTTCATCCACCTGGACCAGATGGGCGAGGTGGACTACGCCCCGGGCGAGCCGCGGGGCACCGCCTGGCACCCGCACCGGGGGTTCGAGACCGTCACCTACATGATCGACGGGATCATGGACCACCAGGATTCGCAGGGCGGCGGTGGCACCATCACCAACGGTGACACCCAGTGGATGACGGCCGGCAGCGGCCTGCTGCACATCGAGGCGCCGCCGGAGCACCTGGTGCTCAGCGGCGGGTTGTTCCACGGCACCCAGCTCTGGGTGAACCTGCCCCGGGCCGCCAAGATGAACCCGCCCCGCTACCAGGACATCCGTGGCCGGGAGGCGGCCCTGCTGACCACGCCGGACGGCGGTGCGCTGATCCGGGTGATCGCCGGCGAGATCGCCGGGCACCAGGGGCCGGGCTCCACCCACACGCCGATCACCATCACCCACGTGACCGTGCAGCCGGGCGCCCAGGTCGACCTGCCGTGGCGGCCGGACTTCAACGCCCTGGTCTACGTGCTCGGTGGGCGGGGCACGGTGGGCACCGACGGGCGCCCGGTGCACACGGGCCAGCTGGCCGTGCACGGTCCGGGCGACGCGCTGCGCTTCGCCGCGGACGCCAGCCAGGACAGCCACACCCCGGCGCTGGACCTCTACATCATGGGCGGCGAGCCGATCCGGGAACCCGTGGCGCACTACGGGCCGTTCGTCATGAACACCCGCGACGAGCTGCTCCAGGCGGTCGAGGACTTCCAGGCCGGCCGGCTCGGTGTCGTTCCCGCCGAGCGCCTGCCGCACACCAACGGCCAGGCGCCCCGGCCCTGAGTACCGCAGCACGCCCGGTGGGCGCTTCCGGCATCGCCGGAGGCGCCCACCGGGCGTCGAGGTGTGCGTCAGGAGACGGCGAAGATGCCCGCGACGCCCAGGATCACCATGAGCAACACGGCCACCAGAGCACCCCGCTCACTCTCGACCGCCTGCTCGCGGTGCTCGGTCACGGAGTTCGTCGTCTCGCCGGGCATGGTGTTGCCTCCTCGGTGTTCGCGTCGTTGATCGGGCGTTCGTCGGGGGTCGTGACCGGATCACCGGTCGGGATGCGGACCCACGACGGGGGTCCTACCGTGAGGACGTTGTCGACCTCGGAGGGCTGGAACGGTGGCACCGCACACGTGGTTGCTCAGCGCACGGGAACGCGCCAACCCGGTGTCAGAGTTACCCGTCTGGACCAGCGGAAACCTCGCCGAGCCGTTAATTCACGGTGCCGCGTACTTCGACCGGCTGGTCAGCGAGGTGGAGGCCCTCGAAGCGGGTGACCACCTGTTCTTCACCGACTGGCGGGGCGACCCGGACCAGCGGCTGCGCCCCGACGGGCCCACCGTGGCCCAGCTCTTCGCCCAGGCCGCGCAGCGGGGCGTGGTGGTCAAAGGGCTGATCTGGCGCTCCCACCTCGACGCCCTGTCCTACAGCGAGGAGGAGAACCGCAACCTCAGCGAGACGATCTCCGCCGCCGGTGGGGAGGTGCTGCTCGACCAGCGGGTCCGCCGGGGCGGCTCGCACCACCAGAAGCTGGTGGTGCTGCGGCACCCCCGGGCGCCGGAGCGGGACGTCGCCTTCGCCGGCGGGATCGACCTGTGCCACAGCCGGCGCGACGACGACGAGCACCGGGGCGACCCGCAGGCCGTGCAGATGTCCACCCGCTACGGGGAGCACCCACCCTGGCACGACGTGCAGCTCGCCGTGCGGGGGCCGGCGGTGGGCGCGCTCGACAGCACCTTCCGGGAGCGGTGGACCGACCCGACGCCGCTGGACTCGGAGAACCCCCTCGCCTACCTGCGCGACCGGCTGCGCGGTGCGGACCTGCGGCCCGACCCGCTGCCGGACCAGCCGGCCGACCCGCCGCCCTGCGGCCCGCACCACGTGCAGGTGCTGCGCACCTATCCGGCGGTCCGGCCCCGCTATCCCTTCGCTCCCGACGGCGAGCGCACCGTGGCCCGCGGTTACACCAAGGCGGTCCGGCGGGCCCGGCGGCTGATCTACCTGGAGGACCAGTACCTGTGGTCCACCGAGGTGGCCGACCTCTTCGCCCGGGCGCTGCGGGAGAATCCCGACCTGCACCTGGTCGCCGTGGTTCCCCGGTATCCGGACGTGGACGGCCGGCTGGCGCTGCCGCCGAACACGGTGGGCCGCGAGCAGGCGCTGTCGCTCTGCGAGCGCGCCGCCCCGGATCGGGTGCACGTCTTCGACGTGGAGAACCACGCCGGCACCCCCGTGTACGTGCACGCCAAGGTGTGCGTGGTCGACGACGTGTGGGCCAGCGTGGGCAGCGACAACTTCAACCGCCGGTCCTGGACCCACGACAGCGAGTTGTCCTGCGCGGTGCTGGACGAGACCCGGGACGAGCGGGCCCCGACCGATCCTGCCGGCCTCGGCGACGGCGCCCGGCTCTTCGCCCGGGAGCTGCGGCTGCGGCTGTGGCGCGAGCACCTGGACCGCGATCCGGCCGGCGGCGAGGACGCCGACCTGGTCGACCCTGCCGACGCCGTCGCGGCGGTCACCGCCGCCGCCGACGCGCTGCGCCGGTGGTACGACTCCGGGCGGGTCGGTCCCCGTCCGCCCGGCCGGCTGCTGCCGCACCGGCCGGAGCGGCTGCCCTGGTACACGCGGGCCTGGGCGTTGCCGGCGTACCGGCTGCTCTACGACCCCGACGGCCGGCCGCTGCGGGCCCGGTGGGCCGGCACGTGGTGAGCGCTCAGGCGGGCACCGACACGGCGTCGACCCGGGCCCGGGTGGGCGCGGCCGGCACGGCGTCGGAGTCGGGGCCGTGGACGGTCAGCCCGCCGGGGTAGGCGAACGAGGCGCGCGGGGAGTAGAAGCCGAACCCGATCGTCAGCGGGTTCTCCGGGCGCAGCGCGTAGATCGGGTGCCCCGGCTCCAGGAACTCCACCGACTCGATCACGAACGGGTTGACCGGCTCGGCGACGTACGGGTAGACGGAGCTGAGCAACTGTCCGTCCCGGCGGGTGAAGTAACGGTGGTGGCCACCGCTGACGGTCTGGCCCGTCTCACCCACCTCGCACCAGGCGCGGATCATGGGCACTCCGTCGATCTCGGTCTCGGCGACGATGCGCCCGTCGCGCCGCTCGATGCGGGTGCGGCCGGTGGCGGCGGGGGCGCCCCGGGCTACGGCGTACGCGCGGACCCGCTCGCTGGAGGTCACGTAGTGCGTCCACCAGCCGCCGGGGCTGCCGCCGGGCGCGTCCACCCCCGCCAGCGACACCCCGAGGTAGGTCAGCGAGTACGCGCCGAACCCGGAACTCTGGCTCTCGTCGTCGACCACGTACTGGTTGAGGAAGACCTGCCGGTCGGGGGAGGGTCGCAACCCGGCCGGCACCAGCGCCGCGACCGCGTCCGCGTCCGCCGGCAGCCAGCTGAAGTAGAGCGTGCGGCTGTTCACGACGAGCTGGGGTGCGGCGGGGTCGAGCACGGAACCTCCGAGGCTGGTCACGTACCCGCACGCTACGGCCCGTCCCGTTAACGGGACAACGACGGAAAGCCGACATTCGGCGCCGGTCATCCGACGGCTACTGGACCGGTCGGCCGGCCGATCCGGCCCGCCCGGGCGCACGGTCGTCGATGTCCGGCCGGTCCAGACGGCCGTCCGCCCATGCGAGGAGGCTCACAATCCGATGAGGTTTCGCCCTTTTTGGCGGTTTCATGACTGGAAGTCACTTAAGTACATCGTACTTTCGGCTAGATTTTGTCGGGCCGATCAGGCTAATGTGACTTCCGAACGGCCAACTCGAAGCTAAACCAAAGCGTCACGTCTTTTGTTCGCGGACGAGGTGCAGGGAGGACCATCCATGACCGCGCCAACGACCAGCGTGCCGGCGACCACCACACCGCGTACCACCGCGAAGCTGGACCCGCGGGCACTCACCGACAGCGCCGCCGATCTGCTCAACGCGATGGCCGCGCTGCCGGCGAACCACCCGTCGCGCGCCGCGCTGCGCGACCGGGCGATCGAGGCCTGGCTGCCGCTCGCCAACCACCTCGCCCACCGCTACAGCGGCCGGGGCGAGCCCACCGACGACCTGGCCCAGACCGCCGCCGTCGGCCTGATCAAGGCGATCGACAAGTTCGACCCGTCCCGCGGCGTCGACTTCGCCGGCTACGCGATCCCCACCATCATCGGCGAGCTCAAGCGGCACTTCCGCGACCGCACCTGGGACATCCGGGTGCCGCGCCGGCTCCAGGAGCTGCGGCTGGCCATCTCCGACGCCAACAGCTCGCTGCTGCAGACCCTCGGCCGTTCGCCCACGGTCGCCGACATCGCCGCCCACCTCAAGCTCACCGAGGAAGAGGTGCTGGAGGGCCTGGAGGGTGCCCGCGCCTACAACGCGGTCTCGCTGTCCACCCCGACCGGCGACGGCGACCGGGCGACCGAACTCGGCGACATGCTCGGCGGTGAAGACAGCGAGTTCGAGCTGGCCGAGCTACGGGTGGCCCTCGGCCCGGCGCTCGCCACCCTCGACGAGCGGGAGCAGAAGATCCTCACGCTGCGGTTCTACGGCAACCTCACGCAGTCGCAGATCGCCGAGCAGATCGGCGTCTCCCAGATGCACGTCTCCCGGCTGCTGGCCCGCGCGCTGACCAAGCTGCGGGGGCACCTCGACGGCACGTACTAGACACTTCCCCAATAGCTGAGACCTCCGGGTGCGGTGGAGCCTGCAAGGGCTGCACCGCACCCGGAGGTCTTCGTGCCACCTGCTGGCGCACCCCTGACGGGGGCCACCGGGTCACGGTCGGCGGCCTTCCGAGCCTCCGCCGCGTCGTACTGCCTCACGAGCAGCACCACGATGCCGGCGACCACCAGAAACCCGAGAACGTCCTCCGCCTGCTCGAACACCTCCCCGAGGGTACGGCACCGACCACAGAGGACTCTCGGCGTCGCGCGGCTCGCCTTTACCGCGCCGCGCTGGTGCGGCACGTCCGTGATCCGTACGATCGGACCTCGACAGCGGTGCCCGGCAGCGGGTGCCGCGAGCGGAGCGGGACCACGACCAACCGGCATGCGGGCTCATGCCGGTCGACCGGCGTGCGCCCGCCTCCGCGAGAACCTCTCCCCAGCGGTCCGCGCGCATCCATCCGTACCGGAAGGACACCCCTATGCGCGCTCCCTGGACGCGCCGTCACCGCCTTCTGCCGGGGCTGCTGGCCCTGGCCTCCCTCGCCACCGTCGCCGTGGTCGCCGCCGTCCCGCTGACCACCCCGCCCGCCCGCGCCGCCGACCCCGTCGTGGTGCTCGACGCCACCTTCGAGGACGGCACCACCCAGGGCTTCCGGTCCCGGGCCAGTGAGACCGTCGCGGTCAGCACCGCCGTCGCCCACGGCGGCACCCGCAGCCTGCTCGCCTCCGGCCGCACCGCGAGCTGGCAGGGCCCCACCATCGACCTGCTCGACGAGATGGTCAAGGGAACCCGCTACACGCTGACGGTGTGGGTGCGGCTCGCCGCCGGCCAGTCGCCCGGCCAGGTCCGGCTCAGCGTGCAACGCGACTCCGGCGGCACCTCCGCCTACGACCAGGTGGTGGGCAACACCGCCGTCACGGCCGACGCCTGGGTCCGGCTCAGTGGCACGTACGTGCTCGCCCACGACGTGGACGGGCTGTCGGCGTACGTGGAGACCGCCAGCGGCACCGCCGACCTGCACATCGACGACTTCACCATGGCGTACCAGCCGACCAAGCCGGTGCAGACCGACATCCCGGCCCTGCGCGAGGTGCTGGCCGCCGACTTCCCGATCGGGGCGGCGATCAGCAACCGGCAGATCATCGGCGACCAGGCCACCCTGCTGCGCCGGCACTTCAACACGGTGACCCCTGGCAACGCGCTCAAGTGGGACGCCACCCAGCCGACCGAGGGCACCTTCCGGTGGGCCGACGCCGACACGCAGGTCGGGTTCGCCACCGACAACGACCTGGCGGTACGCGGACACACCCTCGTCTGGCACCAGCAGACCCCGGCCTGGGTCTTCACCGACACCGACGGCACCCCGCTGACCTCGGACCCGGCCGACAAGGCCCTGCTGCTGTCCCGGCTGGAGGCGCACATCCGCGCGGTCGTCGGCCGGTACGGCGACGCGATCGGGGTCTGGGACGTCGCCAACGAGGTGATCGACGAGAACCAGTCCGACGGGCTGCGGCGCAGCCGCTGGCACGAGATCAGCGGGCTGGACTACCTGCGGACCGCGTTCCGGGTGGCCCGGGAGGTCGCGCCGACGGCCAAGCTCTACATCAACGACTACAACACCAACGTGCCGGCCAAGCGCGACAAGCTGCGCAACCTGGTGAGCCAACTGCGCGCCGAAGGGGTACCGATCGACGGCGTCGGGCACCAGATGCACGTCAACGTCCAGTGGCCGTCGATCGCCGAGACCGAGGCGATGCTCCAGGCGTTCGTCCCGCTCGGGGTGGAGCAGCAGGTCACCGAGATGGACATCAGCATCTACGTCAACAACAACGAGTCCTTCCCCACCCCGCCGGCCGACCGGCTGCTGACCCAGGCGTACAAGTACCGGGACCTGTTCGCCCTCTACCGCCGCTACGCCGACGAGTTGACCTCGGTCACCCTGTGGGGGCTGGCAGACGACGACACCTGGCTGGACACCTTCCCGGTGGCCCGCAAGGACGCGCCGCTGCTGTTCGACACGGAACTCCAGGCCAAGTCGGCGTACTGGGGGATCGTCGACCCGACCCGGATCAACCCGACCCCGACGCCCACCGTCTCCCCCACGGTCAGCCCGACCGTCTCCCCGACCGTCAGCCCGACGGTTTCGCCGACGGTCAGCCCGACCGTTTCGCCGACGGTCACGCCGACCACCGGGCCGGACGCCTGCCGGGCGACCTACACCGTCTCCAACCAGTGGCCGGGCGGCTTCCAGGCGAGCGTCAGGATCACCAACACCGGCGGTCGGGCGCACAGCGGCTGGACGGTGCGCTGGCGGTTCTCGGACGGGCAGCGGATCAGCCAGCTCTGGAACGGCACGATCCGGCAGGACGGCCCGGACGTGACGGTCACTCCCACGTCCTGGAACTCCACCCTGCCCCCGGGCGGGACGATCGAGGTCGGCTTCCTGGCCAGCTGGTCCACGACCAACACCCCGCCAACCAACATCACCCTCGACACCCTGCCCTGCACCACAACCTAACCCCTAACCCCTACCTCCCTCCCCGCCCCGCCCTCGCCCCACCCCGCCTCGCCCTCGCCTCGCCCTCGCCTCGCCCCACCCCGCCTCGCCGATCTTGCACTTTGTGCCTCGACAAACCACGCATTGTGCGCATCAAGAGGGCCGAAACTGCAAGATCGGCGGGCGGGGCGGGCGGGGGCGGGGGCGGGGGGTGTCAGGGGGTTGGGGGCGTGGGGGTGT
>NZ_JBEYVB010000021.1:0-86474 GCF_040643815.1 Micromonospora sp. NPDC047074
CGGGTCGTCGTCAACGCGGCGGGCGCCTGGGCCGACGAGGTCGCGACGGCGGCCGGCGTACGACCGGTGGGGCTGACCCCGCTGCGCCGCACCGCCTTCCTGGTGGACGCGCCCGCCGCCCTCCCTGCGGGGCACTGGCCGATGGTCAACGACGTCGACGGCACCTTCTACTTCAAGCCGGAGTCGGGACGCCTGCTGGTCTCCCCGTGCGACACCACTCCCGTGCCGCCCGGCGACGCCCGCCCCGACGACCTCGACGTGGCCATCGGCGCCGAGCGGGTGCAGGCAGCGACCACCCTGGACATCCGCCGGGTCCACCAGGCGTGGGCCGGGCTGCGGACCGCAGCCCCGGACGACGTGCCCGTGATCGGTCCGGCGGTCGACGCGCCGGGGTTCCTGTGGCTGGCCGGGCTCGGCGGCTACGGCGTCCAGACCTCGCCCGCGGCGGGCGCCCTGCTCGCCGCGCTGGCGGTCGACGCCCCACCCCCCGTGGATCCCGGCCCCTTCTCCCCCTCCCGATTCCCTTGGCCCCTGTGGTGGCGGGATCAGCGGGTCCGCTGGTCGCCCCGGGAGCGGCGAGGCAGCATCGTCAACGCCGAGAGTGCCGCCGACACCAGCGCTGCCAGCAGCATCACCTGGAAGACCGCCGGGTAGCCGGCCGCGCTGGCGACCAGGCCGGCCAGCGGCGCCCCGGCCACCAGGCCGATGTCCCAGAACGAGGTGAACGCACCGAGCGCCGCCCCCTGGTGGGCCGGGTCCGTACGGTTGATCACCAGCAGGGCCAGCGCCGGGAAGAGCAGCGAGAGCCCGGCGCCGATCACCAGCCCGCCGAGAACCGCCACCAGCAGGTTCGGCGCGACCGCGACGAGGAGCAGCCCCACCGCCTCCACCAGGGCCGAGCCGACGGCCACCCGGCCAGCGCCGAGCTTGTCGGGCAGCCCGCCCACGAAGAGCCGGACCCCGACGTAGGTGAAGCCGAACGCGTTGAACGCGGCGATGCCGTTCTCGACGCCCCGCTCGGCCATGTGCAGGGCGACGAACGCGGCCAGCGCGGCGTAGCCGAACCCGGCCAGGGAAAGCGCGACGCCGGGTGCCACCGCGCTGCGCGGCAGGAGGCCGGCCCGGCTTGCCGGGCTCGCCTGCTGCGGCCCCGGTCGGGCGGCGACGAGCACGGCCCCGGCCACCGCCGCCAGGACCGCGAACAGCCACACCGCGGGATAACCGGAGGTACGCAACAGCACCGCGCCGAGCAGGGCGCCCAGCGTGATGCCCAGCCACATGTAGATGCCGTACAGGCCGACGACGCGGCCCCGCCGGTCGGCCGGCGCCAGCGCCACCAACCAGGCCGCGCCGGCGGTGTAGACGGCCGCCTCACCGATCCCGTGCAGGACCCGGACGCCGACCAGCACGCCGACGTTGCCGGCCACCAGGTAGGCCGCCCCGGCGGCGGCACACACCACCGCCCCGCCCAGCATCACCGCCCGGTACCCGTGCCGGTCGCCGATCCGGCCGGCGATGGGCCGGGCGATCACGGCGGAGACCGCGATCGCGGCGATCACCACCCCCACCTCGACCCGGTTGCCGTCGAGCTCGTCGAGCACGTAGAACGGCAGCACGGCCAGGGACGCGCCCACGCCGAGCAGGCACAGGAAGATCGCGGCGAAGAGCGGCACGATGGGCCGGTAGAACGACAGTTTCCCGCCGGTCGTGGTCATGCGGTGACGCTCCTAGCCCGTGTTTCGTAAGGCCTTGCTGGGGGTGAGGTGGGTCCGGCGTCGCGGTGATCGATGAAAGTGAGGTCTACATTAGATTGGCTGGAGATCTCGCGCACAGGATAGCGGCATCGAAGCGGCACGATCTAATCGGCGCTCGGTGGACGGGACGCCACCAGCACGCCGGCGGGCGCCCACCGTGACGGTCACCTGCAGAAGGGGCCGCCGGGTGGTGCTGCTCCCAACTCGAAGTGGTGGTGCGACGGCACCATCCGGAAGACCCGTTCTCCGGTGGTCCGGAACGAGACGAGGCCGAGCAGGACGAGGGCCGTCATCGTCGAGCCCTCCTGCGCGATCTGCCGTTCGGGGAGGGTGGTCAGGGCGATGTGCCCGGCGACGTAGGCGAAGACGGTCGCCACGATAAAGACGACGCCGCCCATCGTGGGCATGCCCTTCTTGCCCTGGTTGCTGGCAAGCCCGATCAGGACACCATGTGCGCTACCCAGCCGCGTTGAGGTACATGGCGTCCTGATCACGAGCCGATGGTCCGGCGATCGCACGACCCTCCCGCCCACAGACCGGCCCGGCGGCCACCACCGCCCCACGCAGCGCGGATCACCGGCCCAAGGCTGTATGACGAGGCACTAGGCCGGTACGACGTGGAAGAAGTGGGTCGGCAGGTGCACGGCCAGTCCCTCGTGGATCTCGGCGCAGACGGCCGGGCCGTCGGTGGCGAAGGTACCGGGCGGCGGGGTGCCGACGCGGATCGCGGACCGCCCGGCGTCCAGCAGGCGGGCCGCCATCGCGAAGTCGCCCACCACCGCCTCGCCCGGCGCCACCATCCGGGTACGGCTGATCTGGACGCCGTTGCGGGTCAGGTCGGTCAGGAGGGAGCCCTTGCCGAGCAGGTGGGTGTAGTAGTCCCTCGGGTTGACGATCATCGCGTGCGGGGTGGCCCCGGTCTGCTCGATCTCGTCGCAGGCGGCGAGCAGGCCGCTGAGCCAGTCGTGCCGGTACGGCAGCCGCCCGATCTCCGGGTGCCGCAGCAGGCCGCCCTCGCCGATGGTCAGCGCCTGGTTCTCGGCCGTGGCGAGGCGGACCAGCAGCCGGTAGTCGACGAAGACGGCCAGCGCCTCCGGATCGTCGGCGAGTTCCTCGGGGATGCGCACCCAGGCGCGGATCGGGTGCACCCCGGCGGAGGCGGTGCCGAACCGGAAGGCGGCCTCGCGGCGCAGGCCCGACTCGTGCACCGCCGCCGCCTCCCCCGCGTCGGGCCGGGACTCGCACCAGAACCGGACCGGCTCCATCCCGACCGACCGCTTGCGGAACAGGTTGCGCACGGTCACCCGGGGCCGCTCCTTGGTCGGCTGGAAGGCGTCCGTGATGGTGTAGTCGAAGCGCACCTCGGCGCCGGCGGGATCGTCGGCGTACGCGCGGGCGAACAGCTCGCCGGGCGACAGCGTCGACGACGCGGTCACGGTCGGCGTGGCGGCGGTGGTGGTCATGAGTCCTCCCCGATGCGGATGGCGTGCCGGATCAGTCGCTGGTAGAAGGGCTGGTGGTGGTCGTGGTACGACCGCAGGATGTCGTTGTTGGCGACGGTCACCTCGAAGGACTTCTCGACCGGCGAGAAGCCCGAGGTGCGTTCGACGTCGAGGTGCCACTTGCGGGTACGCCGCCACTCGGCCCGCTCCCCCGGCGCCCAGTTCAGCGCCTCCCGCCGGAACGGCAGCCCCACGGCGGCGCACCAGGCGGCCACCGTCTCCTCCGGGTGCCGCAGCAGGTCCTCGGCCCGGATCACCACCGGCGGCCGGCGCGCGGTCCGGCTGACCAGGTCGAACAGCTCCCACTGGTGCTCGTAGCCGATCTCCGGGCAGGTCACCGTCGGCTTTATCGCGTAGTGCGAGCTGATCGTGCGGGCCGGCTCCCGGACGATGAAGGTGTGCGTGACGTCGGCGACCGCCCCGGGGTCGTCGAACAGGTGCCGGTAGCGGTACTCGAGCGTGTCCTTGACGAAGACGGTCCGGTCCCGGCCCAGCTCGCCCAGGTGCGCGACGACCTCGGCCGCGTCGGTCACGGTGACGGTGCCGCCGTCGGCGGTGGGCAGCTCGGCCTGCCCCTCGTCGACGAGGGTGACCAGGGGCTCGTGGACGACCGTGACGTCACCGCGGGCGATCATCATGCGCAGGAACGCGGTGGAGAGCGCCCGGGGGTGCGCCCACATGGCGATCACCGGCATGCCGGCCTCCCGTACCGCGTCGCCCGGCGCAGCGGCGCGGCCCCGTGCTGCGCCGCGCTCACTGCGACCACGACGTGGGCTTGCGGTCCCACCGGTGCGCGCGCAGCGTGTCCAGCAGCCCGGCGTCCAGTGGCACGCCGTCGCTGACGGCCAGGTTGGCGCGCACGTGCTCGACCCGGCGCATGCCGGGGATCACCGTGCTCACCGCCGGGTGGTGCAGGATGAACCGCAGCGCCAGCTCCGGCATGGTCATCCCCGCCGGTACGTCGGCGGCCAGCCGCTCGGCGCGCTCCACACTGGGCAGCAGGTTCTCCGGCCCGAAGTACGTGCTGCGCCAGTCCTCCTCCGGCCAGGTGCTGTCGGCGGTCAGCGTGCCGGTCAGCGTCCCCTCGTCGAACGGGACCCGGGCGATGATCGCGATGTCGTCGCGCTGGGCGCGCGGGAACAGCTCGTCCTCCGGCGCCTGGTCGAAGACGTTGTAGATGACCTGCACGACGTCGACCAGGCCGGTGTCGAGTGCGGCGTGGCAGTTCGTCGGCTCCCACCGGTTGACGCTGATCCCGACGCCGTCGACCACGCCCTCCCGCTTGAGGTCCGCGACGGCCTCCTGCCAGCGGCCGTCGGCGGCCCACCGGTCCTCCCAGACGTGGAACTGGAGCAGGTCGATCCGGTCCACGCCGAGGTTCTCGAGGCTGCGGTGGGTGAACTCGCGGATGTGCTCGGCGGGGAAGACGTCGTCCAGGCTGTCCCGGGGGCCGGGCGGCCACTCGCGGTTCTTCGGCGGGATCTTGGTGGCCAGGTACAGCCGGCGGTCCGGGTGCCGGCGCACCAGGCCGCCGAGGAGCTGCTCACTGACGCCCCGCCCGTAGACCCAGGCGGTGTCGAAGAAGTTGCAGCCCCGTTCCACCGCCTCGTCCAGGCAGGCCGGTGCGGTGTCGTAGTCCCAGCCGGTGAAACCACCGGGTCCACCGCCGATGCCCCACATCCCGTACCCGACCTCGCTGACCTGCCAGCCGAGCCGACCCATCCTGCGGTATCGCATTCCACTCCCTCGTCCGTGCCGGTCACCGCGTTCCGCGCGGCCGTTCACCCTGGTTCCGCCTGCAGCAGCAGCCGGTCGGCCTCCCGCCGCACGTGCTCGCCCAGCCAGGCGCGGTAGGCGCCGACGGACGGGCCGAGTCGGCGGTCGGTGAAGCCCCGGCACCGTTCCAGCTCGGCGCAGGCGTCGCGCCGGAAGAGCCGGGGGTTGTCGGTGAGCAGCGTCGCGAAGACCGCGCGCAGCCGCTCCTCGTCGGCGCCCGCGCCGGGCGGGAAGAGGGCCAGCAGCACGGCGGCGTCGCGGTCGCCCGCGCCCGCCGCCGCACGCAGCCCCGCCAGGAACCGCCCGCAGCTCACCCGGGGCAAAGCGTCCGCGCCGGCCAGCGGCAGGTCGGTGAAGTCGACGCTCACCGGGTGCAGGACGTGCAGCGTGCCGCCCCACTGGCGCGGATCGACGACCGTGGCGACCATCCGCCGGGCGGCCCAGTCCACCGGCGTCCAGTCGGAGCGCACAGGCGCGTCGGGCCGCATCCGCAGCTGATGGCAGGCCGCCAGCAGCAGGTGGGTCAGGGCCCGGGGGTTGGGGTGGCCGTCGTCGGCCGCGGGCATCACCTCGCCGAGGCGCAGCACCGTGATCGTCGCGCCCCGCCGCCGGGCCTCGTCGAGGTACCGCTCCGCCACCCACTTCGACCGGCTGTAGCCGCTCGTCGGCGCGACGGCGAGGGCCGGGTCGTACGTCTCGGGCAGCGGCTGCGGGTGGCGGGCGGCCTCGCTGTCGAGGACGCCGAGGGTGGAGACGTGGTGCAGCGGCTTCGGTCGGCCCGTCAGGCAGAGCCGCAGCAGCTCGGCGGTGCCGAGGACGTTCGCGGCGCGGTGGGCCCGGTAGTCGAACAGGAAGTTGACAAGCGCCCCGGCGTGCAGCACGAGGTCGCAGTCGTGGGCCAGCCGGTCCCACGCCTGCGGGGTCAGGCCGAGGGCCGGGCGGCCGAGGTCGGCCGCGTACCCGTGCAGGCGCAGGCCGTGGCCGGGCCGCCACAGGCCCCGCTCGGCCAGCGCGCGCACGACGCGGGCGGTGGCCTCGGCGTCGTCGGCCGCGCGGGCCAGGCACAGCACCCGGACGTCGGTGGTGGCGAGCAGCTCGTGCACCAGGCGCGCGCCGACGAATCCGGTGGCCCCGGTGACCAGGACCGTACGCGGCGCCCGGCGCCGGCCGACGGGACGTACGGGCAGGTCGGCCGGGAGCTTCGCGTCCCGCTCCAGCAGCTCGTCCTCGGTCTCGGCGGGGTCGGCCGCGCGCAGCCCTGCCGCGAGCGCCCGGGCGAGCCGGGCGGCGCTGCGGTGGGTGAACAGGTCCTGCACGCCGACGCGGAGGCTCTGGTCCGCGCCGAGGGCGGTGACCACGTCGAGGGCCTGGAGCGAGTCGCCCCCCGCGTCGAGGAAGTCGGTGTCGGGGCCGAGGTCGGGCCGGCCGAGGACCGTCCGGAACACCCCCAGCACACGATTGGGCAGCGTTTGCGCCTCGGCGGGCGCGGCCGGCGGGCGGATCCGGTCGGCGAGCGTACGGTCCAGCCAGGCCTCCAGCGCCTGCCGGTCGACCTTGCCGTTGCCGGTCAGCGGCAGCGCGTCGCGCACGACGACGTGCCGGGGCACGTGGGTCCGGGGCAGCAGCCGCCGCAGGTGCGCCCGCACCTGCGGCTCCGTCACCTCGGGGTCGGCGGCGAGGAAGAGGGCCAGCGACCGGCCCCGGTGCTCGCGGGCGAGCAGTACCTTCGCCTGCCGTACGCCGGCCAGCCGGGTGGCGGCGGTCTCGATCTCGCCGGCCTCGATCCGCACACCGTGGACCTTGAGCTGGTGGTCGCGGCGGCCGGCGAAGTGCAGCCGGCCGTCGGGGGCGATCCGGCCGAGGTCGCCGGTGCGGTAGAGCCGCGGGCCGGGGATGCCGGGCAGCGGGTTGGGCACGAACACCTCGGCGGTGCGGGCCGCGTCGCCGAGGTACCCCTCGCCCAGACACACGCCGCCGATCACGATCTCGCCGGTCTCGCCCGGCGGCAGCGGCCGCAGCTCGGCGTCCACCACGGCGGCGTGGCAGTTGTCGATGGGCCGGCCGATGGGGATAACGTCGCCGTCGGATCGCGCGACGGTGTGGAAGATCATGCCGATCGACGCCTCGGTGGGGCCGTAGCCGTTGGTGACCGCCACCCCCGGCACCAGCTCGACCAGGCGGTGCACCGCCCACGGGTCGATCTCCTCGCCGCCGACGATCACGTTGCGCAGCGACGCGACGGCGCGGCGGGCGGCCGGGTCCCGGTCCAGGACCGAGACCAGCGCGCCGAGCACGCTCGGCACGAAGTCGGTCATCGTGACGGCCTCGTCGGCGATGGTCCGGACGGTCCGCTCGACGTCGAGGAACCCGCCCTCGACCGGCACCACCGTCCGACCGCCGATGGTCAGCGGCCAGAACATCTGCCACACCGACGAGTCGAAGGTGTGCCGGCTGTTCTGGAGCACCACCTCGTCGTCGGTCGCCGCGAAGTGGCGGGTCATGAACCGCAGCCGGTTGGCGATCCCGTCGTGCCGGTTCAGCGCGCACTTCGGGGTGCCGGTGGTGCCCGAGGTGAAGAAGCCGTAGATCAGGTCGGCCGGGCCGATCGGCACGCCGGGCCGGCGGCGGGTCGGGGTGATCCCGTCGAGGTCGACGGGCAGGCAGGGGACGTCTGCGGTGTCGGGACGCGGGCCGGCGCCGCGTACCACCGCGAGCCGGGGCCGGACCACCCGCAGCGAGGTGTGCAGCCGGTCCGCCGGCCAGCCGGGATCGACGGGGACGAAGGCCGCGCCGAGTTTCATCAACGCCAGGTCGACGACGGGCAGTTCGAGCCCGTCGGCGAGCAGGACGGGCACCACGTCGCCCCGCCGGACGCCCCGCCCGGTGAGGGCGGCGGCGACGCCGTTGGCCAGGTCGTCGAGTTCGCGGTACGTCAGCGAGCGGCCCCGGAACGACACCGCCCGACGGTGCGGGTGCCGGTCGACGCGCTCCTCGACCATGCCGGGCACGGCGAGGAAGGGCCGGTCGTCGTACGGCGTTCCGGCAGCCGCCGGAGGGGCGGCGGTGCACCGGCAGGTGGGTCCGTCGGAGACGGGAACCGCCGCCGCGGATCCGGTGTCGCCCGCCCTCATCACGCCTCCTGTCCCCGTGCCCGCCCGGCCTGTCGTCACGCCGCGAACGGGCTGATTCCGACCGTGCGCGCGAGCTTCGCACCGCCCTTGACCGTCGCGTCGGTGCAGAAGGTGATCACCTTTCGCGGGTGTCCCGCTCGCTGATCACCGCCGTCGTCGCGGTCAGCTCACCCTGCGCTCGTGGCCCTGCCAGAACCGCTCCCGCAGCTCGCGACGCAGGATCTTCCCGCTCGGGTTGCGGGGCACCCGGTCGATGAACTCGTAGTGCAGCGGCTGCTTGAAGCCCGCGAGCTGACCCCGCAGGTGCAACGCCAGGTCACGCTCGGTGAGCTGCTGGCCCTCCACCGGCACCACGAACGCGTAGACGGCCTCGCCCCAACGCTCGTCCGGCACGCCCACCACCGCCGACTCGGCGACCAACGGATGACGGCTGATCACGTTCTCGACCTCGACGGGGTAGACGTTCTCCCCCGAGACGATGATCATGTCCTTGATCCGGTCGCGGATGTACAGGTAACCGTCCTCGTCCAGCACGCCGGCGTCCCCGGTCACGACCCAGCCGTCGACAATCGTCTTCGCCGTGGCCTCCGGCAGGTTCCAGTACTCCACCATCACGCCCGGCGAACGCAGCCAGACCTCGCCGACCTCGCCCGGCGGCAACGGGTTGCCCTTGTCGTCGGCGATCTTGACCTCGAAGCCCGGGTACGGCAGCCCCGCCGACTGCATCTTGCCGCCGTCCGGGGTGTGGTCGGCCGGGGGCAGGCAGACGGCGGAGTTGCCGGTCTCGGTGAGGCCGTAGATCTGGGCGAACTCGCAGCCGAAGCCCTCGATGCAGCGGGCCAACAGCGCCGTCGAGATGGGCGCGCTGCCGTAGACGATCTTCCGCAGCGAGGCGAAGTCCGCCTTGGTGACGCCGGGCTCCGCGAGCAGCAGGCGCAGCATCGAGGGCACCGCGAGGATGGTGGTGACGCGCAGCGATCTGATCAGCTCGACCGCGCCCGCGGTGTTGAACTCGCGCATCAGCACGTTCGCGGCGCCCGCGGCGAAACCCATCGCGGCCCACGACAGGCCGCCGATGTGGAAGCCGCCGTTGCAGAGGAGGCTGACGTCGCCCTCGCGCAGGTCGAGCCAGTCGAGGTTCTCCGAGGCGAGCCCGTCGCGTACCGCGAAGAAGCTGCGGTGCGCGAGGACGACGCCCTTCGGCAGCCCCGTCGTCCCGCTGGTGTACATCTGCGCCAACGGCGTGTCGGGCGTGACCCTGGTCAGCACGTTCGCGTCCGGCTGCGCCGACGCCCAGGCCGCGAAGCCGGCGCGGGCCACGCCGTCGGAGTCCAGCGCGACCACCTGCCGCAGCATCGGCAACTCCGGCGCCAGCTTCTCGGCGACGACGGCCGAGTCGGAGTCGACGAACACCAGCGCGGCGCCGGAGTCCCGCAGGATGTGCTCGACCTCGCCGGCAGCCAGCCGCCAGTTGATCGGCACGAACACCACACCGGCCTTCGCCGCACCGAAGAACAGGTCGTAGAAGTGCTCGGACTCCCTGCCCAGGTAGGCGATACGGTCACCCGGGCGCAGCCCGGCCGCCTGGAGACCGCGCGCGACCTGGTTGCTGACGCGGTGCAGGGTGGCGTAGTCGACGCGCCGACCCTCGCAGATGATCGCGACGGCGTCCGGCTGCTGGGCCGCATGCCTACGCGCCACGTCGACGAGCGTGCGCAACTGGACAGTCACCGGGGTCCTCCTCAGTGGGCGTACGGGTGGGGGCGAATCACGCCACGTCGGCCTGGATACGCATGCCGGACGGATTCACCAACGCCATCCGCACGATGATCTGGACGAACTCGCCCTCCGCGCTCGCCAGCAGTACCGGGTCGTTGGCAAATGCCGCCGCCCGATCGGCGCGCTGTTCTTGACCAGCGATGTTGTCATCGCTATTCCTCCTCGGCGCACGAGTGCGTAATGGAACGTAATCGGAGCGTGCCCATCCCCTGGTAACAGTGGAAGAACTGGCCCGACGGGCCGGCCGCAGCCTTCAAGAACTCCGACACCGCACCCTCGAACACGACACCGAAATCCAGATCCCCGTACTCGCGGGCTGAAGCGTCACCGCACCAACAGTCGTCATCCGGGCAGTTACCCGAGCGTGGACGGGCTGAGGGAACATGGGCGCGCGGGTGGTCCCTCCCGCCCGTCGCACCGGATGCCGACAGCAATTCCTTTCCAGCGATCACGGCGAGGACGACATGGCGAACAAATGCCCGGTGCACGGGCATCGGAAGCTGATGGACGACGACTACTTCGCGAATCCGTACGCGGCGTACGAGCGCTACACGACACCGCACGAGCAGGGCACCGTCCACCGGACCTGCCTCGACGACCACGGCCGGATCTGGCTGCCGCTGGTGCCCGCCCTGGTGCCCCTTCCGGTCACGGTCTGAGCGCATCCCCACCCACGGCCCGCATCACCACTGCTATCCGACAAGAGGTCTTTGAACCATGCCGCGTACCGATCTGCTCCGCCCCCTGCCCGAGCTGCTCCAGACCGCTGCCGCCAGGTCCGGAGACCGGATCGCGTACGCCGACTCACGGCGGAGCGTGACCCACGGGGAGCTGGCGGCGCGGACGGCGCGGCTCGCCGGACACCTCGCCGACCTCGGCGTGTGGCCGACGGACCGGGTCGTCGTCCTGCTGGACGGCGTCGCGGCGGTGGAGGGCGTGCTCTCCGCCGTCCGCGCCGGCGGGATCGCCGTACCGCTGGACCCGGCGCTCGACGACGCCGAACTGGCCCGGCTGGTGGCCGACGCGGGCGCCGACACCGTGATCACCGACGCCGCGAACGCGGGCCGGGTGCGGGTGCCGAACCTCGTGGTCGACGGCGGGTACGACGGCGAGGCGCACTCGTTCGAGGAGCTGGCGACGACCGAGCCGTCGTCGCCGGCCCGCGACGACATCGGCCTCGACGACCTGGCGCTGCTCACCTACACGGCGGGGACGACCGGCCTCCGCAAGGGGGTGCTCGCCACCACCCGCAACGCGCTGTGGCCCGCCGCGGCGGCCCAACTGGCCGGGCTCGACTGCGCCGAGGACGACCGGGTGCTGTGGACGCTGCCCGTGCACGCCTGGCTCGGGCAACTCGTCGCCGCCGCGGCGGCGGGGGCGACGGTACGGCTCGCCGGCGGCCTGTCCCCCGAGCAGACGCGTGCCGCGCTCGCCGCGCTGGGTGGCACCGTGCTGGTGGGCACCGGCGCGACGCACCGCGCCCTGCTGGACGCGCCGGTCCCGGACGCGGCGGCGGTACGGCTCGGTCTGGCCGTCGGCCCCGTGGACCCGGCGCTGCGCCGGGAGTTCGAGGCCGCGTTCTCGGCGCCGCTGCTCGCCGGCTACGTGACCACCGAGACGTCCGGCCTGATCGCGGTGAGCTGGCCGGGCGGCGACGCGGAGCGGCGCTGCCTGCCCCTGCCGGGCCTGAGCGTCCGGGTGGTCGACCCCCGCTCGGGCGCCGACCTCGGCCCCGGCCAGGAGGGTGAGGTCTGGGTCAGCGGCCCGAACGTGATGGCCGGCGGCTACCACGAACTCGCCGCCCGGACGGCCGAGGCGATGAGCGGCGGCTGGTACCGCACGGGCGACCTGGCCCGCCGCGACGACTCCGGGCACCTCACGGTCACCGGCCGACGGGCTGACGCGGTCGAGGTCGGCGGCGAGCGGGTACGGCTGGACCGGATCGACGCGGTGCTGCACGGCGTGGCCGGGGTGGCCGACGCGGCGGCCCTCGCCGGGCCCGACGGTCCGGTCGCGTTCGTCGTCGGGTCCGACGTGGACGCCGCCGGCCTGCTGGCGCGGTGCCGCGCGGAGCTTCCCGCGGCGGCCGTGCCGGTCGAGACGTACGTGGTGCGGGAGATCCCGCGCACCACCCTCGGCAGCCCCGCCCGCCACCGGCTTCCCGAGCTGCCCGCCCGCCTGATCGGCGTGGCCGCGTCGCTGCCCGACCGGCTGCACGCGCTGCGCTGGGAGCCGGCACCGGAGTCCCGCTCCGAGTCGGACTCCGGTCGGCTCGCCTGGTCGGTCGTGGGCCCGCCCGAGCTGACCGCCGACCTCGCCGGCGACGACCTCGCCGTCGACAGCTATCCCGACCACACCGCGCTGTCCGAGCTGCTGGCGCGGGTGCTCGACGAGGACCACCCGGCGGACTCGCGCCTGGTCGTACTGACCCGGGGCGCCCTGCACGGCGACGACGCCACGGCCCCCCGGCAGGCCGCCGCCTGGGCGCTCGCGCGGGCCCACCAGCTCCGCCGTCCCGGCCGGCTCGTGCTCCTCGACGCCGACCGGGTCGGCGCCGAGGAGCTGCGCGCGGCCGTGGCCTGCGGCGAGGACGTGCTGGCCGTACGCGAGGGCGAACTGCTCGTGCCCCGGTACGCGGCCGTTCCCGCCCTGCCCGGCGGCGCGCCGCAGCAGGGCACTGTCGTGCTCGTCGCCCGGTCGTACGACGCGGCGCTCGCCCGCCACCTCGTGGCGGCCCACGACGTACGCGAACTGATCCTGGTGGGGCCGGACGACGTGCCGGCGGGCGCCCCGGCGGAGCTGGCGGCGTTCGGCGCGGAGGTCTGCGTGCACCCGGGCGTGCCGTTCGATGCGGAGACGCTGGCGGCCGTGCTCGGCGACCGGCCGGTCACCACCGTCGCGGCGGTGGACCTCACGGTCGAGGAGACGCTGGCGCTGCACACCGCGACGCTCGGGCGCGCCCCGACCGGCCTCGTGCTGCTCACCGACGGCCGCGACGTCGCCGCCACCGTCGCCGCCGACGCGCTGGTGCGGCACCGGCACGCGCTCGGCCTGCCCGGCGTCTCCGTGGCGTGGAGCGTGCCGGGATTCGCCCGGCCCCCCGCCGCACGACGTACCGCCCTCCTCGACGCCGCGCTGGCCACGGGCGAGCCCTGCGTGGTTGCCGCGCGCCCTGTGCTGGCCGCCGAGGGCGGCGCCGACGGCGCCCGCAGCGCCCTGACCGAGCAACTAGTGGCGGCCCCGGCGGACGACCGGCTCGGCCTGCTGCGCGACGTCGTACGGACCGCGACCGGCGAGGTCCTACGGGACCAGGCGCCCGCGACGATCGACGGCGAGACGCCGTTCCGGCAGCTCGGCTACGACTCGCTCACCGCCGTGCAGCTGCGCAACCGGCTCTGCGCCGCGACCGGCCTCAAGCTGCCGGCGAGCCTGGTCTTCGACTACCCGACGCCGGACATCCTCGCCAGCCACCTGCTCGACGCCCTGGGGCTGGGCACGGTCGAGGCGGCGCCGACCACCGTGGCGGCGTACGACGAGAGCGAGCCGATCGCGATCGTCGGCATGGCCTGCCGCTTCCCGGGCGGCGTCAGCTCCCCCGACGACCTGTGGCGGGTGGTCGAGAGCGGGGCCGACGTCGTCGGCGACTTCCCCACCAACCGTGGCTGGGACCTCGCCGCGCTGTTCGCCGGTGACGGGCCGGGCACGTGCACCGCGACCGCCGGTGGCTTCCTGCACGACGCGGACGAGTTCGACGCCGAGTTCTTCGGCATCAGCCCGCGCGAGGCGCTGGCCATGGACCCGCAGCAGCGGGTGCTGATGGAGACCACGTGGGAGGCGCTGGAGCACGCCGGCATCCCGCCGGCCTCGCTGCGGGGCAGCGACACCGCCGTCTTCACGGGCCTGCACACGCAGGACTACGGCCGGGTCGGGCACAGCGAGGAGGACGGCGTCGACGGCTTCCTCATCACCGGCACCCAGAGCAGCGTGGCGTCCGGCCGGATCGCGTACGCCCTGGGCCTGGAGGGCCAGGCGCTGACCGTCGACACCGCCTGCTCGGCGTCGCTGGTCGCCCTGCACCTGGCCGTACGCGCGCTGCGCTCCGGCGAGTGCGCGATGGCGCTGGCGGGCGGGGCGACCGTGATGGCCGGCACGGGGACGTTCACCGAGTTCTCCCGGCAGAACGGCCTCTCCCCCGACGGGCGGTGCAAGGCGTTCTCCGACGACGCCGACGGCACCGGCTGGGGCGAGGGCGCCGGTGTGCTGGTGGTGGAGCGGCTGTCCGACGCCCGCCGCAACGGCCACCGGGTGCTGGCCGTCGTCCGCGGCACCGCCGTCAACCAGGACGGCGCCTCCAACGGCCTCACCGCCCCGAACGGGCCCTCCCAGCAGCGGGTCATCCGCGCCGCGCTCGCCAACGCGGGCCTCGCAGCCGGCGAGGTGGACGCCGTCGAGGCCCACGGCACCGGCACCTCCCTCGGCGACCCCATCGAGGCCCAGGCCATCCTCGCCACCTACGGCCAGAACCGCGAACAGCCACTCTGGCTGGGCTCGCTCAAGTCCAACATCGGCCACACGCAGGCCGCCGCCGGTGTCGGCGGCGTGATCAAGATGGTCCTCGCCCTGCGGAACGGGCTGCTGCCGCGCACCCTGCACGTCTCGGAGCCGAGCCGCAAGGTGGACTGGTCGGCCGGGTCGGTGGCGCTGCTGACCGAGCCGGTCGCGTGGCCCGCCGGCGACCGTCCGCGCCGGGCCGCCGTCTCGTCGTTCGGGATGAGCGGGACGAACGCGCACGTGGTCATCGAGGAGCCGCCCGCCGCCGACGCCCCGGACGCCGACGCCCCGGACGCACCGCCGCCGGCGCTGCCGTGGCTGCTGTCGGGGCGCTCCGAGCAGGCGGTACGGGAGCAGGCCCGCCGGCTGCACGACCACCTCGCCGACCGGCCCGAGCTGTCGATCACCGACGTCGGCCGGTCCCTCGTCACCACCCGGGCGGCCTTCGGCCACCGGGCCGCGGTCACGGGGGCCACCCGGCAGGACCTCCTCGACTCCCTCGCCGCCCTCGCCGCCGGCCAGAGCACGGCCGACGTGTTCACCGGCACCTCCCGCCCCGGCGGGCTGGCGTTCCTGTTCACCGGCACCGGCGCCCAGTACCTCGGGATGGGCGCCGAACTCGCCGCCGCGTACCCCGTCTACGCCGCCGCGTTCGACGAGGCCTGCGCCGAGCTGGACCGGCACCTGGACCGGCCGGTACGCGAGATCATCCGCAGCGACGACCTGCACCGGTTCGCGTACACGCAGCCCGCCCTGTTCGCCTTCGAGGTCGCCCTGCACCGGCTCGTCGAATCGTGGGGCATCCGGCCCGACTTCGTGGCGGGGCACTCCCTCGGCGAACTCTCCGCCGCGTACGTCGCCGGGGTCTGGTCGCTCGCCGACGCCGCGAAGCTCGTCGCCGCCCGCGCCACCCTCATGGCGGCCCTGCCGCTGGGCGGCGCGATGGTCGCCGTGCAGGCCACCGAGGAGCAGGTCACCCCGTACCTGAGCGACCAGGTCGGCATCGCCGCCATCAACACCCCCACCGACCTGGTCATCTCCGGCGACGAGGCCGCGACCCTCGCCGCCGCCGAGCAGCTCGCCGCCCAGGGGCACAAGACCAAGCGGCTGCCGATCCCGCTGGGCGCCCACTCGCACCTGATGGACCCGATGCTCGACGACTACCGGGCCGTCGCCGCGTCCATCACCCACCACGAGCCCCGGATCGGGCTGATCTCCACGGTCGACGGGCAGCCGCTGCGCTCCACGCCCGAGCACTGGGTCGACCAGGTCCGCCGGGCGGTCCGCTTCCACGACGCCGTCAGCGCCCTCACCACCACCCACCAGGTCGACACCTTCCTCGAGATCGGCCCCGACACCGTCCTCGCCACCACCACCGGCGACGCCACCGGCATCGCCACCATGCGCCGGGGACAGCCCGAGACCCACAGCCTCGCCCGGGCCGTCGGCCACCTCTTCACCGTCGGGACCGGCCTCGACGCCGACGCCTACTTCCCCGGCGCCCGCGAGGTGCCGCTGCCGACGTACCCGTTCCAGCGGAGGTCGTACTGGCTGCGGCCCACGGCCGGGGGCGACGTGAGCACGGCCGGCCTCACCGCGACCCGCCACCCGCTGCTCGGCGCGGTGCTGGGCGTCGTCGACACCGACCGGCTCGTGCTCACCGGGCGGCTCTCCCTGCGCGAACAGCCCTGGCTCGTCGACCATGCCGTCCTCGACACGGTCCTGCTGCCCGGCACCGCGTTCCTCGAACTGGCCGCGCACGCCGCCGAACAGACCGGCAGCACGATGGTCGAGGAACTCACCCTCCAGGCCCCGCTGACGCTGACCGAGCAGCAGCGGGTCAACATCCAGGTGTGGGTCGGCCGCCCCGACGAGCAGGGCCGCCGCGAGTTCGGCGTGTACTCCCAGCCGGCCGACCAGGCGCCGGGCGCGGAGTGGACGTCCCACGCCTCGGGCACGCTGGCCGACGTACCCGCGCCGCCTCCGGTGGTCGAGCAGTGGCCACCGGCCGGCGCGGAGCCCGTCGACGTCGGCGACTTCTACGGCTGGCTGCTGGCGCGTGGCTTCTGCTACGGCCCCGCCTTCCAGGGCGTCCAGGAGGTGTGGCGGCGCGGCGACGAGTTGTTCGCCCGGGCCACCCTGCGTGCCGAGGAGGAGCCGGCCGCCGTGCGGTTCGGTGTGCACCCGGCGCTGCTCGACGCCGCCATGCACCCGCTCGTGCTGCACGTCGACGGCGGCGGAAGCCCGGGCGGCCAGGCGTGGCTGCCCTTCTCCTGGCGGGGCGTGCGACTGCACCGGCGGGGCGCGTCGACGCTGCGGATCCGCCTGAGCCCGGCCGGCGAGAACGCCCTGCGGGTGAGCACCACCGACGACGACGGCAACCCCGTGCTGAGCGCCGACGCGGTCGCCGTCCGCCCGGTCACGACGAACGGGCTGGCCGGCGCGAGCGGGCCCGCCGCCGCGCTGTACCGCCCGGAGTGGGTGCCCGTGAGCGCCCCGACCGGCACCGGCACGCCCGACGTCGAGGTGTTCCGCGTCGAGGCGGGCGACACCGCCGACGCCGTACGACGGTCCCTGCACGACACCCTGGCGACGGTCCAGCGGACGGCGACGGCCGGCAGCACGCGGCTGGCCGTGGTCACCCGCGCCGGGGATCTCGCGGGCGCGGCGGCGTGGGGACTGGTCCGCTCCGCCCAGACCGAGCACCCGGACCGGTTCGTCCTCGTCGAGACCGACGGCAACGACAAGTCCGAGCGCGTCCTCGCCGCGGCGATCGGCACGGGCGAGCCGCAGCTCGCCATCCGGGACGGGGCGCTGACCGTGCCGCGGCTGGCCCGGTACGCCTCCTCCCCCGCCGAGCGCAGGCTGTTCGACCCGGCGGGGCCGATCCTGATCACCGGTGGCACCGGGACGCTCGGCGCCGCGCTCGCCCGGCACCTGGTCACCCGGCACGGCGCGGAACACCTGGTCCTCGCCTCGCGCCGGGGCCTGGAGGCGCCGGGTGCCGCCGCCCTGGCCGAGGAGCTGACCGCCCTCGGCGCCGCCACCGTCGACGTCGTCGCGTGTGACACCGCCGACCGGACGGCGCTGGCCGCGCTGCTCGCCGGCCTGTCCCGGCCGCTGGCGGGGGTGGTGCACACCGCCGGCGTACTCGACGACGGCATCCTGGAGTCGCTCACACCGGAGCGCCTGGACGCGGTCCTGCGACCCAAGGTCGACGCCGCGCTCAACCTGCACGAACTGGCCGGCGACGTCGAGCTGTTCGTGCTCTACTCCTCCGTCGCGAGCGTCCTCGGCACCGCCGGGCAGGCCAACTACGCGGCGGCGAACACCTTCCTCGACGCCCTGGCCGCGCGGCGACGCGCCGAGGGCCGGGTCGCGACCTCGCTGTCCTGGGGGCTGTGGGCCGAGGCAAGCGCGATGACCAGCCAGCTCGGCGAGACCGACCTGGCCCGCATCGCGCGCGGCGGTATCCTCCCGCACAGCGTCGAGGAGGGGCTCGCGCTCTTCGACGCCGCGTGCCGCTCCGACGAGGCGCACCTGGTGCCCGTCACCATCGACGTCGCCGCGGTACGCGCCGCCCCGGACGCCGCGCCGACCCTGCACGGCCTCGCCAGGGTGCCGCGCCGGCGGCAGGCCGCGACCCGGCCGGGCGCCACCGCGCTGGCCCGCGAGCTGGCCGGCCGCAGCGAACAGGAGCAGCGCGGGCTGCTGCTCGACATCGTGCGTACGCAGGTCGCGACCGTGCTCGCCCAGCCGGACGTGGACGCCGTCCCCGTGGCCGAACCGTTCCGCCAGCTCGGCTTCGACTCGCTGATGGCCGTCGAGTTGCGTAACCGGCTCAACACCGTGACCGGCCTGCGCCTGCCGGCGACGTTGACCTTCGACTACCCCAACCCGGAGGCCCTCGTCGAGTACCTGCGGGGCGAGCTGGGCGGCCGCGAGGAGGAGCGGGCGCCCGTCGTGGCGGCGGTCGCCGCCCGGCCGACCGACGAGCCGATCGCGATCGTCGGCATGGCCTGCCGCTACCCCGGCGGCGTCAACTCGCCGGACGAGCTGTGGCAGCTCCTCGTCGACGGCGGTGAGGGCATCAGCGGCTTCCCGACCGACCGGGGCTGGTCGCTGGACACCCTGTTCGACCCCGACCCGGACACCCCGGGCACCAGCTACGTAAGCCAGGGCGGATTCCTGCTCGACGCGGCCGGGTTCGACGCCGAGTTCTTCGGCATCAGTCCCCGCGAGGCGCTGGCGATGGACCCGCAGCAGCGGGTGTTCCTGGAAACCTGCGCGGAGGCGCTGGAGAACGCCGGCCTGCGGCCGGACGCGCTGCGTGGCTCACCCACCGGCGTGTTCACCGGCCTCATGACGCACGACTACGCCACCCGGTCGAACGCCGTACCCGACGGCGTCGAGGGCTTCCTCGGCACCGGCACGGCGGGCAGCATCGCCTCGGGCCGGGTGGCGTACACGTTCGGCCTGGAGGGGCCGGCGGTCACCGTCGACACCGCCTGCTCGTCGTCGCTGGTCGCCCTGCACCTGGCCGTGCAGGCGCTGCGCTCCGGCGAGTGTTCCCTCGCGCTGACCGGCGGGGTGACCGTCATGTCCACCCCCGCCCTGTACGTCGAGTTCTCCAAGCAGCGCGGCCTCGCCCGTGACGGCCGGTGCAAGTCGTTCGCCGCCGCCGCCGACGGCACCGGCTGGGCGGAGGGCGTCGGGGTGCTGGTGGTGGAGCGGCTGTCCGACGCCCGGCGCAACGGCCACCGGGTGCTTGCCGTCGTCCGTGGCTCGGCCGTGAACCAGGACGGCGCCTCCAACGGGCTCACCGCCCCGAACGGGCCCTCCCAGCAGCGGGTCATCCGCGCCGCGCTCGCCAACGCCGGGCTGACGCCCGACCAGGTCGACGCCGTCGAGGCCCACGGCACCGGCACCTCCCTCGGCGACCCCATCGAGGCACAGGCCATCCTCGCCACCTACGGCCAGGACCGGGCGCAGCCGCTCTGGCTGGGCTCGCTGAAGTCGAACATCGGGCACGCCCAGGCGGCGGCCGGTGTCGGCGGCGTGATCAAGATGGTGCTCGCCCTGCGGAACGGGCTGCTGCCGCGCACCCTGCACGTCGACGAGCCGTCCCCGAAGATCGACTGGTCGGCGGGCTCCGTCGCGCTGCTGACCGAGCCGGCCGAGTGGCGGCAGAACGGTCACCCGCGACGCGCGGGGATCTCCTCGTTCGGGGTCAGCGGCACGAACTCGCACGTGATCATCGAGGAGCCGCCCGCGGCCGCCCCGGCCGCCACCCACACCGACGCTTCGCCGCCACCGGTGGTGCCGTGGGTGTTGTCCGCCCGCTCCGAGCAGGCCCTGCGGGACCAGGCCCGCCGCCTGCACGACCACGTCGCCGCCCGCCCGGAGCTGTCGAGCGCCGACGTGGCCCGTTCCCTGCTCACCTCCCGGGTCTCCTTCGACCACCGCGCCGCCGTCACCGGGGCCGACCGGGAGGAACTCCTCGCCGGCCTCACCGCCCTCGCCACCGGCGATAACGCCACGAACCTGGTCACCGGGACGCCCGGGACCGGCGGTCGGTTGGCCTTCCTGTTCACCGGCCAGGGCGCGCAGCGGTTGGGCATGGGCAGCGAACTCGCCGCCGCGTACCCCGTCTTCGCCATCGCGTTCGACGAGGTCTGCGCCGCGCTCGACGAGCACCTGGACCGTCCGCTGCGGAAGGTCCTCGACACCGACGACCTGCACCGGACGGGCTACACCCAACCCGCCCTGTTCGCGTTCGAGGTCGCCCTCCACCGGCTCGTCGAATCCTGGGGCATCCGCCCCGACTTCGTCGCCGGGCACTCCATCGGCGAACTCGCCGCCGCGCACGTCGCCGGCGTCTGGGACCTCGCCGACGCCGCGAGACTCGTCGCCGCCCGCGCCACGCTCATGCAGTCCCTACCCACCGGGGGCGCCATGGTCGCCGTGCAGGCCACCGAGGAACAGGTCACGCCGTTCCTCACCGACGTGGTCGGCGTCGCCGCTGTCAACACCCGCACCGATCTCGTCCTCTCCGGTGACGAGGCCGCGACCCTCGCGGCCGCCGAGGCACTCGCCGCGCAGGGCCACCGGACGAAGCGGCTCACCGTCTCCCACGCCTTCCACTCCCACCTGATGGAGCCCGTCCTCGACGAGTACCGTGCCGTGGCCGCCGCCATCACCCACCGGGAACCCACCGTCCCCGTCGTCTCCACAGTCGACGGGCGACCGCTGCGCTCCACCCCCGAGCACTGGGTCGACCAGCTCCGCCGGGCCGTCCGCTTCCACGACGCCGTCGAGGCTCTCGCCGGTACGCACCACGTCGACACCTACCTCGAGATCGGCCCCGACACCGTCCTCGCGACGGCCGCCGCCACGACCGCCGGCGACGCCGTCGCGATCGCCACCACCCGCCGGGAACGACCCGAGGTACACACCCTCGCCAGGGCCGTCGGCCACCTCTTCACCGCCGGCGTCAGCCCCGACGCCGACGCGTACCTGGCGGGTGCCGGCAAGGTGGAACTGCCGACGTACGCGTTCCAGCGCCAGCGGTACTGGCTGGTCGCCGACGAGGGGCCGGCGAACGCCGCCGGGCTCGGGCTCGATCCGGCGGACCACCCGCTGCTCGGCGCGGTGCTGGGGCTCGCCGACTCGGAGCGGACCGTCCTCACCGGACGGCTGTCCCTGCGCGAGCAGCCCTGGCTGGCCGACCACGCCGTCCTGGGCACGGTCCTGCTCCCCGGGGCCGCGTTCGTCGAACTCGCGCGGCGGGCCGCCGAGCACGTCGACCTCGACCGGATCGAGGAGCTGACCCTGCACGCGCCGCTGGTGCTGCCGGCGAACGGTGCCGTGCAGGTGCAGGTGGAGGTCGGGGAACCCGACGAGGCCGGGCGCCGGCCGCTGCGGGTGCACTCCCGACGCGAGGACGCGGTCGACGGCGAGCCGTGGACGCAGCACGCGAGCGGCCTGCTCGATGCCGACGCGGAGCCCGACACCGGTTGGGCCGGCGAGTGGCCACCCGCCGACGCCGTCGGGGCACCGGTCGAGGACCTGTACGACCGGGTCGCCGACCTCGGCGTCGACTACGGGCCCGCGTTCCGGGGACTGGTGGCGGCCTGGCGGCGCGGCGACGAGCTGTTCGCGGAGGTCGCGCTCCCCGCCGACGCGCCGGCCGGTCGCTTCGGGCTGCACCCGGCGCTGCTGGACGCGGCCCTGCACCCGATCTCCCTGGCCACCGGGGCCGACGGGCCGCTGCGGCTGCCGTTCAGCTGGCACGGCGTCCGGGTGCTGGCCGCCGGTGCGACGGCCCTGCGGGTGCGGATCACGCCCACCGCTCAGGACGCGTACGCCCTGGCGCTCGCCGACGCCTCCGGCATGCCGGTGGCCACGGTCGAGTCGCTGGTGGCGCGGCCGGTGACGGTCGAACAGTTGCACAGCGCCGCCGGCCCGAACGGGCTCCACCGGCTGGAGTGGTTGCCCGTACCCGCGCCCGTGGCCCCCGCCGACGCGTTCGACGTCTTCGAGGTCGGCGCCGGTACGGACGCCGAGGCGGTGCGGACCGCCGTGCACCGGGCGCTCGGGGCGATCCACGAGTGGCTGCCCAACGAGCGGTCCCCGCTGGTGTTCGTGTCGCGGGGCGCCACCGACGGCACGAACCCGGCGGCTGCGGCGGTCTGGGGCCTGGTCCGCTCCGCGCAGACCGAACACCCGGACCGGTTCGTCCTCGTCGACACCGACGACGCGACGCGGGTCGGCACGGCCGTGGCGACCGGCGAGCCGCAGGTGGCCGTCCGCGACGGTGCACCGTCCGTGCCGCGGCTCGCGACGTTCGCGGCCACGTCGGACCGCCGCCTGTTCGACCCGGCGGGCACCGTGCTCGTCACCGGCGGCACCGGAACCCTGGGCGCCGCGCTGGCCCGCCACCTGGTCACCACGCACGGCGCGCGGCACCTCGTGCTGACCTCCCGCCGTGGCCCGGCCGCGCCGGGTGCCGCCGAGCTGACGGCGGAGCTGGAGTCGCTGGGCGCCAGGGTCACGGTGGCCGCCTGCGACGCCGCCGACCGGGCCGCGCTGTCGGACCTCCTGACGTCCCTGCCCGACCTGGTCGGTGTCGTGCACGCGGCGGGTGTCCTGGACGACGGTACGGTCGAGTCGCTCACGCCGGAGCGGGTGGACGCGGTGCTGCGCGCGAAGGTCGACGCGGCGCTGAACCTGCACGAGCTGGCCGGCGACGTCGAGCTGTTCGTGCTGTTCTCCTCGGCGACGGGGGTGCTGGGCACGGCCGGCCAGGCGAACTACGCGGCGGCGAACGCCTTCCTGGACGCGCTGGCCGCGCGGCGCCGGGCGGCCGGCCTCGCGGCGACGTCGCTCGCCTGGGGCCTGTGGCGTGGCGGCGGCGCGATGACGGGCCGGCTGACCGACGCCGACCTCGCCCGCATCGGCCGCACCGGTGTGCTGGCGCACACGGTCGAGGAGGGGCTCGCGTTGTTCGACGCGGCGTGCCGCACGGACGAGCCCTGCCTGGTCCCGATCAAGCTCGACGTGGCCACGTTGCGGACGAGCACCACGGCGCCGGCACCGCTACGTTCCTTCGTCAAGCCCCGCCGGGCCGCCGCGGCGGGCAGCACGGTGGCGCTGTCCCGCCAGTTGGCCGGGCTCGCCGAGGCGGAGCAGCGCGAGGTGCTGCTGAACCTGGTACGCGCGAACGTGGCCTCGGTGCTGGCCCACGGATCGGTGGAGACCGTCCGGGCGGACCAGGCGTTCAAGCAGATGGGCTTCGACTCGTTGACGGCGGTGGAGCTGCGGAACCGGCTCAACCAGGCCTCGGGCCTGCGGCTGCCGGCGACGCTGACGTTCGACCACCCCACGCCCGCGGCGCTCGTCGAGCACCTGATCGAGGAGTTGGGCGGCAACCAGGCGAAGCTGAAGCTGCGCACCCTGGTCGACGACATCGCCAAGCTGGAGGCGACGCTCGAACTGGTGAACGCCACGGAGGCCGCGGAGGCGGCGGAGACGGACATCGCCTCGGCCCTGCAACGGCTCCTGACGAAGTGGCGCGACAAGGCCGGCCCGGCCCAGACCGGGACCGGCGACCTCTCCTCGGTCACCGCGGACGACCTGTTCGACATCCTGGACAGCGAACTGGACAACGTCTGACCCCGATACGAGGCCGAACAGATCTTGGCGAGTTCGGGCCCCTGGAGGGGCCCGAACTCGCCAAGATCCGGTAATGGGCTGGTGGTCGCATGCACGGGGCAGCTCGACAGCGCCGTGTGGTCAGCACCGCCCCAGGCGGCAGCCGCCCCGGCTGGCTGCACAGCGATCGGCCCGCCGGGTACGTGGGTACCTGGCGGGCCAAGAACGTCCCGTCACTCCTGCGGGGCGATCCGAGTTCCCGTCCGCGCGTCGGACACCAGGATGGCCTCCACGGGACAGTAGTTGGCGGCCTCGACCACCGCCTCGTCCGGCGCCACCAGGTCGGCCAACGGCCGGGAGACATCGTCCAGCTTGAAGTGGTCGGGCGCCGAGCCGGCGCAGAAGCCCGAGCTGACGCACCGGCCCGAATCCACAGTCAGCCGCCAGCCGGCCTGGTCGCCGGATCCGCTCGCGCTCGCCGCGGCCATGTCAGCTCACCACCGAGTACTTCTGCCAGCCGGTCGCGATGACCTCGGGCGCGGACAGCGTGGCCGCCGGCCGGTCCGGGTCGAACTTGCCGTTGTGCAGGTGGACGACGACGGTGCCGTCACCGCGTACGCCCAGCAGGTCCGGCCGGCCGTCGAGGTCGATGTCGGTCAGCGTGATGTGCGCGAACTCCTGCCAGCCGTGGCCGAGCGTGAACCAGCGGCCCTCGCCCCGCCACCAGGGGCCCTCGCCGGAGGTGTTGTGCGCGAACTCGTACAGGTCGAGGTCGCCGTTGGCGCGGCGGACCAGCAGGTCGGGTCGTCCGGTGCCGGTGAAGTCGGCCATCCCGATCGGGAGGTCGTCGACGTCGACGGTCACCAGGCGGTGCGCGGTGCGGTCGTACGTCTCGTTCTGCTTGACCTCGCGCTGGTTGAAGAACGCGTCGACGTGGCCCGCGTTCTGCTCGCGGCCGAACATGTCGTCGCAGCCGTCCAGGTCCACGTCGGCGATGCCCAGGGTCTCCCATTTCTTGTCGTCGCGGGCGCCGGAGATGCGGATCGGCTCGCCGAGGGTGTCGAGACCGTTCAGCCCGCCCTTGTTCGGGTAGAGGAAAATGCCGTGGTTGTCGTTCATGTGGGTCATGCTGACGCCGATGACGTCGGCGTAGCCGTTGCCGTTGACATCGATGGGGCGGACCAGTCCGTGGTTCCGCAGCGGATGGAAGTCGGTGCTGATCAGCTCCGGCTCGCCGAACGTCTCGCTACCACGGAAGCTGCCACCGTGCGGGAAGACCAGCAGTTCGCCCGTGACGTCGTCGCGGACCATGACGTCCATCCTCCCGTTCCCGTTGAACGAACGGCAGTGACCATTCCCGCTCATGCGTGCCACAAATACCTCCACGTACGCCCCGAAATACGACACTCTGATCATTGCCAAGGGGGTCGGAGGGGGTAACCCCTACCGACACCCCTCACCCCCCGTGAAGACGACTCCACGGTCGGCCACCATTCGCCCCGCAGCGACTCAGCGGAACCTGACGTGCGAACGGTTCAACTCGTCCATCGAGGTCACCCCGAGCAGTTTCATCGTGACCTCGATCTCCCGGCTCAGGATCTCCATGGCGCGCACGACGCCACGCCGGCCGCCGGCCATCAGCCCGTACTGGTAGGCCCGACCGACCACCGCGGAGGTGGCGCCCAGCGCGATCGCGGCCACGATGTCCGCGCCCGAGGTGATGCCGGTGTCGACGAGCACCTCGACCCGGTCCCCGACCTCGTCGACCACGTGCGGCAGCAACTCGACGGGCACCGGCGCGCGGTCGAGCTTGCGCCCGCCGTGCGTGGACAGCCACACCCCGTCGACCCCAACGGCAGCGACCCGCTTGGCGTCGGCGACGCTCTGCACGCCCTTGGCGACGAGCTTGCCCGACCAGGCGCCGCGCAACCACTCGACGTCCTCGATGGACAGTCGCGGGTTGAACACCCGCTTGATCATGTCCGAGGCGGACCCGCCGGTCGCCTTCAGCACCTGCGGCGACGGGGTGCCCGCCCGCCACTGCCTCATCCACCAGCCCGGGTGCAGGAACGCCTCGGCGAAGGTGCCGACGCTCATCGACGGCGGGATCGTGAGCCCGTTGCGGATGTCGCGCCGGCGCGGCACGGAGATCGGCGTGTCCAGGGTCAGCAGGATGGTGTCGAACCTCGCCTCCTCCGCGAGCGCGATCAGCTCCTTGACCATCGCCCGGTCCTCGGCGAAGTAGAGCTGGAACCAGTGCCGGCCCTGCGGCGCGGCGGCGGCGACGTCCGCCAGGGAGGTGGTGGCCAGGGTGGAGACCGAGTACGGAATGCCGAACTGCTGCGCCACCGAGGCGACCGCCGGCTCGCCCTCGGCGTGCATCACCCGGTTGAAGCCGACCGGCGCCAGGGCGAACGGCAGCTTCTGCCGCTTGCCGAGCACCACGCGACTGGTGTCCAGGTTGGACACGTCCCGCAGCACCGACGGCTGGAACTCGATGTTGGCGAACGTCTCCCGGGCGCGGTCGAGACTGCGCTCGCTGTCCGCCGCACCGTCGCAGTAGTCGAACACCATCCGGGGCACCGACCTGCGGGCGACGGCGCGCAGGTCGTTGATGCCCGCCGCGCGCAGCAGCCGACGTTCCGTCGGGTTCCACGCGACCTTGGGCGGTTTGATCAGGGTGCTCATCCGAGCGGACTTGCTCATGAGGGCTTCCTTCCGAAGGGGGATGAAGGGCCGCTCCCGCGTCGTGGGCCGTCCGCTACGGAACGAGGGCCCGCTGAGCGAGCAGTTCCTCGACCACCTCGGCAGGCGTCGGGTGGTCGTAGACGAGCGCGGCGGTCAGCTCCAGCCCGGTGAGGGCCTCGAGCCTGCGGCGCAGTTCCACGGCGGTGAGCGAGGAGAAACCGATGTCGAGGAATTCCTGGTGTTCGTCGACCGTGGCGGCCGACGGCAGACCGAGCGTGTACGCGGTCTGGGCCCGCACCACCTGGGACAGCACCGAGCGGGTCTCGGCCTCGTCGGCGCCGTCGAGCAGCCTGCGCAGCTCGTCTGGGCTGTTGATGTCGAGGGTGTCGTCGGCGGTCTCGGTGACGTGCCGCATCGCGTCCGGCAGGTCGCGCAGCAGCGGGCTCGGCCGGTACTGGGTGTAGCCGGGCACGAAGGTGGCCCAGTCGACGGCGGCCACCACCCGGCCGACCGCGCCCGCGCCCACCGCCGCGCCGAGTTGCTCGACGGTGAGGTCGGGGCCGACCGCGATCGACACCACCCCGTCGCGCTGCCGGGCGATCGCTTCGAAGACGGCTGCCGTCTCGACGGCCCCGCCGACCCCGAACAGCTCGTCGACCGAGTGCACGAGCACGAGCCGGTCCGCCTGGGTGGCCAGTGCGGTGGCGACCGGGTCGGCGGCGTCGCTGGTGACGATCACCGTCTCGGCGGTGCCGGTGGTGACCGCCACGTCCGCCGCCCGCAGCAGGGCGGCGATCCGCTCCGCCAGCGCCGCTCCGTGCACGGCCACCGTGCCGGTCGGCCGCCACGGCTCACCGGCCGACGCGGGGGCCGCCACCAGCCGGCGGGCGAAGACGCCCGCCGGACGCAGCGCCAGCTGGTCCTCGCCCGTTCCCCGGGTGAGCACCTGGCACAGGGCCGTGAGCGTGCGGTCGTCGAGCGTCTCCGGCAGGTCGACGACCCCGCCCCAGGCACGGGGGGAGGCCACGGCGGCGGCCCGGCCGAAGCCCCACACCGCGGCACCGGTCAGGTCGGTGACCTGCTCCGCGGGGGTGACCGCGACCGCGTGCCGGGTCAGGCCCCACACCGGGGTGTCGATGCGGGCCTCGTCGAGCGCCCGGAGCAGCGCGGCCGGTGCGGGCCCGGTGGACGCCGTCAGCGCCCCCGAGACGACGTGGTCCGGTGCGAGATCGAGCAGTTCGTCCGCCGTGCCCTCGCGATACACCCGCACGTCGGCGCCGTGCCGGGTCATCGCCTCGGCGATCCGCTCGGTGCCCTCCGGCACCAGCCAGATGCCCTGGAGCGCGGCCACCGGCAGCTCCGTGACCGGGGACCACCGAAGCTGGTAGCCCGGGGCGGGCCCGCGTCGCCACGCCGACAGGGCCACGGCGACGTCCTTCAGGGTCGCGGTGTCGTCGAGGCCCAGCAGCGCGCCCAGGTCGTCGCGGTCGACCGCCGACCAGAAGTCGTCGGCCGGTGCGGTGGCGGCGGGCGGGTCCGGCCACAGCCGGGTGCGCTGGAAGGCGTACGTGGGCAGGTCGACCGGGCGCGCCCCGGCGAAGAAGGCCGCCCAGTCGACGGCGACGCCGCGACTGTGCAGGCGGGCGAGCGCCTCGGTCACCACCGGCGCGCCGGCCCGGTCGGCGCGCTGCGCGGGCACGAACTCGGCGTCCGGCACGCAGTCCCGGCCGAGGGCGGTGAGCACCGCGTCGGGCCCCAGCTCCAGGAAGGTGCGTACGCCCCGGGCCGCCAGCGCCTCGACCGCCGCGGCGAACCGCACCGTCGCGCGCACCTGGCGCACCCAGTATTCCGGAGTCAGCTCGGCGACCTCGCCGGTGACCGTGGAGAGCACGGGGATCGTCGGCGGCTGGTGGGTGACGGACTCGGCGACCGCGCGGAACTCGTCGAGCATCGGGTCCATCAGCGGCGAGTGGAACGCGTGCGACACCGTGAGCCGCTTGGTCTTGCGACCGCCGCGGGCCAACTCCTCGGCGACGGCGAGCGTGGCGGCCTCCTCGCCGGAGAGCACCACCGACTCCGGCCCGTTCACCGCCGCGATCGCCACCTGGTCCGACAGCTTCGGCACGACGTCCGCCTCGGCGGCCCGCACGGCCACCATCGCGCCGCCGGTCGGCAGCGCCTGCATCAACCGGCCGCGCGCCGCCACCACCTTCGCGGCGTCGGCCAGCGACCAGACACCCGCCACGTGCGCCGCCGCCAGCTCGCCGATCGAGTGCCCCGCCACGAAGTCCGGCCGCACACCCCACGACTCGAACAACCGGAACAACGCCACCTCGACCGCGAACAACGCCGGCTGCGTCCACCCCGTCTGATGCAACTCCTCCGAGCCCAGCACCTCCCGCAACGGCCGCTCCAGATGCCCGTCCAACGCACCACACACCTCGTCGAACGCCCGCGCGAACACCGGGAAGCCCAACAGCTCCGCCGCCATCCCGACCCGCTGCGCCCCCTGACCGGTGAAGAGCACGGCCGTCGCACCGGCGGTGTCGGCGACCCCGCCGACCACCCCGGGGGCGGTCTCGTTGCGCGCGAGGGCCGACAGCCCGGCGCGCAGCTCGGCCAGGTCGCCGCCCAGCACGGCCGCCCGGTGCCGCAGCGCGGTACGGGTGGTGGCGAGCGAGTAGCCCACGTCGGCGGTGGACGCCGCGTCGGTGAGGTGCGCGGCGAGCCGGGCCGCCTGCTCCCGCAGCGCCGCCTGGTCCCGGCCGGACACCAGCAGGGGCACCACCGGCACCTCGGCCGTCGAGTCCACCAGCACCGGCTCCGGCGCCTGCTCGATGATCGCGTGCGCGTTGGTGCCGGAGATCCCGAACGAGGAGATGCCGGCGCGGCGCGGGCGTCCCGTCTCCGGCCAGGGCACCGCCTCGGTCAGCAGCCGGACGGCGCCGTCCGCCCAGTCCACGTGCGGCGACGGCGCGTCGACGTGCAGCGTCGGGGGCAGCACGCCGTGCTGGATCGCCGCCACCATCTTGATCACCCCGGCGACGCCGGCGGCGGCCTGGGTGTGCCCGATGTTCGACTTGATCGAGCCGACCCAGAGCGGATGCTCGCCCCGGTCGCGGCCGTACGTCGCGATCAGCGACCGGGCCTCGATCGGGTCGCCCAGCGTGGTGCCGGTGCCGTGCGCCTCGACCGCGTCCACGTCGGCGGGGCGCAGCCCCGCCTCGGCGAGCGCCTGGTTGACCAGGCGCTGCTGGGAGGGGCCGTTCGGCGCGGTCATGCCGTTGCTCGCGCCGTCCTGGTTGACGGCGGTGGCACGCACCACGGCGAGCACCGGGTGGCCGTTGCGGCGGGCGTCGGAGAGCCGTTCGAGGACCAGCACACCGACGCCCTCGCCCCAGCCGGTGCCGTCGGCCCCGGCCGCGAACGACTTGCAGCGGCCGTCCGGTGCGAGCGCCCGCTGGCGGCTGAAGTCGATGAACGCGTTGGGCGTGGCGAGCACGGTCACGCCGCCGGCCAGGGCCAGCGTGCACTCGCCCCGCCGCAGCGCCTGGGCGGCCAGGTGCATGGTGACCAGCGACGACGAGCACGCCGTGTCGACGGTGACCGCCGGGCCCTCCAGTCCCAGCACGTACGACACCCGGCCGGAGACCACGCCGCCGGCGATCCCGGTGCCGATGAAGCCGTCGAGTTCGGCGGGCAGGTGCTGCAGGTGGGCCGTGTAGTCGTGGTACATGAGGCCGGCGAAGACGCCGGTACGGCTGCCGCGCAGCGTGGTGGGATCGATGCCGGCCCGCTCGACGGCCTCCCAGGAGGTCTCCAGGAACAGCCGCTGCTGCGGGTCCATGGCCAGGGCCTCGCGCCGGGAGATGCCGAAGAACTCGGCGTCGAACCAGGCCGCGTCGTACAGGAACGCGCCCTCGCCGCAGTAGGTGCGGCCGGGCTTCTCCGGGTCGGGGTCGACGAGGTTGTCGATGTCCCAGCCGCGGTCGGTCGGGAAGCCGGACACCGCGTCCACGCCGGTCGCGACCAGGTCCCACAGCCGCTCCGGTGAGGTGGCGCCACCGGGGAAGCGGCAGCCCATGCCGACGATCGCGATCGGCTCGTCGGTGCCGCCGGCCGACGGCACGACCACGGCGGTGGCCGACGCGCCGTCGAACAGCTCCGCGTCCAGGTGCTCGCCCAGCACCGTCGGGTTCGGGTAGTCGAAGACCAGCGTGACGGGCAGCCGCAGGCCGACCACCGCGTTGAGCCGGTTGCGGAACTCGACAGCGGTGAGCGAGTCGAAGCCCAGCTCCTTGAACGCCGTCGTGGCCCCGACCGCGTCGGCGCCGCTGTGCCCCAGCACGACCGCCACCTGCGCGCGGACGACGTCCACGAGTTCCTTTCGGCGCTCCGCCGGGCTCCGGCCGGCGAGGCCCGCGACCAGGTCGGACGCCGCCGCGTCGTCGGCGGAGATTTGACGGCGCGCCGGGACGCGGACCAGGCCGCGCAGCACCGGGGGCAGCCCTCCCCCGGCCGCCTGCTCCCGTAGCGCCCCGAGGTCGAGCTGGACCGGCACGAGCGCGGGCTCCCGCGCGGACAGCGCCTCGTCGAACAGCGCCAGGCCGTCCTCGGTCGACAGCGGCCGTACGCCGGAGCGGCGCATCCGGGCCAGGTCGGCGTCGTCGAGCGCCCCGGTGAGGCCGGTACGCTGCGCCCACATGCCCCAGGCCAGCGACACGGCCGGCTGGCCCTGCCCCCGGCGGTACGCGGCGAACGCGTCGACGAACGCGTTGGCGGCGGCGTAGTTGCCCTGCCCGGGGCCGCCGAAGACACCGGCGGCCGAGGAGAAGACCACGAACGCGCTCAGGTCGCCGGTCAGCTCGTGCAGGTTGACCAGCGCGTCGACCTTGGGCCGCAGCGTGGTCGCCAACCGCTCGGGGGTGAGCGAGGCGAACATGCCGTCGTCGAGGACGCCGGCGGTGTGCACGACCGCGCCGGGGGGGTGCTCGGCGACCAGGGCGGCAAGCGCCGTACGGTCGGCCGCGTCGCAGGCGGCGACCGTGATCTCGGCGCCCCGCGCGGTCAGCTCGTCGCGCAGGGCCGCGAGTTCCTCCGTCATGCCCCGCCGGCCGGCGAGCACGAGCCGCCGGACGCCGTGCCGCTCGACGAGGTGCCGGGCGACGAGCCGGCCGAGGGTGCCCGAGGCGCCCGTGACGAGGACGGTGCCGGTGACCGCCGGTGGCGTGCCGGGCTCCCCGGCCGCCTTGGCGAGGCGGGGCGCGAGCACCTCGGCACCGCGCAGGGCGAGCTGCGGCTCGCCGGTCCGCAACGCGGGCACCAGGTTCGACTGCCACTGTTCGCCGGAGACGTCGACCAGGACGATCCGCCCGGGGTTCTCGGACTGGGCCGAGCGCACCAGCCCCCACACGGCGGCGAGCGCCGGGTCGGTGCCGTCCGTCGCGCCCTCGGTGAGCACCACGAGCCGGGCCTCGGCGAACCGGTCCTCGGCGAGCCACTCCTGGACGGCGGCGAGGGTGTGCCCGACCGCCCGGTAGGTGGCCCCGACGAGGTCGTCGCCCTCGCGGGCGACCGGGAGGACCACGTGGTCGGGCACGTCGGCGACGTCGGCGAGGCTGGCGTACGCGGCGGCGCCCGGCAGCTCGCCGCCCACGACGGCGACCGTGCCGGTGCCGTCGGCCACCGGGACCGGCACCCAGTCGAGCACGTGCATCGCCTGGTGACGCGGGTTGGTCAGTTCCGCGAGCGCGTTCGCGGGCAGGCGGCGGACGGCCAGCGCGTCGATGGTGGCGACCGGCGCGCCGGTGTGGTCGGCGACGGTCAGCGCGACGGCGTTCGGGCCGGCCGGGCGGATGGTGGCCCGGAGCCGGGCGGCACCAGTGGCGTGCAGGGTCACCCCGTGCCAGGCGAACGGCAGCCAGGGCCCGGCCGCGCCGTCGTCGTCGGAGGTGAACACGCCCAGGCCGAGCGGGTGCAACGCCGCGTCGAGCAGCGCGGGGTGCAGGCCGAATCCGGCGACCTTCGCCGTCTCGGGCGCGACGACCTCGGCGAACAGCTCGTCGCCCCGCCGCCACAGCGACCCCAGGCCGGCGAAGGCCGGGCCGTAGGTCACGTCGACCGACGCGAACCGGTCGTACAGCTCGGCGGTGTCCACCGCCTCGGCGCCCTCCGGCGGCCAGACGGCGGCCGGGGCTTGGTCGGCGGCGCGCGGCGGGCGGGTGCCCAGGGTGCCGGTGGCATGCCGGGTCCACGTGCCGTCGGCGTCGGGCCGCGAGTGGACCGTGAGCCGCCGGGTGCCGTCCGGCCCGGGCTCGCCGACCCGGAGCTGGACCTGCACCGCACCCCGCTCCGGCACCACCAGGGGCGCCTCGAGCGTCAGCTCCTCGACCTCGGTGGCGCCCACCTCGTCGCCCGCCCGGATCGCCAGCTCGACGAAGGCGGTGCCGGGGAGGAAGATCCGGCCCGCCACCCGGTGGTCGGCGAGCCACGGGTGCGCCGAGGTCGACAGCCGGCCGGTGAGCAGCACGCCGTCCGCCCCGGCCAGCGACACGGTCGCGCCGAGCAGCGGATGGCCGGTCGAGCCCAGGCCGAGGCCGCTGGCGTCGACCGGGCCGCCCGCGCCGCTGGGCCAGTAGGTGCGGCGCTGGAAGGCGTACGTGGGCAGGGCCACCGGCCGGGCGGGCGCGGTGACCAGCGTGGCCCAGTCGGGGCGTACGCCCCGGGTGTGGGCCTGGCCCAGGGAGAGCAGGAACCGGCGCCGGCCGCCCTCGTCGCGGCGCAGCGTGCCGACGACCGATCCGCCGCCGGCCTCGTCGAGCAGGTCCTGCACGGCGGGCACGAGCACGGGGTGCGAGCTGACCTCGATGAACGAGTCGATGCCGTCGGCGACCACGCCGCGTACGGTCTGCTCGAACTCGACGGTCTGCCGCAGGTTGCGGTACCAGTAGTCGGCGTCCAGCCCGGCGGTGTCGAGCAGCTCGCCCGTCACGGTCGAGTAGAGCGGTATGTCGCTGGTGCGGGGGCGGACGGGGGCCAGCACCCGGAGCAGTTCGTCGCGCATCGACTCCACGTGCGCGGAGTGCGAGGCGTAGTCGACGTCGATCCGGCGGGCGCGGACCTCGTCCCGCTCGCACTCGGCCAGCAGCTCGTCGAGCGCCTCGGGAGAGCCGGAGACGACCACGGTGGACGGGCCGTTCACGGCGGCCACCGACAGCCCGGGCCGCAGCCGCCGGGCCACCTTCGCCACCGGCTGCGACACCGAGACCATGCCGCCCCGCCCGGCGAGGTCCACGGCGATCAGCTGGCTGCGCCGGGTCACCACGAGGGCGGCGTCCTCCAGGGTGAGCGCCCCGGCCACGCAGGCGGCGGCGATCTCACCCTGGGAGTGTCCGACGACGGCGGCCGGCTCGACGCCGTGCGACCGCCACAGCGCCGCCAGCGAGACCATCATGGCGAACAGCGCGGGCTGGACGACGTCGACCCGCTCCAGGGAGGCGGCGCCCGGGACGCCGCGCAGCACGTCGAGCAGCGACCAGTCGGTGTGCCGGTCCACGGCGGCGGCGCACTCCGCCATCCGGGCGCTGAAGACGGGTGAGGTGTCCAGCAGCTCGGCGGCCATGCCGAGCCACTGCGAGCCCTGCCCGGGGAAGAGGAACGCGGTGCGCTCGCCGACCTCGGCGAGGCCGGTCACGAGGTTGCCGGCGGCGCCGCCGTCCGCGAGCGCGTCGAGCGCGGCGGCCAGCTCCGCGCGGTCACCGACGAGGACGGCGCGGTGCGGGAGGCGGGCACGGGTGGTGGCGAGCGCGTGCGCGACGTCGTGCTCGGCGTAGCCGTCGGCCAGGTGCTCGCGCAGCCGGACCGCCTGGTCGCGCAGGGCCGCCTCGGTCCGGGCCGATAGCACCCACGCGGTGGGGCCCTCGGCCGGCGGGGCGCTCTCCGCGGCGGCGGCGACGGCCGGCGGCTCCTCGATCAGCACGTGGGCGTTGGTGCCGGAGATGCCGAACGACGAGACACCGACCCGGCGCGGGGTCTCGCCGCGCGGCCACCGCACCGGCTCGCTGAGCAGTTGGACCGCGCCGTCGGCCCAGTCCACGTGGTGCGACGGCCGGTCCACGTGCAGGGTGCGGGGCAGCTCCTCGTGCCGCATCGCCATGATCATCTTGATCACGCCCGCGACGCCGGCGGCGGCCTGGGTGTGCCCGAAGTTCGACTTCACCGAGCCGAGCCAGAGCGGCCGGTCCCGGTCCTGGCCGTAGGTGGCGATGAGCGACTGGGCCTCGATCGGATCGCCCAGCGTGGTGCCCGTGCCGTGCGCCTCCACCGCGTCCACGTCGGCCGGGGTGAGCCCCGCGTTCGCCAGCGCGGCCCGGATCACCCGCTGCTGCGAGGGCCCGTTCGGCGCGGTGAGGCCGTTCGATGCGCCGTCCTGGTTGACCGCCGAGCCCCGCATCACGGCCAGGATCCGGTGCCCGTTGCGGCGGGCGTCCGACAGCCGCTCCAGCGCGAGTACGCCGACCCCCTCGCCGAACGCCGTGCCGTCGGCCGCCGAGGCGAACGCCTTCACCCGCCCGTCCGGGGCGAGCCCCTTCTGGCTGGAGAACTCGATGAACGTGCCCGGCGTGGCGATGACGCAGCTGCCGCCGGCCAGCGCGAGGTCGCAGTCGCCGCTGCGCAGCGCGTGCGCGGCCACGTGCATCGCCACCAGCGACGACGAGCACGCCGTGTCGACGGTGACCGCCGGTCCCTCCAGCCCCAGCACGTACGACACCCGGCCGGAGACCACGCTGCCCGCGACCCCGGTCATCGTGTAGCCGATGAGCGAGTCCACGTCGCGCTGCATGGCCGACAGGTACTCCACGCTGTTCGCGCCGACGAACACGCCGGTCCGGCTGCCCCGCAGCGAGTGCGGGTCGATCCCGGCGTGCTCGAACGCCTCCCACGACGTCTCCAGCATCAGCCGCTGCTGCGGGTCCATCGCGAGCGCCTCGCGCGGGCTGATGCCGAAGAAACCCGCGTCGAAGTCGGTGGCGTCGGAGATGAAGCCGCCCCGCCGCACGGTGCTGGTGCCGGTGCCGCTGTCCGGGTCGAACAGGTCGTCCAGGTCCCAGCCACGGTTGGTGGGGAAGTCGGTGATGCCCTCCCCACCCGACGACACCAGCTCCCACAGGTCGTCGGCGGAACGCACGCCGCCGGGAAAGCGGCAGCCGATGCCGACGATGGCGATCGGCTCCCGCTCCGTCGCGGTCCGCAGCTTCCGCCGCGTCTCGTGCAGGTCGGCCGTGACGCGCCGGAGGTACTCGACAAGCTGTTCTTCGTTCGCCATCAGTAACCCTCCCCAGCGCGCGTGGATCAGCCGGCGCCAAGTTCGTCGTCGATGAACCGCAACAGGTCGTCGGCCGAGGCGGTCTGCAGCACCAGGCCCACGTCCGGCCCGTCGGGTTCGGAGTCCACGTCGGACCTGCCACGCCAATTCGACATCACCGCGTGCAACCGATCGGTAATCCGAGCCTTGACGGAGTCCTCCAGGCCAGCCGCGCCGGCCTGGGCGAACGAGCGCTCCAACCGGTCCAGCTCGGCCAGCAGCGGCGCGGCCGGATCCACCTCGACCGGGGCCAGCCCGGCCAGCAGGTGGTCGGTGAGCGCCGCGGCGGTCGGGTGGTCGAAGACCATGGTGGCGGAGAGCTTCAGCCCGGTGGCCGACTTGAGCCGGTTGCGGAACTCGACGGCGGTCAGCGAGTCGAACCCCAGCTCGGTGAACGGCCGGTCGGGGTCCACGGCGCTCGCGCTGGCGTGGCCGAGCACGGCGGCGGCCTGCGCCTTGACGAACTCCAGCGCGGTGTGCCGCCGCTGCGGGCCGCTCTGGCTCGCCAGGCTGTCCCGCAGTGCGCCGGGCGACTGCGTCGCCTGCTCCACCGCCCGGCGGGACGGGCCCCGCACCAGGCCCCGCAGCAGCACCGGCAGCAGGCCCACCCGGCCCAGCTCGCGCAGGGCCGCCGGGTCGACCGGCATCGGCACCAGCAACGGCTCGTCGATGAGCTCCGTGGCGTCGTAGAGCGCCATGCCCTGCTCCGCCGACAGCTCCAGCAGCCCGACCCGGGCCATCCGGGCGCGGTCGTTGGCATCCAGGTGGGCGGTCATCCCGCTCGCCTCGCTCCACAGCCCCCAGGCCAGCGACCGGGCGGGCAGCCCGGCTGCCCGGCGCCGCGCCACGAGCGCGTCCAGGAAGGTGTTCGCCGCCGCGTAGTTGCCCTGCCCGGGGCCGCCGAGCGTGCCGGCCGCCGCCGAGAACACGACGAACTCGGCCAGCTCGCCGTCCAGCGTCAGCTCGTGCAGGTTGACCGCGGCGTCGACCTTCGGGCGCAACACCGCGTCGACCTGCTCGGGGGTCAGCGCGGTCACCACCGCGTCGGCGAGCACGCCCGCCGTGTGCACCACGGCGGTCAACGGGTGCGCGGCGGGGATCGCGGCCAGGGTCGCGGCCAGCGCGGTCCGGTCGGCCGCGTCGCAGGCGGCGACGGTGACCTCCGCCCCGTACCCGGTCAGCTCGGCCACCAGCTCGGCGGCGCCGGCCGCGTCCGGGCCACGCCGGCTGGTGAGCAGCAGGTGCCGCACCCCGCGCCGGGTCACCAGGTGGCGGGCCAGCATGCCGCCGAGCGTGCCGGTGCCGCCCGTGATCAGCACCGTGCCGTCGGGATCCCGCCGGGGCGGCACGGTGAGCACGAGCTTGCCGACGTGCTGCGCCTTGGACATCGTCCGGAACGCCTCCGGGGCGCGGCGCAGGTCGTACGTCCGGACCGGCAACGGCGTGAAGCTGTCCGCCTCGAAGAGCGCGAGCACCTCCCGCAGGATCGCGCCGACCCGCGCCGGGTCGATGGCGAGCAGGTCGAACGCCTGGTACGCGACGCCCGGGTGGTCCTCGGCGACCCGCTGCGGGTCGCGTACGTCGGTCTTGCCCATCTCGATGAACCGGCCGCCGCGACCGAGCAGGCGCAGCGAGGCGTCGACGAAGTCCTTCGCCAGCGAGTCGATCACCACGTCGATGCCGGCCCCGCCGAACCGCTCCTCGAACTCCAGCGTGCGGGAGTTGCCGATGTGCGTCTCCGGCAGGCCCATCGCCCGCAGCGCGTCCCACTTGCCGGTGCTCGCCGTGCCGTACACCTCGGCGCCGAAGTGCCGGGCGAGCCGGACGGCGGCCATGCCGACGCCACCGGACGCGGCGTGCACCAGCACCCGCTCCCCCGGCTTGACCCGGGCCAGGTCGACAAGCGCGTAGTAGGCGGTGCAGAACGCGATCGGGGTCGACGCCGCCACGTGGAACGACCACCCCGACGGCACCGGGGCGACCATCCGCGCGTCGGTGACCACCTCCGTGCCGAAGGCGCCGTAGAACAGGCCCATGACCCGGTCGCCGACCGCGACGCCCGTGACGTCCGGCCCGGTCTCCACGACCACGCCGGCGCCCTCGCCGCCCATCGCCCCGCCACCGGGGTACATGTCGAGGGCGATCAGCACGTCCCGGAAGTTCAGGCCGGCGGCCCGCATCGCGATGCGCACCTGACCCGGCTCCAGGACGCGGGTCTCCTCCGCCTCCGGCAGCAGGGCGAGGTTGTCCAGCGTGCCCCGCTCGGTGACGTCCAACCGCCAGCGGTCGGCCGGCGGCGGCACCAGCGCGGGGCTGCTGGCCGCCCGGGCGAGCCGGGGCACCAGCGCGACACCGTCCCGGACGGCGAGCTGCGGCTCGTCGGCCGCGACCGCCGCCGCGAGCGCCCGGTGCGGCTCGCGGTCGTCGACGTCGAGCAGGACGAAGCGGTCCGGGTGCTCGCTCTGGGCCGACCGGAGCAGGCCCCACACCGGCGAGCCGGCCAGGTCGCCGGCCGCCTCGTGCACGCTCACCGCGCCCCGGGTGACGACGACCAGCCGGGCCTCGGCGAACCGCTCCTCCGCGAGCCACTCGCGCAGCACCGCGAGGGTGTCGTGGACGACCCGGTGCGCCGCCTTGGCGGGATCGTCGGCCGGGCCGGCCGGGCAGGGCAGGGCGACCAGGGCGGGCACCGGAGCGCCCGCCGCGACGCGGGCCCGCAGCGTGTCCAGGTCCGGGTAGGTGTCGGTGACCAGGCCGGCGTCCTGCGGCAGGGTGCAGCCGCCGAGCGCCGCCCAACGGCCGTCCGGCGCGTCCGCCGTGGCGGCGACCGGGGTCCACTCGACGCGGAACAGGGCGTCGTGGTGGGTGCTCGGCTGGGCGGGCGCGGTGGCCTCCCGCAGCACCAGCGACTCCACCTCGGCGACCACCGTGTTGGTCTGGTCGGCGACGGTCACCGCGACCGTGTTCCGGCCGCGCGGACGCAGCCGGACGCGCAGTTCGGTCGCGCCGACGGCGTGCACGGACACGCCGCTCCACTCGAACGGGAGCAGCGCCCCGGTGCTGCCGGCCGCGAGCGCGAGCGGGTGCAGCGCGGCGTCGAGCAGCGCCGGGTGCAGGCCGTACCCGGCCGCCGTCCGGGCGGCGGCCGTGGGCAGCGCGACCTCCGCGAGGACGTCCTCGCCGTCGCGCCACACCCGGCGTACGCCCTGGAACGTCGGGCCGTACGCGAGGCCGGCCGCGGCCAGGGTGGCGTACAGCTCGTCGGACGGCACGGGCTCGGCCTGCGGCGGCCAGACGGTGTCGAACCCGGTCGGCGGTTGCGCGGGGGCGAGCAGGCCGACGCCGTGTCGCACCCACGGCGCCGCGTCGGTGGCGACCCCGTCCGGGCGGGAGTGGATGGTCACCTGCCGCTGCCCGGTCTCGTCCGGCCCGCCGACCCGCATCTGCACCTGGACCCCGCCCTTCTCGGGCAGGACCAGGGGGGCGGTCAGGGTCAGCTCCTCGACACGACCGCAGCCCACCTCGTCGCCAGCACGGACCGCGAGCTCCACGAACGCGGTGCCGGGCACGATCACCTGCCCACCGACCTGGTGGTCGGCCAGCCACGGGTGCGCGGCCAGCGACAGCCTGCCGGTGAACAGCAGACCGTCGGTGTCGGCCAGCGCGACCGCCGCGCCGAGCAGCGGGTGCTCGGTGGCGCCGAGCCCCAGCCCGGCCGCGTCGGCGGTGACCGCCCCGGTGGTGGGCCAGTAGCGCTCGTGCTGGAACGGGTAGCCGGGCAGCCGGACCCGGCGCGCCCCCTCGACGCCCCAGCGGGGCCGTACGCCGTGCGTGTGCGCCTCGCCGAGGGAGAGCAGGAAGCGGGCCGGGCCGCCCTCGTCCCGGCGCAGCGAGCCGACCACGGTGGCGGCGGCCTCCGCGTCGTCGATCACGTCCTGCACGCCGATGGTCAGCACGGGGTGCGGGCTGACCTCCACGATCGTGGTGACACCCGCGCCGAGCAGGGCCCGGATCGCGGGCTCGAACCACACCGTCTGGCGCAGGTTGCGGTACCAGTACTCGGCGTCCATGGCCACGTCGTCCAGCCAGCGGTCGTCCACGGTCGAGTAGATCGGCACCTCGGGCCGGCGCGGCTCCAGCCCCGCCAGCACGTCGAGCAGCTCGTCGCGGATCTCCGCCACGTACGCCGAGTGCGACGCGTAGTCCACGTGGATGCGCTTGGCGCGGACGCCGTCGCGCTCGCACTCGGCCAGCAGCTCGTCGAGGCCGTCCAGCTCGCCGGCCACCACCGTGGTGCGGGGCCCGTTGACGGTCGCGACGGTCACCCGGCCGCCGAAGCGTTCCAGCCGGTCCCGCACCTCGGCCGCCGGCAGCGGCACGGACACCATGCCGCCCTTGCCGGACAGGCGCAGCAGCGCCCGGCTGCGCAGGGCCACGACCCTGGCCGCGTCCGCCACGGAGAGGGCGCCCGCCACGCAGGCGGCGGCGATCTCACCCTGCGAGTGCCCGACCACGGCGGCGGGCTCGACGCCGTGGTGCCGCCACAGCTCGGCCAGCGACACCATCACGGCGAACAGGACGGGCTGGACGACGTCCACCCGGTCCAGGTCCCGGCCCTCCCGCAGGACGTCCTCCAGGGACCAGTCCACGTGCGGCGCCAGGGCGGCGGCGCACTCGGCCATCCGCGCGGCGAACACCGGGGAGGAGTCGAGCAGCTCCACGGCCATGCCGATCCACTGCGAGCCCTGCCCCGGGAACGAGAACGCCACCTTGCCGGGGGTGCCGGCGGCGACCCCGGTGACCAGGTTCGGCGCCGGCTGCCCCGCCGCGAGGGCGGCGAGGCCGGCGCGCAGCTCGTCGGCCCCGCCGACCACGACCGCGCGGCGCGGGTGGGCGGTCCGCAGCGACAGCGAGTACGCCAGGTCGCGCGGCGACAGGTCGGCCAGGAGCGGCTCGATCTCGGCGGCCTGCTGGCGCAGCGCGCCGTCCGACCGGGCCGAGAGCACCAGCGCGACCGGCCCGCCGTCGTGCGGCCGGGCGGCCTCGGGCGGCTCCGGGGCCTCCTCGACGAGGAGGTGGGCGTTGGTGCCGCTGAAGCCGAACGACGAGACACCGGCGCGACGCGGGTGCCCGTTGCGCCCCCACGGCTGCGCCTCGGCCAGCAGCCGGACCCCGCCCGCCCAGTCGACGTGCGTCGTCGGCTCGGCCACGTGCAGGGTCCGGGGCAGTTCGCCGTGCCGCAACGCGAGCACCATCTTGATCACTCCGGCGACGCCCGCCGCCGCCTGGGTGTGCCCGATGTTCGACTTGACCGAGCCGAGCCAGAGCGGCCGGTCGGCGGCGCGGTCCTGCCCGTACGTGGCGAACAGCGCGTCGACCTCGATCGGGTCGCCCAGCGTCGTGCCGGTGCCGTGCGCCTCGACCACGTCCACGTCGGACGGGGACAGCCCGGCGTCGGCCAGCGCCTGCCGGATGACCCGTTGCTGCGACGGCCCGTTCGGCGCGGTCAGCCCGTTGGACGCGCCGTCCTGGTTAACGGCGGTCCCGCGCAGCACGGCCAGCACCTCGTGGCCCGCCGCCAGCGCGTCGGAGAGCCGTTCGAGGACGACCATGCCGATGCCCTCGCCCCAGTTGGTGCCGTCCGCGCCGGCCGCGAACGCCTTGCAGCGCCCGTCCGGGGCGAGCCCCCGCATCCGGCTGAACTCCAGGAACGCGCCCGGCGTCGACATGGCGGTCACGCCACCCGCGACCGCCATCGCGCACTCGCCCGAGCGCAGCGCCCCGACCGCCAGGTGCATCGCCACCAGCGACGACGAGCAGGCGGTGTCCACCGTGACGGCCGGGCCCTCCAGCCCCAGCACGTAGGAGAGGCGGCCGGAGAGGATGCTCGCGGCGTTGCCGGTGGCCATGAAGCCTTCCGCGCTCGCCCCGGCCGCGCCGGTGATCCGGGCGTAGTCGACGTTGTTGGCGCCGACGTACACGCCGGTCGCGCTGCCCCGCAGCGCCGTCGGGTCGATGCCCGCGTCCTCGAAGGCCGCCCAGGACGCCTCCAGCACCAGCCGCTGCTGCGGGTCCATGGCCTCCGCCTCGCGGGGGCTGATGCCGAAGAAGGCCGCGTCGAAGCCGGGCAGGTCGGCGATGAAGCCGCCCTCCCGGACGTAGCTGGTCCCGGAGTGCTCCGGGTCGGGGTGGAACAGGCTGTCGAGGTCCCAGCCGCGGTCGGTGGGGAACGGGCCGATGCCGTCGCGCCCCTCGCGCAGCATCGCCCACAGCTCCTCGGGCGAGCTGACGCCGCCGGGGAACCGGCAGCTCATGCCGACGATGGCGATCGGCTCGTCGGCGGCGACGGTGCCGACCACCACCTCGGTGCGACCGCTGGCCAGCAGGTGCTCGGCCAGGGCGACCGGGGTCGGGTAGTCGAAGGCGACGGCCGCGGAGAGCCGCACGCCGGTGGCCTCGACCATCCGGTTGCGGAACTCGACGGCGGTGACCGAGTCGAAACCCAGCTCCTTGAACGCCGACGTCGGCTCGACCGCCTCCGGGCCCGCGTAGCCGAGGGTGAGCGCGACCTGCGTGCGGACCAGCCCGACGGCGTGGTCGAGGCGGTCCGCCTCCGGCAGCGCGGCGAGCTGGCGGGCGAAGTCCGACGACGAGGACGGCCCGGTGGGCTCCTCGTCGGCGACCGCCTCGGGGATCGTGTCGAACAGCCGGCTGGGCCGCAGCGCGGTGAACGACGGCACGAACGCGGCCCAGTCCAGGTCCGCGAGCACGACGGCCGTGTCGCCGGCCGCCAGGGCGGTACGCATGGCCGCGACGGCGCGGTCCGGCGCCATCGGCGCCAGGCCCCGCCTGCGCAGGTTGGCCGACATGTCGTCGTCCACCAGGGTGCTCTCGGCCCACGGCCCCCAGGCCAGGGCGGTGGCGACCTGCCCCCGGCCGCGCCGCGCCTCGGCGAGGGCGCACAGGTAGGCGTTGCCCGCGGCGTAGGCGGCCTGTCCGCCGCTGCCCCAGACACCGGCCACGGAGGAGAAGAGCACGAACTCGTCGAGGTCGCGATCGGCGAAGATCGCATCCAGGTTGGCGGCGCCGGCGACCTTGGCGGAGACCACGTCGGTGAACTCGGCGAGCTCCATGTCCACGATGCCGGTGAGCTGCGCCAGCCCCGCCACGTGCAGCACGGCACGCACGTCGGGGTAGCGGGCGACCACCGCCTCCAGGGCCGCGCGGTCGGCCACGTCGCAGGCGACGACGTCGACCTCGGCGCCCAGCCCGCGCAGCTCGTCGAGCACCTCGGCGGGGGCGGTGCCGCGCCGGCTCAGCAGGACGACCCGCTCGGCGCCGTGCCGCGCGTACAGCCGGGCGGCCTCGATGCCGAGGGTGCCGGTGCCTCCGGTGACCAGCACGGTGCCGGACGCGCCGCGCCAGCGCGGGTTGCCGGTCACCGGCGCGCGGTGCAGCCGGCGGGCGAACACCCCGTCGGGACGCACGGCGACCTGGTCCTCGCCGATGCCGGCGAGCACGCCGGCCAGCGCGGCGGCGGTGCGCCCGTCCAGCTCGGCGGGCAGGTCGACCAGGCCACCCCAGGTGTCCGGCAGCTCCAGCGCGGCGGCCCGGCCGAGACCCCACACCTGCGACTGGGCCACCCCGGTCACCGGGTCGGCCGGCGAGGTGGCGACGGCGCCCCGGGTGAGGCACCACAGCGGGACGCCCCGCCCGGCGAGGGTGCGGACCAGTTCGAGGGTGGCGGCCGTGCCCGCCGGGACTCCGGGGTGGTCGGGCAGGAACGCCTCGTCGAGCGCGAGCAGCGACACCACGCCGGCCAGCTCCCCGTCGAGGTGGCCCGCCAGGTCGTCGGGACCGGTGGTGACGACGGTGGCGCCGTGCGCGGCGAGCGCGTCGGCGACGGCGGCACCCGTGTCACCGGTGACCGCCGGCCCGGGGAGCACCAGCAGCCAGGTGCCGGTCAGCGTGCCCGGGGTGCCGCCGGGGCGGCGCTCCCACCGCGCCTGGTAGCGCCAGCCGTCCAGGGTGGACCGCTCCTGCCGCCCCCTGCGCCACGCGGACAGCGCGGGCAGCACCGACGCCAGGGGCGCCTGCGGGTCCACGTCGAGCGTGGTGACCACCGTGTCGAGGTCACCGCTGTCCACGGCCGCCCACAGGCCGTCGTCGTCGGCCTCGGCGGAGCCGGCCGGGCCGACGCTGTCCTGCCAGAACCGCTCGTGCTGGAAGGCGTACGTCGGCAGGTCGACCCGGGACAGCCCGGACCGGTGGTAGAACGCCTCCGCGTCCACGGTGACGCCCCGGGTCTCCAGCCGCGCCAGCGCCTCCACCAGGGCACGCGGCTCGTCCCGCTCCCGGCGCAGCACCGGCGTGGCCAGCACGTCGCCGTCCAGGCAGTCCGCCGCCATGGTGGCGAGCACCGAGTCCGGGCCCAGTTCGAGGAACGTCGTGACGCCGGTCGCGGCGACGGCGCGTACCGCGTCCGCGAAGCGCACGGTGGCGCGGACCTGCCCCACCCAGTACTCCGGCGTCGCCAGTTCGTCGCCCACCGGCGCACCGGTGACCGTCGAGACCACCGGAATCGCCGGTGGCGCGTAGGACACCGTGGCGGCCACCGCCCGGAACTCCGCGAGCATCGGGTCCATCAGCGGCGAGTGGAAGGCGTGCGACACGGTCAACCGCCGGGTCCGCCGGTCGGCGAACCGCGCGGCCACCGCCGCCACCGCCTCCTCCGTGCCGGAGACGACCACCGAGTCGGGGCCGTTGACGGCGGCGATGTCGACGTCCGCGCCGAGCAGCGGCGTGACCTCGTCCTCGGTGGCCTGCACGGCGAGCATCGCCCCACCGGCCGGCAGCGCCTGCATCAGCCGGCCGCGCGCCGCGACCAGGCGGGCCGCGTCAGCCAGCGGGAACACGCCCGCGACGTGCGCGGCGGCCAGCTCACCGATCGAGTGCCCGGCCAGGACAGCCGGGGTGACCCCCCACGACCGGACGAGCCGGTACAGGGCCACCTCGACGGCGAACAGGGCGGGTTGGGTCCAGGCGGTCAGGTGCAGGTCCTCGGTGTCGAGGATGTCGCGCAGCGGCCGGTCCAGGTGCGGGTCCAGCGCCGCGCACACCTCGTCGAACGCCGCCGCGAACTCCGGGTACGCCGCGTACAGGCCGCGCCCCATGCCCAGCCGCTGTGCGCCCTGCCCGGAGAAGAGCATCGCGACCCGGCCGTCCGTGGCCCGGCCCCGCACCAGGTTGGCGGCCTGCTCGTCGCCGGCCAGGGCGGCCAGGCCCGCGCTCAACTCCTTGGCGGAGGAGCCCACCACCGCGGCCCGGTGCGCGAAGCGGGACCGGGTGGTGGCCAGGGCGTAGCCCAGTTCCGCGGGCTCGACCCGCGCCGCCACCGCGGACAGCCGCCGCGCCTGGTCCCGCAGCCCGTCGGCGTCGCGGGCGGTGACCAGCAGCGACGTCACCGGCGCCGAGGCCGGCTCGGGCGCCTCGACCTCCGGCGCCTGCTCCACGATCACGTGGGCGTTCGTGCCGCTGAACCCGAACGAGGAGACCGCCGCCCGGCGCGGCTGCCCGGTCAGGGGCCACGGCGTGGCCTCGGTCAGCAGCCGCACGTTCCCGGCCGTCCAGTCCACCTGGTCCGACGGCTGCTCGGCGTGCAGCGTCGCGGGCAGCACGCCGCGCCGGATCGCCTCCACCATCTTGATGATCCCGGCGACCCCGGCCGCGGCCTGGGTGTGGCCGATGTTCGACTTCACCGAGCCGAGCCAGAGCGGTTCCTCCCGGTCCTGGCCGTAGGTCGCGAGCAGCGCCTGCGCCTCGATCGGGTCGCCCAGGGTCGTCCCGGTGCCGTGCCCCTCGACCACGTCGACCTGGCGCGTCGACAGGCCCGCGTCGACAAGCGCCGCCTCGATGACCCGCTGCTGCGACGGCCCGTTCGGGGCGGTCAGCCCGTTCGACGCGCCGTCCTGGTTGACCGCGGAGCCCCGGACGACCGCCAGGACGCGGTGGCCGTTGCGCAGCGCGTCCGACAGCCGCTCCACGAGCAGTACGCCCACGCCCTCGGCGAAGCCCGTGCCGTCGGCGTCCGCCGAGTACGACCGGCAGCGGCCGTCCGGCGACAGGCCACGCTGGCGGGAGAACTCGACGAACGTCAGCGGCGTCGCCATGACCGAGACGCCGCCGACGAGCGCGAGCGTGCAGTCGCCCCGGCGCAGGGCCTGGATCGCCAGGTGCAGCGCCACGAGGGACGACGAGCAGGCGGTGTCCACGGTGACCGCGGGTCCCTCCGTGCCCAGCGTGTAGGCGACCCGGCCGGAGACCACGCTGCCGGAGCTGTTGCTGCCCAGGTAGTCGTGGTACATCAGGCCGGTGAAGACGCCGGTCGGGCTGCCCGTGAGCGAGGCCGGATCGATGCCGGCCCGCTCCAGCGTCTCCCACGCCACCTCCAGCATCAGCCGCTGCTGCGGGTCCAGCCCGACCGCCTCACGCGGGCTGATGCCGAAGAACGTCGGGTCGAAGTCCGCCGCGTCGTACAGGAAGCCGCCGCGCGTGGTGTAGGAGGTGCCCTCCCGGCTCGACTCGGGGTCGTAGAGCGACTCCAGGTCCCACCCGCGGTCGGTCGGGAACGCGCCGGTCGCGTCGGTGCCGGACTCCACCAGCCGCCACAGGTCCTCGGGGCTGCTCACGCCGCCCGGGTAGCGGCAGGCCATGCCGACGATCGCGACCGGCTCGTGCGCGGACGCCTCCGCCTCGTGCAGGCGCTGCCGGGTCTTCTGCAGGTCGACCGTGACCCGCTTCAGGTAGTCCCGGAGCTTGTCCTCGTTGGCCACTACGGTCGCCCTCCTCGCACAGTCATGAGATCCCCAGTTCGCTGTCGATGAGAGCGAAGACCTCGTCGTCGGTCGCGGATTCGATGTCGTTCCCGGTGGCTGCCGGCTCGCCGCCGAGCTTCGACAGCACGTCGCGCAGGCGCAGCGAGAGCCGCGTACGGGCCTGCTCGTCGACGTCCGGCAGGGCCGCCTCGAGGCGGTCGAGTTCGGCGAACGCGGCCAGTACCGCGTTGGCGCCACCCGTCTCGCCGGCGAGTTCGGCCCGCAGGTGCGCGGCGAGGGCGTTCGACGTCGGGTGGTCGAACACCAGCGTCGCGGAGAGCCGCAGCCCGGTCGCCGCGCTCACCCGGTTGCGCAGCTCGACGGCGGTGAGCGAGTCGAAGCCCAGCTCGCTGAACGGCCGGTCGGCGGCGACGGCCCCCGGGTCCGGGTACGCCAGCACGCCCGCCACCTGGGTACGTACCAGGTCGAGCAGGATGGCCCCGGCCTCCTCGGCGTCGCGGCCGGCGAGCCGCTGCCGCAGCGCGTCGGCCGCGCCCGCGTCGGCGTCGGCCGCCCGCCGGGCGGGCACCCGGACCAGGCCGCGCAGCAGCGGCGGCACCATGCCCGCGACGGCGCGGTCCCGCAGGGCCCGGTGGTCGAGCCGGATGGGCGCCACCATGCCCTGGGCGTGCAGCGCCGCGTCGAACAGGGCCAGCGCCTCGTCGACGGTGAGCGCGCCGACGCCCGAGCGCGACATGCGCCGCAGGTCGGCCTCGGTCAACTGCTCGGCCATGCCCGCCTGCTCCCAGCGGCCCCAGGCCAGCGACACGGCCGGCTGCCCGTTCGCCCGCCGGTGCTGGGCGAGCGCGTCCAGGTAGGCGTTGCCGGCGGCGTAGTTGCCCTGGCCGGGCCCGCCGAGCACGCCGGAGGCCGAGGAGAACAGGACGAACGCGGTCAGGTCCCCGGTCAGCTCGTGCAGGTTCGTCGCGGCGTCGACCTTGGGCCGCAGCACCCGGTCGACCCGCTCCGGGGTCAGCGAGGAGATGACGCCGTCGTCCACGACGCCCGCCGTGTGCACCACCCCGCGCACCGGGTGCGCGGCGAGCAGCGCGGCGAGCGCGTCGCGGTCGGCGACGTCGCACGCGGCGACGGTGACCTCGGCCCCGAGGGCGACGAGTTCGTCGCGCAGCTCGGTCGCGCCCTCGGCGGCGGGGCCGCTGCGGCTGGCCAGGACCAGCTCGCGGACCCCGTGCCGGGTGACCAGGTGCCGGGCGACGAGCCGACCGAGCACGCCGGTGGCGCCCGTGACCAGGACGGCCCCCTCGAAGGCGGTCGCCCCGGCGTCGGCGGTGACGCCGGCCCGCGCCAGGCGGGGCACCAGGAGCCCGGTGCCACGGACGGCGAGTTGCGGCTCGTCGCTGCCGAGCGCGGCGGGCAGCCCGGGGTCGGTGTCCTGGTCGACGTCGACCAGGACGAACCGGTCGCCGTGTTCGGACTGCGCGGAGCGGATCAGGCCCCAGACCGCGGCCCCGGCGAGGTCGGTGACGTCGGCGTCGGGACGGGTGGCCACCGCGCCGCTGGTCAGCACGGCCAGCCGGGAGGTGGCGAACCGCTCGTCGGCGAGCCACTGCTGCGCGAGGGCGAGCGTCTGGTGGGTGGCCGCCCGGGCCCGTACGTCCTCCGCCGGACCCCGGTCCGGGAGGCACCGCGCCAGCACCACCTCGGGCACCGCGGCGCCGGCCTCGACGGCCGCGCCGAGGGCCGCCAGGTCGGGGTACGCGGTCGCGTCGAGGCCGTCGATCCCGGCCCCGAGCACCGCGACCGTACGCGGCCGGGGCGGCTCGGTCACGGGCGTCCACTCCAGGTGCAGCAGCGACTCGTGGCGGTCGCGGCGCAGGGCGGCGAGCTGGTCCGGCGACACCGGGCGCACCGCCAGCGCCTCGACCGAGGCCACCGGGGCACCCGTCGCGTCGGCGAGGGTGATCGCCGCCGGGCCGTCGCCCGAGGAGATCCGGGCCCGCAGCCGGGTGGCACCCGCCGTGTGCAGGGTGACCCCGCGCCACGAGAACGGCAGCACCACCTCGCCGTCGCCGGTCGCCGCCGCCGCGTGCAGGGCGGCGTCCAGCAGCGCCGGGTGCAGGCCGAAGCGGCCGGCGTCGTCGTGCGCCTGCTCCGGCAGGGTGATCTCCGCGAACACCTCGTCCCCGCGCCGCCACGCCGCGGTCAGGCCCTGGAAGACCGGGCCGTAGCGCAGGCCGCGCGCGAACAGGTCGTCGTACGTCGTGGACACGTCGACCGGTTCCGCGTCCGGGGGCCAGGCCCGCAGGTCGGCACCGGCCGTCCCGACCGGGGTGAGCCGGCCCGTCGCGTGGGCCGTCCACCCGTCCTCGTTCTCGACCCGCGAGTGGACGCTGACGTCCCGGCCGCCGTCCGGCGCCGGTCCGCCCACCGTCACCCGCACCTGGACGCCGCCGGCCTCCGGCAGCACCAGCGGCGCCTCAAGCGTCAGTTCCTCGACCCGGGGGCAGCCGACCTCGCCGCCGGCGTACGCCGACAACTCGACGAGCGCGGCGCCGGGCAGCAGCACCAGGTCCGCGACCGCGTGGTCGGCGAGCCACGGGTGGGTGGTGAGCGCGAGCCGGCCGGTGAACACCGCGCCGCCGTCCGGCAGCTCGACCGCCGCGCCCAGCAGCGGGTGGTTCGTCCGCGTCTGGCCCAGCCCGCTCGCGTCGCCGGTGCCGGCGCCCGCCCGCGGCCAGTACGTCTGGTGCTGGAAGGCGGAGGTGGGCAGCTCCACCGTCCGGCCCGGCGCCACCGCCGACCAGTCGATGCGCGCGCCGCGTACGGCGAGCCGGGCGAACGCGGCGGCCACGGTGTCCGGCTCGGCGCGGCCCTTGCGGCAGACCGGGATCCAGGTGCCCTCGGCCACGTTCCGGCCGAGCGCGGTGAGCACCGCGTCGGGGCCGATCTCCAGGAAGGTGGTCGCCCCGGACGCGGCCAGCGCGGTGACCGCGTCGGCGAACCGGACGGGTTCGCGCACCTGCCGCACCCAGTAGTCGGTGTCGAGGGTGGTCACTCCGCCCGTCACCGTCGAGATCAGCGCGATGGCCGGCTCCCGGCACTCCACCTGGGCCACGACCGCGCGGTAGTCGTCGAGCATCGGGTCCATCAGCGGCGAGTGGAACGCGTGTGACACGGTCAGCCGCCGCGCCTTGCGGCCCCGCCCGGTCAGCTGTTCGGCGACGGCGAGCGTGGCGGCCTCCTCGCCGGAGAGCACCACCGACTCCGGCCCGTTCACCGCCGCGATCGCCACCTGGTCCGACAGCTTCGGCACGACGTCCGCCTCCGTGGCCCGCACGGCCACCATCGCCCCACCCGGCGGCAGGGCCTGCATCAACCGGCCGCGCGCCGCCACCACCTTCGCGGCGTCGGCCAGCGACCAGACACCCGCCACGTGCGCGGCGGCCAGCTCACCGATCGAGTGCCCCGCCACGAAGTCCGGCCGCACACCCCACGACTCGAACAACCGGAACAACGCCACCTCGACCGCGAACAACGCCGGCTGCGTCCACCCCGTCTGATGCAACTCCTCCGAGCCCAGCACCTCCCGCAACGGCCGCTCCAGATGCCGGTCCAACTCACCACACACCTCGTCGAACGCCCGCGCGAACACCGGAAAGCCCATCAGCTCCGCCGCCATCCCGACCCGCTGCGCCCCCTGACCGGTGAAGACCATCGCGAGCTTCCCGCCGTCGGCCGTGCCGGTCACGACGTCGTCGCCGAGCAGCACCGCGCGGTGCGCGAACCCGGCCCGCCCGGTGGCCAGGGTGTGCGCGACGTCGACCGGGTGCAGCGTCGGCTCGGCGGCGAGGTGGGCGCGCAGCCGGGGGATCTGCTCCCGCAGCCCTTCCTCGGTGCGCGCGGACAGCAGCAACGGCGTGAACGGGACGTCCGGCGCGTCGACCGGCGGCGCCGGCTCGACCTGCTCCAGCAGTACGTGCGCGTTGGTGCCGCTGATGCCGAAGGACGACACGGCGGCCCGCACCGGGCGGTCGGCGGCGGCGAGCGGCACCGGGGTCGCGGCGACGCGTACCGCGCCGGAGGTCCAGTCGACGTGCGGCGAGGGCTCGTCCACGTGCAGGGTCTGCGGCAGCAGGCCGTGCCGCAGCGCCAGCACCATCTTCATGATGCCGGCCACCCCGGCGGCGGCCTGCGTGTGACCGAGGTTCGACTTGACCGAACCGAGCAGCACCGGTGCCGCGCGCTCCTGGCCGTACGTGGCGAGGACGGCCTGCGCCTCGATCGGGTCGCCCAGGGTCGTGCCCGTGCCGTGTGCCTCGACGACGTCGACCTCGGCGGGCGACAGCCGGGCGTCCGCCAGGGCGGCCCGGATCACCCGCTGCTGGGCCGGCCCGTTCGGCGCGGTCAGCCCGTTGGAGGCGCCGTCGGAGTTCACCGCCGAGCCCCGCACCACGGCGAGCACCGGGTGCCCGTGGCGGCGGGCCTCGGAGAGCCGCTCCACCACCAGCACGCCGACGCCCTCCGAGAGCGAGGTGCCGTCGGCGGCGCCCGCGAACGACTTGCACCGCCCGTCGGGGGCGAGGTTGCGCTGCCGGGAGAACTCCAGGAAGGTGCCCGGCGTCGACATCACCGACACGCCCCCGGCGAGCGCGAGGGAGCACTCCCCGTTGCGCAGCGCGGAGACGGCGAGGTGCAGGGCGACCAGCGACGACGAGCAGGCGGTGTCGACGGTCATCGTCGGGCCCTCCAGCCCGAGCGAGTACGAGATCCGGCCGGAGATCACCCCGCCGGAGTTTCCGGTGGACAGGAACCCGTCGACGGACTCGGCGGAGGCGCTCAGCACGTTGCCGTAGTCGTTGTACATGACGCCCGCGTACACGCCGGTCCGGCTGCCGCGCAGCGAGGTCGGGTCGATCCCGGCCCGCTCCAGCGCCTCCCACGACGTCTCCAGCAACAGCCGCTGCTGCGGGTCCATCGCCAGCGCCTCGCGCGGCGAGATGCCGAAGAAGCCGGGGTCGAAGCTGGCCGCGTCGTAGAGGAACCCGCCCTGGTCGACGTAGCTGGTGCCCGGGTTGGCCGGGTCGGGGTCGAACAGGGTGTCGAGCTGCCATCCCCGGTCGGTGGGGAACGGTCCGATCGCGTCGCCGCCGCCGGCGAGCAGCCGCCACAGGTCCTCCGGGGTGCGCACGCCGCCGGGGAAGCGGCACGCCATCCCCACGATCACGATCGGCTCGTGGTCGTGCCGGGCCACCGCGACGTCCGTCGTCGCCGTCCGCCCGCCGCCCAGCTGCTCCACCAGGTGCCCGGCCAGCAGTTCCGGCGTCGGGTAGTCGAACACCAGCGTCGCCGGCAGCCGCAGCCCGGTCGTCGCGTTGAGCTGGTTGCGCAGGTCGAGCGCGGTGAGCGAGTCGAAGCCGAGTTCCTTGAAGGCGCGGCCCGCCGGCAGCCGGTCCGCCCGGGCGTAGCCGAGCACGGACGCGACCCGGGTGAGGACCACCTCCAGCACCACCTCGGTACGGCGCTCGGCGGGCACGTCGGCCAGCCGCTGGGCCAGCGACGAGCCGCCCACCGCCCGGCGGGCCGGGGCGCGGACGAGGCCGCGCAGCAGCTCCGGCGGCTCGCGGTCGCCCCGGCCGAACACGGCGAGGTCGATCGGCACCGGCGCCAGCACCGTGTCGGCCGACCGCAGCGCGGCGTCGAACAGCGCCAGGCCGTCCTTGCTGGACAGCTCTCCCATGCCGGTACGCGCCATCCGGCTCAACTGCGCGCCGCCCACGTCGGCGGTCATCTCGCTGCGCTCGGCCCACAGCCCCCAGGCGAGCGAGTGGGCCGGCAGGCCCGCCGCCCGGCGCTGCTCCGCGAGGGCGTCGAGCAGCGCGTTCGCGGCCGCGTACGCGCCCTGGCCGGGGCTGCCGAAGATGCCCGCGGCCGAGGAGAACAGCACGAAGGCGGTGACGTCGCCGGCCAGCTCGTGCAGGTGCCAGGCCGCGTCCACCTTGGGGCGCAGCACCTGGGCGATCTGGTCGGGGGTGAGCGTGGCGATGGTGGCGTCGGCCATCACCCCGGCGGTGTGCACGACGCCGGTGACCGGGTGTGCCGCCAGCAACGCCGCGACCTGCTCGCGGTCCGCCGCGTCGCAGGACGCCACCGTCACCGTCGCGCCCAGTTCCGTGAGTTCGTCGCGCAGCTCGACCGCGCCGGCGGCGGCCAGGCCACGGCGGCTGGTCAGCACGAGGTCGCGTACCCCGTGCTCGGTGACCAGGTGGCGGGCGACCAGCGCGCCGAGGGTCCCGGTGCCGCCGGTGACGAGCACCCGGCTGTCCGGGCCGAACACCGCCGGCCCGGTGACGCCTGCGTCCGGAACCCGGGCCAGGCGGGGCGCGCTCACCGCGCCGTCGCGGATGGTGAGCACCGGCTCGCCGGTGGCCAGCGCCCCGGCCACCAGGTCGGCCGCCGTGTCGTCGGCCTCCAGCAGGACGATCCGCTCCGGGTTCTCCGCCTGCGCGGAGCGGACCAGGCCGTGCACCGCAGCCCCGGCCAGGTCGCCCGGGCGGGTCACCACGACGAGCCTGGTCTCGGCCAGGTCCGGTGCGGCGAGCCACTGCTGGATGGTGGTCAGCGCGTACGCCGTGAGTTCGGAAGCCGCGGCGACGCCGGGTGCGGCGGAGAAGCACGGCAGGAACAGCGTGTCGGCCGTCGCGTCGGCCAGCGCCACCGGCGGCGCGTCGAAGACCGGGGCCTCGCCCACGGTCTGCCAGTCGCCACGGTCGGCCCGGCCGACGGCCAACGGCGTCCGCTCCAGCCGGAACAGCGACTCGACGAAGCCGCTGCGCCCGCGCAGCGCCTGCGCGGCCACGGGGCGCACGGTGAGCGCCGCCACGGTGGCGACCGGGTCGCCGGCGTGGTCCGCGACGGACAGGGCGACGCTGTCCGCGCCCTTCCTGGTGAGCCGGACCCGCAGGCTCGTCGCGCCCGTCCCGTGCAGCGTCACGCCGCTCCAGGCGAACGGCAGCCGCGCGGTGCCGTCCCCGACCTCCCCGGCGAGGGCGTGCAGGGCGGCGTCGAGCAGCGCCGGGTGCAGCCCGAAGCCGTCGGTGTCGGCGCCCTCCGGCAGGGACACCTCGGCGAACGTCTCGTCGCCCCGCTGCCACGCGGCCCGCAGTCCCTGGAACACCGGACCGTACTGGAGACCCAGGCCGGCGAGCCGGTCGTACAGGTCGGCGAGGTCGACCGCCCGCGCGTCGGCGGGCGGCCACTCGGCGAGCCGCTCCCCCGCCGGCGTGCCGGCGGCGAGGACACCGGTGGCGTGCCGGGTCCACATGCCCACCGTCGCCTCGGTGTCGGTCTGCCCGTAGACGCCCAGCGTCCGGCGGCCGTGCTCGTCCGGCGCCTCCACGGTGATCCGCAGGGCCACCCCGCCCTGCGCCGGCAGGACGAGCGGGGTGGTGAGGGTGAGTTCCTCGACGGCCGGGCAGCCGACCTCGTCACCGGCGCGGACGGCGAGTTCGACGAGCGCCGTGCCGGGCAGCAGGACGGTGTCCAGGACGGCGTGGTCGGCCAGCCACGGGTGCGTATCCAGGCTGATCCGGCCGGCGAGCACGACGATGTCCTGATCCGGGACGGTGAGCGCGGCCCCGAGCAGCGGGTGGTCGACGACGTCGACGCCGAGGCCCCGGGCGTCCACGGCGGACGCCGCGGCGAGCTGCCAGTACCGCTGGTGCTGGAACGCGTACGTCGGCAGCGGGGCCCCGACGCCGTGGGCGTGCCGGGACCAGTCGACGGCGACGCCACGGACGTGCGCCTCGGCCAGCGAGAGCAGGAAGCGCGACAGGCCGCCCTCGTCCCGCCGCAGCGACCCGACGAGCGCGGCCGGGGCGTCGGCGCGGTCCAGGATCTCCCGCACGCCCATGCCGAGCACGGGGTGCGGGCTGATCTCCACGAGGACGTCGTGCCCGTCGGCGAGCAGGCGGTCGATCGCCTCCTCGAACCGGACCGTGCCGCGCAGGTTGGCGTACCAGTACCCGGCGTCGAGCGTCGAGGTGTCGGCGACCTCGCCGGTGAGCGTGGAGTAGAACGGCACGTCGGCGCCGCGCGGCCGGACGTCGGCGAGGACGCCCAGCAGCTCGTCCCGGATGGCCTCCACCTGCGCGGAGTGCGAGGCGTAGTCCACCGGGATCATCCGCATCCGGACACCGTCGGCCTCGCAGGCGGCCAGCAGCTCCTGCAGGGCCTCGGGCTCGCCGGAGACGACGGTGGCGGCGGGCCCGTTGACCGCCGCGACCGAGATCCGGTCACCCCACCGGGCGAGCCGCGCCTGGACGTCCGATCGCGCCGCCGCCACCGAGGCCATGCCGCCGCGCCCCGCCAGCCCGGCGGCGATCGCCCGGCTGCGCAACGCGACCACGCGGGCGCCGTCGTCGAGGGAGAGCGCACCGGCGACGACGGCGGCGGCGATCTCGCCCTGCGAGTGCCCCACCACAGCGGCGGGGGCCACGCCGTACGACCGCCACAGCGCCGCGAGCGACACCATCACGGCGAACAGCACCGGCTGCACCACGTCCACCCGGTCGAGCGACGGCGCGCCGGGCACGCCCCGGACGACGTCGAGCAGCGACCAGTCGGTGAACGCGTCGACAGCCTTCGCGCACTCGTCCATCCGGGCGGCGAAGACCTCGGCGGTGTCCATCAGCTCGACGGCCATGCCGACCCACTGCGAGCCCTGGCCGGGGAACATGAAGACGACCCGTGGCTCGGTCTTCAGCGCGGTGCCGGTGGCGACGGTCGCGGCGGGTTCGGCCGCCGCGACGGCAGCCAGGCCGGCCCGCAGGTCGGCGGGGTCCGTGCCGACCACGACCGCCCGGTGCTCGAACCGGGCCCGCGCCGCCAGGGCGGCGGCGACGTCGGCCGGGGCGGCGGGGTGCTGGTCGAGGTGGGCGAGCAGCCGGGCCGCCTGGTCGCGGCGGGCGTCGGGCGTACGGCCGGACAGCACCCACGGCACCGGGCCGCTCACCTCAGCCTCGGGCTGCGCGGCCTCGGGTGCGGGCGGCTCCTCCAGAATCACGTGGCTGTTGGTGCCGCTCACCCCGAAGGACGACACGGCGGCGCGGGACGGCTCGGCGCCCCGGGGCCAGGCGACGGCCTCGGTCAGCAGGGAGACCGCGCCCTCCGTCCAGTCGACCTGGTCGCTCGGGGCGTCCACGTGCAGCGTCTTCGGCAGCAGCCGGTGCCGCATGGCGAGCACCATCTTGATGATCCCGCCGACGCCGGCGGCGGCCTGGGTGTGGCCGATGTTCGACTTGATCGAGCCGAGCCACAGCGGCCGGTCCCGGTCCTGGCCGTAGGTGGCGAGGATGGCCTGCGCCTCGATGGGGTCGCCCAGGGTGGTGCCGGTGCCGTGCGCCTCGACCACGTCGACCTGGTTGGCCGACAGCCGCGCGTTGGACAGCGCGGCCCGGATCACCCGCCGCTGCGCCGGACCGTTCGGGGCGGTCAGGCCGTTGGAGGCGCCGTCCTGGTTGACCGCCGAGCCACGGACGACGGCGAGCACCGGGTGCCCGTTGCGCCGGGCGTCGGAGAGCCGCTCCACGACCAGCATGCCGGCGCCCTCGCCGAAGCCGGTGCCGTCGGCGGCGGCGGCGAACGACTTGCACCGGCCGTCCGGCGACAGCCCGCGCTGCTGGGAGAAGCCGACGTAGGTGGCGGGGGTCGCCATCACGGTGGCCCCGCCGGCCAGCGCGAGCGAGCACTCGCCGTTGCGCAGCGCCTGCACGGCCATGTGCAGGGCGACAAGCGACGACGAGCACGCGGTGTCGACGGTGACGGCCGGCCCCTCCAGGCCGAAGCTGTACGCGACCCGGCCCGACACGATCGAGCCGGTGGCGGTGCTCTCCGGGTAGTCGTGGTACATCACGCCGGCGAAGACACCGGTGTCGCTGCCGGCCAGCCCGGTGGGGTCGATGCCGGCGCTCTCGAACGCCTCCCACGAGACCTCCAGCAGCAGCCGCTGCTGCGGGTCCATCGTCAGCGCCTCACGCGGGCTGATCCCGAAGAACTCCGGGTCGAACTCCGCCGCGTCGTGCAGGAAACCACCCTCCCGCGTGTACGACTTCCCCGCCACCCCCGGCGTCGGGTCGTACAACTCCGCCACGTTCCAACCCCGGTCCGTGGGGAAGGTGGAGATCCCGTCCCCACCGGCGGCGACCAGGTCCCACAGGTCGTCCGGGGTCCGCACCCCGCCGGGATAGCGGCAGGCCATGCCGACGATGGCGATCGGCTCACGCAGCACCGAGTCCAGCTTGCGGTTCTGCTCCCGCAGCCACTCGTTCTCCTTCAGCGAGGCCCGCAGCGCGGTGACGAGCTTCTCCTCCGAGTGGGCCATGTGGTCAGCTCCCCGCTTCCGTCGTCGCGCCGCCGAGGTCGGCGAGCGCCATGCTGATCAGTGCGTCGGCGTCCATGTCGTCGATGGAACTGGCCGGTGCGGCGTCCGGCTCCGCGGTGCCGACCCGCACGCCGCCCAGCTCGAGCAGGCTGTCCATCAGGCCGGCGTCCCGGAGCCGGCTGATGGGGATGGCGAGCAGGATGCGCCGGATCTCGTCCTCGGGCAGCCCGCCGTCGGTGCCGCTGTCCGGGACGAGCCGCTCGTACAGCAACTCGGCGACCGCGCGGGTGTTCGGGTGGTCGAAGGTCAGGGTGGCGGGCAGCCGCAGGCCGGTGGCGGCGTTCAGCCGGTTACGCAGTTCCAGCGCGGCCAGCGAGTCGAATCCCAGCTCGTTGAAGGCGCGGGCGGGGTCGATGCGCTCGGGATCGGAGTGCCCGAGCACCGACGCGACGGTGCCGCGTACCAGCTCCAGCAGCAGGTCGCCGCGCTCCTGGTCGGACATGCCGGCCAGGCGGGTGGCGAGGCCGTTGCCGGCGGACGCCGCCCGCCGCGTCCGGGCCCGGACCAGGCCGCGGTAGATCGCCCCGTCGACCACGTTGAGGTCGAACCCGACGGGCACGAGCACCGGCGCGGCGCAGGTGACCGCGGCGTCGAAGAGCCGGAGGCCCTCGTCGACCGACAGGGCGCGCACGCCGGCCTGGGCCAGCCGCTGCCGCTCCGCGGCGGTCAGCTCACCCGCCATTCCCCCGTCCCACATGCCCCACGCCAGCGACTGCCCGGGCAGGCCGGCGGACCGGCGCCGCACCGCCAGCGCGTCCAGGAACGCGTTGGCCGCGGAGTACGCCGCCTGACCCACGTTGCCGACGACACCCGCCGCCGACGAAAACGTCACGAACGCCGACAGCCCCAGCCCCGCCGTCAGCTCGTGCAGGTGCCACGCCGCGTCCACCTTCGGCGCCAGCACCCGATCGAGCCGCTCCGCCGTCAGCGACGTCAGCAGCCCGTCGTCGACCACACCGGCGACGTGCACCACCGCCGTCAGGGCCCGGCCGGCGACCAGCGCCGCCACCGCGTCCCGATCGGCCACGTCGCACGCCGCCCACTCCACCGAGGCACCCGCCTCCGCCAGCTCCGCCGCCAGCTCCGTGGCGCCCGGCGCGGCCGCGCCCCGACGCGACACCAGCAGCAGGTCGCGCACCCCGTGCGTCGCCACCAGGTGCCGGGCCACCACCGCGCCCAGCGCGCCGGACGCGCCGGAGAGCAGCAGCGGGCCGGTGCCGAAGTCCGCGGGAACCGGATCGGCGGTACGCACCCGGGCCAGCCGGGCGGCGTGCGCGACGCCGTCGCGGACCACGAGTTGGGGCTCGTCGTCGGCGAGCAGCACGTCGCCGTCGACCAGGACGACCCGGTCGGGGTGCTCGGCCTGGACCGAGCGGACGAACCCCCACACGGCGGCGCCCACGAGGTCGGTGACGTCCTCACCGGGCAGGGCCACCGCGCCCCGGGTACGCACGACGAGGCGGCCGTCGGTGGGCTCGGCCAGCCACGCCCTGATCTCGTCGAGCACGCGGTGCAGGGTGGCGCGGACGCCGGCCGGGGTGTCCGTCGGGGCGGGGCCGGGCGGGAACGTGGTCGTGTCGAGCACGGTCACGTCGCCGGCCGGCCCGTCGGCGACCGGCACCGGGGTCCAGGTCAGCTCGTACAGCGAGTCGTGGTGGGCCGGGCGGGCGTCGAGCGCGGCGACCGGACGGGTCTCCAGCCGGCCCACCGACACCACGGGGGCGCCCGTGCCGTCGGTCGCGGTGATCGTCCAGCCGGACTCGACGGGGGCGATCCGGACCCGCAGGGCGGTGGCGTTGGTCGCGTGCAGCACGACCTGCTGCCAGGAGAAGGGGAGCACCGTCGTCCCCGTGCCGGACGGGTCGGCCAGCAGCGGGGCGTGCAGCGCCGCGTCCAGCAGGGCCGGGTGCAACGCGAACCGCTCGTCGGCCTCGGGGAGGGCCACCTCGGCGAACAACTCGTCGTCGCGTCGCCACACCGCCGTGACGCCCCGGAACGCCCGCCCGTACTCGTAGCCCTGGTCCGCGAGCCGCTCGTAGCCGTCGGTCAGGTCGACCGGCTTGGCGTCCACGGGCGGCCACTCGGTCACGGTGTCCGGCGCGGTGGCCGGGTCCGCGGCGACCAGCCCGGTGGCGTGTGCCGTCCAGGTCTCGGCGTGCTCGTCGCGGGAGTGGATCTCGACCCGGCGGCGGCCCTCCGCGTCCGGCTCACCGACCCGCAGGCGCAGCTGCACCGCGCCGTCCTCGGGCAGGATCAGCGGGGCGACGGTGGTCAGCTCGTCCACCACCGGGCAGCCGACCGCGTCCGCGGCGTGGATCGCGAGTTCGACGAGCGCCGCGCCGGGTACGAGCACGGCGCCCGCGACGACGTGCTCCGCGAGCCACGGGTGGGTGCCGGTCGACAGCCGGCCGGTGTAGACGACGCCGTCGAAGTCGGGCAGCGCGACGGCCGCGCCGAGCAGGGGGTGCGCGGTGTCGGCGAGGCCGAGCCGGCTCGCCGCCCCCGCCGCGCTCGCGTTCTCCGCCCAGTACCGCTGGCGCTGGAAGGGGTAGGTGGGCAGTTCGACGGCGCGGGCACCGGCGAACCAGGTGGGCCAGTCGACGGGGAAGCCGAGGGTGTGCAGGGCGGCGACGGCCGTGGTGAGGGTGTGGGTCTCGGGCCGTCCCCGGCGGGCGGTGGGGATGGCGGTGGTGTCACCGGTGGTGGTGGCGAGGACGGTGTCGGGGCCGATCTCGACGAAGGTGCTGGTGTGCTGGGTGCTGGTCAGGGTGGTGACGGCGTCGTGGAACCGGACGGTGTCGCGGACCTGGGTGACCCAGTAGTCGGGGGTGGGGTGGAGCGGCTGGCCGGTGACGGTGGAGACGAGGGGGATGGCGGGTTGGTGGTGCGTGATGGACGCGGCGACGGCCCGGTAGTCGTCGAGCATGGGGTCCATCAGGTGGGAGTGGAAGGCGTGGGAGACGGTGAGTTGTTTGGTGCGGTGTCCGGCGGCGGCGAGTTGCTCGGCGGCGGCGAGGGTCGCGGTCTCGTCGCCGGAGAGGACGAGGTTCGTGGGGGTGTTGACGGCGGCGATGCCGACCCGGTCGTCCAGGTGGGGGGTGACCTGTTCCTCATTGGCCTCGACGGCGACCATGGCGCCGCCGGTGGGCAGCGCCTGCATGAGACGGCCACGGGCGGTGACAAGTTTCGCGGCGTCGGCGAGGGTCCAGACGCCCGCGATGTGGGCGGCGGCGAGTTCGCCGATGGAGTGGCCGGCGAGGGCGTGGGGGCGGATGCCCCAGGATTCGAGGAGTCGGTAGAGGGCGACCTCGAAGGCGAACAGGGCGGGCTGGGTGTAGCCGGTCTGGTGTAGGTCGTCGGTGTCGATGACCTTGCGTAGTGGCTGGTCGAGGTGGGCGTCGAGGGCGGTGCACACCTCGTCGAAGGCGGTGGCGAAGACCGGATAGGCCGCGGCGAGTTCGGCGCCCATGCCGAGTCGTTGCGCGCCCTGTCCCGTGAACAGGAACGCCAACCGCCCTTCGGTGGCCGCCGGGGTCGGCTGCACACCCGCCTCCAGTGCGCGTACCAGCTCCTCGGTGTCGCGGCCCACCACCGCGGCGCGGTGCTCGAACGCGGTCCGCCCGACCGCCAGCGTGAAGCCGACGGCCAGTGCGAACCCGACGTCGTCGGGATCCCGGCCCGCCACCGCGGCGGCCAGGCGCGCGGCCTGGGCCCGTACCGCCTCGGGCGTCCGTCCGGAGAGGACCCACGGGATCACCGGCGGCCGGTCCGCGGGCACCGCCTCGGGGGCGTCCTCCCGCTCGGCCTCCTCGATCACCACGTGTGCGTTCGTGCCGCTGACGCCGAACGAGGAGACGGCGCCGCGTCGGGGGCGTTCGCCGGCCGGCCACGCCACCGGCTCGGTCAGCAGCGACACCGCGCCCGCCGACCAGTTCACCTGCGGCGACGGCTCGTCCACGTGCAGGGTGCGCGGCAGCAGCCCGTGCCGCATGGCGAGGATCATTTTGATCACCCCGGCGACGCCGGCCGCCGCCTGGGTGTGCCCGATGTTCGACTTGATCGAGCCGAGCCAGAGCGGCTGGTCCCGGCCCTGGCCGTAGGTGGACAGGACCGCCTGGGCCTCGATCGGGTCGCCCAGCGTGGTGCCCGTGCCGTGCGCCTCGACCACGTCGACCTGGCTCGCCGACAGCCGCGCGTTGGCCAGCGCGGCCCGGATCACCCGCTGCTGCGACGGCCCGTTCGGGGCTGTCAGGCCGTTCGACGCGCCGTCCTGGTTGACCGCCGTCCCCCGCACCACCGCAAGCACCCGGCGGCCGTGGCGGCGGGCGTCCGACAGGCGCTCGACCACCAGTACGCCGACGCCCTCGGACCAGCCGGTGCCGTCGGCGGCGGCGGCGAACGACTTGCACCGGCCGTCGGGCGACAGGCCCCGCTGCCGGGAGAACTCCACGAACGTCTCCGGCGTCGCCATCACCGTCACGCCACCGGCCAGCGCCAACGCGCACTCGCCGTTGCGCAGCGCCTGGGCGGCGAGGTGCAGGGCGACCAGCGACGACGAGCAGGCCGTGTCGAGCGTGACCGCCGGGCCCTCCAGGCCCAGGGCGTACGCGACCCGGCCCGAGGCGATCGCGCCGGTGGAGCTGTTGCCGGCGTAGTCGTGGTACATCATCCCGGCGAACACGCCGGTGTCACTGCCCCGCAGGGTCACCGGATCGATGCCCGCGCGTTCCAGCGCCTCCCACGACGTCTCCAGCAGCAGCCGCTGCTGCGGGTCCATCGTCAGCGCCTCACGCGGGCTGATCCCGAAGAACTCCGCGTCGAACTCCGCCGCGTCGTGCAGGAAACCACCCTCCCGCGTGTACGACTTCCCCGCCACACCCGGCGTCGGGTCGTACAACTCCGCCACGTTCCAACCCCGGTCCGTCGGAAACGTCGAGATCCCGTCCCCACCGGCGGCGACCAGGTCCCACAGGTCCTCCGGGGTCCGCACCCCGCCCGGGAATCGGCAGGCCATACCCACGATCGCGATGGGCTCGTGCGCCGCCTCCTCCGCGTCACGCAGCTTCCGGCGCGTCTCGCGCAGCTCCGCTGTCGTCCGCTTGAGGTAGTCGAGCAGCTTTTCCTCGTTTTCGGGCATCGACGTCACTCCAAGAGCGGACCGGTGGGGGATCGGGTGCTAGAGCGGGATGTTCCCGTGCGTGCCGCGCCGGCGGACCGGGCCGGTGGCGTCGGCGAACACGGAGACGAGACGGGCGCGGGTGTCCTCGGGACGGACGACCTCGTCGACCACGCCGAGGTCCAACGCACGGTCGAGGCCGCCGGCGACCTGTCGGTGCTCCTCGACGAGTCGCGCGACGAGTTCGGGGCGGCCGGTCTCCTCGGCCGCGGCGATCGTCCTGCGGTGGATGACGCCGACGGCCGCCTCGGCGCCCATCACGGCGACCTCGGCGTCGGGCCACGCCAGCACCGACGTCGCGCCGAGTGCCCGCGAGTTCATCGCGATGTAGGCGCCGCCGTACGACTTGCGGGTGATCAGGGTGACGCGCGGAACGGTGGCCTCGGCGAAGGCGTACAGCAGCTTGGCCCCGCGCCGCACCACCCCGCCCCACTCCTGCGCGACGCCGGGCAGGTAGCCGGGGACGTCGACCACCACGAGCAGCGGTATTCCGAAGCCGTCGCACATGCGCACGAAGCGGGACGCCTTCTCGGCCGAGAGGGAGTCGAGGCAGCCGCCCTTGCGCAGCGGGTTGTTCGCCACCACGCCGACCGTGCCGCCGCCCAGCCGGCCGAAGCCGACCACCATGTTGGCCGCCCACTTCGGCTGGAGTTCCAGCAGGTCCGCGTCGTCGAGCAGCGCGGTCAACAGGGGTCGGACCGGATAGGCACGCACCGGCGACTCGGGCAGCAGCGCGCGCAGGTCCCGCGGGGCGCCGGCCCGGGCGGGGTCGAACGCGCCCGGTCGGGCCAGCAGCGCCACCAGGCGCCGCGTCTGGTGGTAGGCGTCCTCCTCCGAGTCGGCGGGCACGTGCGTCACGCCGGACTTGCGGGCGTGCGCGTCCGGCCCGCCGAGCCCGGCCATGTCGATCTGTTCGCCGGTGACGCTGCGCACCACGTCGGGACCGGTGATGAAGATCCGGCCGGCGGGCGCCTGGATGACGATGTCGGTGAGCGCCGGGCCGTACGCGGCACCGCCCGCCGCCGGCCCCAGCACGACCGAGAGCTGGGGAATCCGGCCGGACGCCCGCACCATCGACGCGAAGATGGCGCCGATGCCGTGCATCGACTCGACGCCGCCCGCGAGCTTCGCGCCGCCGGAGTGCCACAGGCCCACCACCGGTACGCCCTCGGCGAGCGCGAGGTCGATGGCGTCCCGGATGCGCAGGCACTCCGGCAGGCCCAGCGCGCCGCCCTTGACGGTCGCGTCGGTGCAGAAGGTGATCACCTTCTCGCCGGCGATCCGGCCCCGGGCCACGGTGGTCGCGACGTCGTCCGGATCGTGCAGCGGGGTCAGGGTGTCGTGGTCCAGCAGTTGGGACAGCCGGTACCGCGGGGCCCGGGTGTCCCGCTCGCTGATCACCCCCGTCATCGCGGTCAGCTCACCCTGCGCTCGTGGCCCTGCCAGAACCGCTCCCGCAGCTCGCGACGCAGGATCTTCCCGCTCGGGTTACGGGGCACCCGGTCGATGAACTCGTAGTGCAGCGGCTGCTTGAAGCCCGCGAGCTGACCCCGCAGGTGCAACGCCAGGTCACGCTCGGTGAGCTGCTGGCCCTCCACCGGCACCACGAACGCGTAGACGGCCTCGCCCCAACGCTCGTCCGGCACGCCCACCACCGCCGACTCGGCGACCAGCGGGTGCCGGCCGATGACGTTCTCGACCTCCGCGGGGTAGACGTTCTCCCCCGCCACGATGATCATGTCCTTGATCCGGTCCCGGATGAACAGGTAACCGTCCTCGTCCAGCACGCCCGCGTCACCGGTGACCACCCACCCGTCGACAAGCGTCTTCGCCGTGGCCTCCGGCAGGTTCCAGTACTCCACCATCGCCGCCGGCGTACGCAGCCAGACCTCGCCGATCTCGCCGGCCGGCAACGGGTTGCCCTTGTCGTCGGCGATCTTGACCTCGAAGCCCGGGTAGGGGCGCCCGGCCGCCTGCATCTTGCCGCTGTCCGGCGTGTGGTCGGCCGGGGGCAGGCAGATGGCCGTGTTGCCGGTCTCGGTGAGGCCGTAGATCTGGGCGAACTCGCAGCCGAAGCCCTCCATGCACCGGGCGAGCAACGCCGCCGAGATGGGCGCACCGCCGTAGACCACCTTGCGCAGCGAGGTGAAGTCCTCCCTGGTGACGCCGGGCTCCACCAGCAGCAGCCGCAGCATCGCGGGCACCAGGATGGCGGTGGTGACGCGCAGCGTCCTGATCAGCTCGACCGCGCCGGCCGTGGTGAACTCGCGCATCACCACGTTGGGAACGCCCGAGACGAGGCCCTGGGTCGCCCACCACAGGCCGCCGATGTGGAACCCGGCCATGCCGACGAGGCTGACGTCGCCCGCACGCCAGTCGAGCCAGTCGAGGTTCTCCGAGGCGAGCGCGTCGCGTACCGCGAAGAAGCTGCGGTGCGCGAGGACGACGCCCTTCGGCAGCCCCGTCGTCCCGCTGGTGTACATCTGCGCCAACGGCGTGTCGGGCGTGACCCTGGTCAGCACGTTCGCGTCCGGCTGCGCCGACACCCAGGCCGCGAAGCCGGCCCGGGGCGCCCCCGGGGCGTCCATGCCGACCACCTGCTTGAGCGACGGCAACTCCGGCGCCAGCTTGTCGGCGACGGCGGCCGAGTCGGAGTCGACGAACACCAGCGCGGCGCCGGAGTCCCGCAGGATGTGCTCGACCTCGCCGGCAGCCAGCCGCCAGTTGATCGGCACCAGCACCACGCCGGCCTTCGCCGCACCGAAGAGCAGGTCGTAGAAGTGCTCGGTCTCCCTGCCCAGGTAGGCGATGCGGTCGCCGGGGCGCAGGCCCGCCGCCTGGAGGGCACGGGCGACCTGGTTGCTGACGCGGTGCAGGGTGGCGTAGTCGACGCGCCGGCCCTCGCAGATGATCGCGACGGCGTCCGGCTGCTGGGCCGCATGCCTACGCGCCACGTCGACGAGCGTGCGCAACTGGACAGTCACCGGGGTCCTCCTCAGTGGGCGTACGGGTGGGGGCGACTCAGGCGGCGTCGGCCTGGATACGCATGCCGGGCGGGTTGACCAGCGCCATCCGCACCTCGCCCTCGGCGATGCCGCCGTTGTCGTCCCAGAACCGCCAGGGCATGTCGATGATCTGGACCGGCTTGCTGCGGTTGCGCTCGCTGAACTCGGCGATCGTCACCTCGCCGTAGAACGCGGACGAGTCGATCGGCCGCCGGAACTTGCTGGAGAAGTGCGTGATCAGCATGTCCGGGAGCTGCTTGGCCCAGTAGTCGTCCATCGTCCACGCCGACAGCGCGGGCACCACCTGCTCCTGGACGCTCTTGGCGATCAGGTAGTAGTAGAGCTGGTTGAAGCAGATGTTCACCTCGACGGAGTTGAGGTGACCGGTGTCGTCGATGTAGCACGGGTAGGGGATGGCGAACTCGCCCTGGGCACTGCCCAGCCCGTTGGCCACGGTCAGCGTCGCGGACTTCAGATACTGGGTCTTCGCACGGGCGTACGGCCGCAGCACGTTGGAAAGCAGCTCCGGGTCGTTGGCAAATGTCGCCACCCCGATCGACGCGCTGTTCTTGACGGGCGATGTCGTCATCGCTATTCCTCCTTAGCGCACGAGTGCGAAATTGAAGGTAATCGGCGCTGGTCCATCACCCGGTAACAGGGGAAGAACTCGTCCGACCACCAGTACGGGCCCGGGTGACCAATCGGTCCAGCAGCATGTCGGAGGTGAGCGAAAGGTCGGCGAGCAGCGGTTCGGGCGACAGCAGGGCCAGGTGCAGCGCCTGGATCCGCTCCGAGGGCTCGATGCCGAGCTCGCCCAGCATCCGCCGCCGGAACCGCAGGTAGGCCTCCAGCGCCGCCGGCGTACGACCGGACCGGTGCAGCGCGAGCATCAGCATCGCGTGTGCCGACTCGTGCAGCGGATGTTCCACGACGAGCGACGCGAGCTCCGAGGTCGTCTCGCGGTGCCGGCCCAGGCACAGGTCGGCGTCGATCCTGGTGGTGTACGCGTAGAACCGCCGCTCCTCCAGCCGCGCGGCCTGGGCCCGCAGTTGCGGGCCCCACTGGCCCTGGTGCACGACGTCGCCGCGCCACAGCGCCAGCGCCCGGCGCAGGTGCGTGCCGGCCCGCTCGTAGTCGCCCGCGCGCATCGCCGTGGTGCCCGCCGTGACCAGGTCGTCGAACTCGACGATGTCGAGCTGTTTCGGGTCCACCCGCAGCGTGTAGCCCCCGGAGCAGGTGAGCAGCACGTCCCGCGCGACGTCCTCGACGGAGCCGCCGAGCACACCACGGAAGAGCTTGCGCACCTTGAACATGTACGTCTGCAGGGTGGCGTGGGCGGTACGCGGGGCCCCGGCGCTCCACAGCTCCCGGACCAGCACCGACGCCCCGACCGGCTGGTTCGCGTTGAACAGCAACGTGGACAGCACCAGCCGCAGCTTCGGCGCGCTCGGCGCGATGTCGACCCCGTCGTGCCGGATGACGAGCGGGCCGAGCAGCTCGAACCGCACCCCGGCGAGCGGGTTTCCGGCCGGTGGCCGGGCCGGCGGCGCGACCGGTGGTGGCTCGGGGTGGCGCCCGGCCTCCATCGCCCGGTCGCCCGCCGACTCCAACAACGCGGCGAGAAGTGTCAGTTTCTCCTCGTGCGACATCGATCCCAGTTCAGCAAACTTGGTAACCATTTCGCCGACCTCGCTATCAGTCGAGTCCACCGCACTTTCCAGCGCCGAGAGGTGGTGCCGGGCGTACTGGTTCCGTGGCGGGAGCGACGATTCTGACCAGAGGGAGTCAGGACAGGCTTCCACGCTATTCCCAGCCGGGGTCGAGCCGATAGTGACCGCGTCATGGACCGACGTGACCAAACCAGAGGGCAGCCCGTGACGGCCGCACTTGCCCGCAGCGTAGGCCACCGGGAGGCTGACTGGAGGCACGCTGGAGCGTCGCTTGCGCGGCGCTTGTCGAACAGGGGGCAGCCATGTCGGGTGGGGACGCACAGCTCCGGGTCGGGTTCAAGCGGCACCTGCGGGCCCACGTGGTGCGCGGCGACGCGGTCTATCTGCTTTCCGAACGTGGGGCCACCTCGGTCAGCGGCGCACACGTCGAGGCCCTGGCCCCGTTGCTCGACGGCAGCCGTGACCTCGCGGAACTCGTCCGGGACAGTCCGCCAGGGATGACGTCCGCCGAGATCGGCACGATCGTCACGCGGCTCGTCGACGCCGGCCTGGTGACGGTGCGGCCGGCGCAGGAGACGGGCGCCGACGAGCCCGTGCTCGCGTACTGGGAGTCGGTGGGCCTGGACGCCGCCACCGCCGTACGCGCCACCGCCACCGCCCGCGTCGACCTGATCACCGTCGGCTCCCCGGGCGCCACCTGGGCGGACGCCGCGCACGCCCTCCGCGGGGCCGGCCTGACCGTCGCCCAGGGTGCCGGGAACTTTTCGGCCGCGTCGCCCGACTTATCGATTGTGATCTGTGACGACTACCTCGACGAGGAGTTGATCGCCGTCGACGCCGCGCACCGGGCCGCCCGCCGGCCGTGGCTGCTCGCGAAGCCCGGTGGCGCACAGGTGTGGGTGGGGCCGGTGTTCGACCCGGCCGCCGGCGCGGGGTGTTGGCACTGCCTGGCGCACCGGCTGCGCGGGCACCGCCAGGCCGAGACGCGCCTGCGGGCCGTCGTCGGCCCCGACACGGCGGTCGCCGGTCCGCAGGTGTCGATACCGCCGCTCGGCGCGGCCGCCGTGCACCTGGTGGCCCTGGAGGCCGCCAAGTGGACGGCCGGGCTCCGGCACGACGGGCAGCGGGCGGTGTGGACGTTGGACAGCGTCACCCTGCGCGGCAGGCACCACGAGGTACGCGCACGACCGCAGTGCCCGGAGTGCGGCGATCCCGGCATCGAACGCGACCGGGCGTTCCGGCCCGTGCCGCTGCGCAGCCGGCCGAAGGCCTTCCGCTCCGGCGGGAGCCACCGGGCCCTGCCGCCGGAACGGGTGCTGCACGACTACGGGCACCTGGTGAGCCCGGTCAGCGGTGTGGTCAAGGAGATCACCCGCGACCACCGGGGCCCGGCCTTCCTCAACTCCTTCCGATCCGGGCCCAACCTGGCGATGACGACGCGCAGGAACGTCGAGCAGATGCGTTTCGCCCTGCGCGCCGAGAACGGCGGCAAGGGCGTTACCCCCCTGCAGGCCGAGGTGAGCGCGCTGTGCGAGGCCGTCGAGCGGCACAGCGCCTACTTCCACGGCGACGAGGCCCGCGTCACCGGCAGCTACACCGAGCTGGCCGACACCGCCGTCCATCCCGACGACTGCCTGCTGTTCGACGAGCGGCAGTACGCCGACCGGGCCCGGTGGAACGCCACCTGCTCGCCGTTCCAGTACATCTGCGCCCCCTTCGACGACTCGGCCGTGACGAGCTGGACCCCGGTGTGGTCGCTCACCGAGCGGCGGCATCGCCTGCTGCCGACCTCGATGCTCTACTTCAACGTGCCGGAGGAGCACGGTGGCATGTCGCTCTGCGCGGACTCCAACGGCAACGCCGCGGGCAGCAGCCTGGAGGACGCGCTGCTTCAGGGCCTGCTGGAGATCGTGGAACGCGACGCGGTGGCCCTGTGGTGGTACAACCGCACCCAGGCGCCCGCGGTCGACCTGGCCAGCTTCGGCGACCCCTGGATCGACGAGCTGCGGGAGGTCTACGCGGGCCTGCACCGCGAGGTCTGGGTCCTCGACGTGACCTCCGACGTCGGGATCCCCACGATGGCCGCGCTGTCCCGGCGCACCGACAAGCGGTGCGAGGACATCATGTTCGGCTTCGGCACGCACCTGGATCCCCGGGCGGCGCTGATCCGCGCGCTCACCGAGATGAACCAGTTGCTGCCGACCGTGGCGGAGGTCGCCGGCGCCGACGACGCGTACGGTTGGTCCGATCCCGACGCCGTGCGCTGGTGGCGCACCGCCACCTGGGCCGGGGACGCCTACCTGCGTCCCGACCCGACGGTGCCGGCCCGCGGGCTGGCCGACTACCGCCACACCCCGGCGGACGACCTGCTCGACGACGTCCGCTCGGTGCAGCACAGGCTGGAGGCACTGGGGCTCGACGTGCTCGTGCTCGACCAGACCCGGCCGGACGTCGGGCTTCCCGTGGTGAAGGCCATCGTGCCGGGGATGCGCGGCTTCTGGGCACGGTTCGCGCCGGGCCGGCTGTTCGACGTCCCGGTGAAGCTCGGCCGGCTCGACCGTCCCACCGCCTACGAGAACCTCAACCCGATACCACTTTTCGTGTGAAGCGGGTGCGGCGCCGCCGCCGCACCCGCCGAGGAGCCAGGTTGCCATCCGACGCCGACAAGTCCCACCCCGGACCGAGCCTGTCGCTCTGGTCCTTCCGGGACGACGTGACCATCGAGACGGCCGAGGATGGCACGCTGACCATCCTCAGCCGCTGGGGGGACGTCCCGGTGGGCCGGGCCGCGCCGGCGGTCGAGGAGGTCCTGCACCGCATGACGTACGGGCCGGTCGCGCTCGGCAACGTCGCCGGGCTGGACCAGTCCACCCTCCAGGCGGTGTTCGACCTGCTGCCCGGCCGGATCGTGCGGTCACTCGCCTCGCGGGACTCGCCGGTGCCGTTGCTGTCCGTCCAGCCGGTGTCCCCGCAGGGGGTGTTCGAGCTGCCCGAGGTGGCCGCGGACCGACCGATCAAACTGTCCCGCTTCGCGTTCGCGCACCAGCGCGACGGCGAGTTGGCGATCGAGTCCCCGCTGTCGCCGCACCGCGTGGTGCTGCACCGGCCGCAGGCGTCCCTGGTGCTCGGCGCGCTGGCCCGCGCGACCACCAGCGCCGAGGTCGGGCAACGGGTCGAGCTGCCGCTCCCGACCGTGGCCGACGTCGTCGCCCACCTGGTCGGCGCGGGCATGGTCGTCCTCGGTGAGCCCGGCACCCGGCGGTTCCACGAGGACTCCGACCCCACGCTGCTGCTGTGGTCTCCGTACGACCTGTTGTTCCACTCGCGCAGCAGGCTCGGCACGCACGACAGCCCGACCGGCGCGACGTTCCGGCACGTCGACACCGTCGCGCCGCCGGTCGCGGCAAAGCCGGCGCCCGACGGGCCACGGATCCCGATGTACCGGCCGCCCGCCCCGAGCCGGCACCGGATGACCCTCACCGAGGCCCTCGACAGCCGGCGCTGCAACCGCTCCTTCGCCGACGCGGCGCCCTCGACCCGGGATCTCGGCGAGCTGCTGTTCCACGCGGCGAGGGTCCGCCTCCAGGCACGGGCCACCGCGCCCGGCGGCGTGCGGTACACGGTGACGCGGCGGCCGTACCCCAGCGCGGGTTCGCTGTACGAACTGGAGCTGTACCTGACGGTGGACCGCTGCCCCGACCTGCGGCGCGGCATCTACCACTACAACCCGGTCGAGCACGCGCTGACGCTCGTCAACGCCACCCCGGCCGACATCGACGAGCTGCTCGACAACGCCCGGGTCTCCGTCGGCGGGCACCGGCGGCCACCCGTACTGATCACCATGACGGCGCGCGCCGAACGGCTGTCCTGGGTGTACGACAGCATCTCCCACGCCACGACCCTGAAGCACGTCGGCATGCTCCAGCAGACGCTCTACCTCGTCGCCACGATGTTGGGGCTCGCCGCGTGCGCCCTCACCATGGGCGACGCGCAGGTTTCCGCCTCGGCGTTCGGACTCGACTGGCCCGCCGAGGTCGGCGTCGGAGAATTCGTCATCGGACTACCCGAAAACGACATGGCCCGCGACGAGGAGTACCTAGGCGTACACGGAATGTGAAATCATCCGTCGGCCTGACTGTAAAGGTTTTTACACCCTTCCCACCCGGGCTCGAAAAGAGCATTCAGGATGCGTGCGGGAGCGTGGTAGAACGGGTGAATCGCGCCGGCCCGACGGGGGATGCCAAGTTGATCAAGGTGTTATTGGCCGAGGACATGCACATGGTCAGGGATGCCCTGGTCGCGTTACTCAACCTGGAGCCCGACATCGAGGTCGTCGCCGCGGTGGCTTCCGGCACCGAGATCCTCCCCGCGGCACAGCGGTTCCGCCCCGACGTCGCCGTGATCGACATCGACCTGCCGGGCAAGGACGGGCTCGCCGCCATCGGCGACATCCAGGCCCACCTGCCGGAGATCCGCACCCTGGTCCTGACCGCGCTCGGCAGGCCCGGCACCCTCCGCCGGGCGTTGTCCGCCAAGGCGACCGGCTTCCTGCTCAAGGACGCCCCGACCGAGCAACTTGTCGAGGCGATCCGCAGCGTCGCCGCCGGCCGTCGGGTTGTCGACAGTCAGCTCGCGATGTCCGCCTGGGACAGCGCCGAGTGTCCACTCACCGCACGCGAGACCGAAGTCCTCCGCCTCACCGCGGAGGGGCTCCAGGCCGTCGACATCGCGGCGCAGATGTTCCTGTCAGTCGGTACCGTCCGCAACTACCTGACCACGATCGTCAACAAGCTCTCCGCGCGCAACCGCGTCGACGCCATCCGGGTCGCCAGGGAGGCCGGCTGGCTGTGACCGGGGCACCGCGCGCTCCAGGCGCAGCGGCACCTCGGCGCGCAGCCGGAACAGCTCCGGCTGCTGCTCGACCGTCACCGCGCCACCGATCTCCCGGGCGCGGACGGACAGGTTGCGCAGCCCGTTGCGACCGCTGCTGGGCTCGTTGCGCGCCCGGACCGCCAGGTCGTCGTTCACGATCTCGATCCAGGCATGGTCCTGCGTCTGCCGGATGGTGATCTCGCAGCGCTTCGCCTTGCTGTGCCGCAGGATGTTCGTCACGCCCTCCCGCAGCACCGTCGCGAGCACCGTGCTGACCTGGACCGGCAGGTCCAGGTGGTCGCTGTCGAGCTGCACCTGGATGTCGGCGGCGGACAGCACCGACACCGCGGACCGGCACTCCTCCTCCAGCGACAACTCGCGGTAGCCGCTGGCCACCGTCCGCGCGTCGGAGAGCGCCACCCGGGATATCTCAAGGATCTCCAGCAGTTGGTCGCTCGCCTCCTGCGGCGACTTCTCCATCAGCCGGTGCACCAGCTCGATCTTGAGCGAGATCGCCGAGAGGCTGTAGCCGAGCAGGTCGTGCAGGTCGCGCGCGAACCGCAGCCGCTCCCGCAGCACGGCCATCCGCGCGATCTCCGCGCGACTCTCCTGCACCTCCACGACGAGTGCCGTGAGCCGGGACAGCCCGTACACCACCAGCCCCGTCGTGACGGTGGAGATCGAGGTGTAGAGCATGTCGACCGGCGCCTGGGTGAAGAGCCACTGGGCGACGGCCATCGACAGCACGACGAGCGAGAAGGTCACCCACGCCGCGACCGTCGGCAGCACGAGCAGCACGCTGCCGGCCAGGAAGCCGGGCATGCCGACCCAGGCCTGGCCGAAGATGAGGATCGGCAGGTAGACCAGTGCCGCCTGGATGGCGAGGACGCCGTAGCCCAGCGGCGAGCGGAGACGGCCGTTGTCCCGGCCATACCACAGCAACTGCATGGCCATGAGGACGGCGATGCAGGTGAACGACAGCGCGATGGCGACCGGCCCCACCGGCAGGAACATGACGTGGAGAAAGCCGATGAGACTGATGCTGGCAAAGACGGCGGTTACGACGCCCATCGCGAGACGCGGCGCCGGCAGTGGCGCCACCCCCTGCGATGACGAGCGCCCTGGTGTGACAGAGAAGTTCACGGCAGCAGCGCTCTTGTTCCGCTAGCGCGACCGGCGTACGTCCAACGGCTGCCCGGCCCCGCACCTGGCTCGACCGGCCCCCCGTCGGCTGCGATACCCGGCCCCCGACGCCGATCCAAAAACCACCACGCACTCTCCCCAGTGATCGACCCATGACCGGATCGGCCCTGGCGAACCCGCGTCAAGCCCGGTGCGGCGATCGACCTGGACGGCGCCGAAACCCACAGAGTTTGTTACGCGAGGTTAACGCATTCGAACCGATTTCCGACCACGAATTGCGAAGCGCCTCGACCGGCACCCTCCCCCTTGCGGTTCGACCCTTCCATATAAAAATGACGATCGTCAAGCTGTCTTCCAGACCAGGCGCAGCGCGAATGGGGTCCTAGCCGTTGGTAGGGAACATTTGGCGCCGTCGCGTCATATCCTCTAGTAGGGACATTTGGCGCCGGCCCGACGGCCACCCGAGGGAGGCCACCGGACGCCCCGCCGCCGGTCAACAGGGGAAGACTTCCAGCCCCGACACAAGGCCCGGCGCACCCCACCCGCACCCCCACCCGCACCCGCACCCGCACCCGCACCCGCACCCGCACCCGCACCCGCGATCTTGCACTTCATGCCCCCTAAATGTGCGCTTTGCTGCTGAATAGCCGGGCTCAAAGTGCAAGATCGGCGCGACATGCGTGCGGGGCGGGGGGGGGACGGGGGGGTCAGGTTGCTCTGGCCAGGGGGCGGGCCCCGTACGTGACGCGGACGACGCCGTCGTCGTGGCGCTCCGTCTCGGCCGTGACTCCGAAGACCTCGGAGAGCACCTGGGGCGTGAGTGCCTCCAGCACCGGCCCCGAGGCGACCACCTGCCCGCGGTCCAGCACGAACAGCCGGTCGCAGCTGCGCACCGCGAGGTCCAGGTCGTGCAGCACCGCCAGGGTGGTGACGGCCAGCGTGTGGACCAGCTCCAGCAGCTCGAAGCGGGCCCGGATGTCCAGGTGGTTGGTGGGCTCGTCGAGCACCAGGAGCTGCGGCTGCTGGGCGAGCGCCCGGGCCAGCAGCACCCGCTGCTTCTCCCCGCCGGAGAGCGACCCGTAGATCCGGTCCGCGTGCCCCAGCATCGCGGTGCGCTCCAGCGCGTCGTCGACGATCTCGTGGTCCGTGGCGCTCTCGCGGGCGAACACTCCCTTGTGCGGCGTCCTGCCCAGCGCGGCGACCTCCCGCACGGTCAGCCCCGGCGGCGTGGGGCTGTTCTGCAACACGGCGGCGGTCCGCCGCGCGGCCGCCCGTGCCGACAGTGCCCAGACGTCCTCGTCGCCGAGCAGCACCTGACCGCCGGAGGGTCGCACCGAGCGGTAGATGGTCCGCAGGAGCGTGGACTTGCCGCTGCCGTTGGGGCCGATCAGTCCGACGACCTCGCCGGGCGCCACGTCCATGCTGACGTCCCGGAGGATCGGCGTGCTGCCGATGGAGACGCACACCTGCTGCACCTGAAGCTTCATGAGTGGGACAGGCTCCTATCCCGGCGCATCAGCCAGATGAAGAACGGTGCGCCGAAGAGTGCGGTCAGGATGTTGAGGGGCAGCTCGTTCGGCGGGTCGACCGTCCGGCACAAAAGGTCGACGATCACGAGGTAGACCGCCCCGACGAGGGCCGCGAGAGGCAGCACCCGGCGGTGGTCCACGCCGAACGCGAGCCGCACCAGGTGGGGCACCATGAGCCCGACGAAGCCGATGCCGCCGGCCACCGCGATGAGCACACCCGCGAGCAACGACGTCAGGACGATCGCCACGATCCGCAGTCGCTTGACGTCGATCCCGAGGGCGGTCGCCGACTCGTCGCCCGTGACGAGCGCGTTGAACTGCCGGGCGTACAGGGTCAGCAGCACGGTCACCGCGAGCACGACCACACCCGCGACCTGGAGTTGTTCCCAGCGGGCGCCCGCGACGCTGCCGAGCAGCCAGAACATGATCTGGCGCATGTTGTTCGGCGTCGTCTGCAACTGGAGCAGGCTCGTGATGGAGGTGAACACGTAGCTGATCGCGACCCCCGCGAGCACGAGCCGGACCGGATTGAGCCGGCCGTGTTGCTGCCCGAGGGTGAACACCAGCGCCACCGCGAGCATCGCGCCGACGAACGCGGCACCCGACACGCCGAGGCCGCCGAGGGTGCCCGCGCCCAGCGCCATCACGGCGACGGCACCGACCGAGCCGCCCGCCGACACCCCGAGGATGAAGGGGTCGGCGAGCGGGTTGGCCACGAGGGCCTGCAACACGACGCCTGCCACCGCGAGCCCGGCGCCGCACAGCGCGGCCAGCAGCACCCGGGGGATCCGGAAGGTCCAGACGATCTGGTCGTGGGCCGGGTCCACGGCGGGGGTCGCACCGGTCAGGTGCGCCCAGACGATCCGGCCGGTGTCCTCGACGGAGACCGCCACCGACCCGACGGCCGCCGCGACGAGGATCATGACGACAAGGAGCACGCTGAGCACGAGCAGGCACAGCGGGAGGGGCGCGCCGTGCAGTGGGGCCGGGCGGGCGCCGGCGCTTTTCGGCGCGGCGGCCACCCGGCCGTTCACAGTACGTGACATCGCGGTCATGGCGGTCAGAACGCCCCGGGGTGCGCGACCTGCGCGATCTTCTCGACCGCCAGGTGGTTGCTGGGGCCGAGGTAGATCGAGTCGGACAGCACGACGTAGCGGTTGTTCTTCGCCGCGTCCCACTGCGGGAACTGGGCGAGCAGCTTGCGCGCGTCGGAGTCCGGGTCCTTGGACATGTAGTTCACCACGAGCAGGACGTCCACGTCGGCCTTGGCGACCTGCTCCCGGGAGAGGTTGGCGAACATCTGGTCCGTGGCGCCCTCGAAGGCGTTCGCCGCGCCCGCCTTGGCCATGACGTCGTTCCAGATCCCGTTGCCGCCGACCGAGCTGAACTCGCCGCCCATCGCCATCCCGGGGATGATCAGCATCACCTTCTGCTTCGGCAGGCTGGCGGTCTTCGTGCCGACGGCGGCGATGCGCGCCTGCGAGTCCGCGATGATCTTCTCGGCGCGCTCCGGCACGCCGAAGATCTTCCCCAGGTCGCGCAGCAGCGCGTAGCTGTCCTCGATGGTCGGCGTGCCGGTGACCTTGCCGACCTCGCCGCACGAGCTCTTCGGGGCGTAGGTGTTGGCCCCGACCGCCGCCAGGTCGTCGCGGGTGGCGAAGCCCGCCTCGGCGCGGAAGCCCCCGTCGTAGGTGGAGATCACGAAGTCGGGCGTCAGCCCGATCATGGCCTCGCGCGGGATGTCCATCATGTCGTTGAGCTTGATGTTGCCCGTCGGCAGCTTCTTGATCGCGTCGACCCGGCCGTCGACCTCCGAGGCGCCGTAGGACTGCGCGTTGGCGACGACGCGGTCGGCGAGGCCGAGCTCCAGCAGCGCGGAGACCTCCGCCACCGAGCCGCCGTTCATCACGACCACCCGGCTCGGTGCCTGCTTGTAGGTGTACTCCTTGCCGCAGTTGGTGATCGTCACCGGGTAGCCCGCCTTGAGCGGCTCGTTCGACAGCTCGGCCTCGCTTGTGGCCGCCGAGCAGGCCGTCGAGAGAAGCAACGCGGCGACGGCAGCCGCGAGGGGCAAACGCTTGCGATTCATCCGGTCCTCCGAACGGTTGACGTGGCGACGGGCGTGGGCGCCGCCGCCCCTTCCGGTTCCGCTGCCGCGGGCACGGGCGCGGGCGCTGCCGCGGGCAGGTGGTGCAGACGGACACTGACCAGGCCGGCGCACGTCGCGGAGACCGCGAGCAGGAGCGCCGTGGCCGCGAAGGCCGTCGCGTGGTCGGCGAAGGGCACGCCGGGGTCTCCCGGGGTCGCGCCGAGCACGGTGCGGTAGCAGACCCCAGCGACCGCGACGCCGAGGGCGAGGCCGAACTGCGTGACCGTGGTCGCCATGCCGGACGCCGCGCCCGCGTCGGCGGGTACGACCCGGCCGAGGATCCCGGCCACCAGGGGCGAGACGACCAGGCCCTGCCCGAAGCCGGCCAGCGTGACCACCGCGACGAGCATGGGTGCCTGCGCGGACTCCGGTGCCTGCACGACCGCCGCACCCGTCAGCAGCACCGCGGCGAGCAGGCCGCAGCCCACGGCCGGCGTCGGCACCGGGACCAGGCGGCCCACCCGCCGGCTCGCCGCGGAGCCCAGCGAGAAGCCGATCCCGAGCGGCACGAACATCAGCGCCGCGGTGAGCGGCGTGAACCGCAACCCGGTCTGCAGGTAGTAGGTGAACACGAGGAAGAGCCCCGAGTTCGTGGCGAACAGGGCCAGCACCGTGAGCAGGGAAAGCCGCATGCCGGGGGCGGTGACCACCCGCGGTGGGAACAGCGGGTCGCCCCCGGCGCGGTGCAGGCGGCGCTGCTGGCGCACCAGCACGACGGACAGGACGAGGGCGAGCGGCACGCCGAGCCACAGCCACGCCGAGCCTTCCGGCCCGAAGACCAGGGGCACGAGCAGGGCCGGCGCCGCCACGATGGTGAGCGCCGCGCCCGCGAGGTCCAGCCGGTGTGGCGCCTTCGGCACGGTACGCGGCAGGATCCCGCCCAACGCCAGGATCGCGATCCCGACGGGCACGTTGACGAGCAGCGCCGGCCGCCAGCCGAGGCCGAAGATGTCGGCCTCGACGATGAGACCGCCGCCGGCGATGCCGCTGATCACGCCGAGGCCGATCACGACGCCGTAGACGCTGATGGCTCTCGCCAGCCGGTCCGGGTCCTGCATCGTGGCCCGGATGATCGCGAGCACCTGGGGGGCCATGAACGCCGCCGTGGCGCCCTGGAGGAACCGGGCCACGATGAGCAGGTCGGCGTCCGACGCGATGCCGCACAGCAGCGACGTGACCGTGAAGCCGGCGACGCCCCAGAGGAACACGGTGCGGTGCCCGACGCGGTCGCCGAGCCGCGCACCCGTGACCATCAGCGCCCCGAACGCGATCACGTACGCCGCGCCGACGAACTGGATCTGGTCGAAGCCCGCGCCGAGGTCGTGCTGGATGGAGGGGCTGGCGACGTTGACGACGAACCCGTCGACCTGGGTCATGAACGTCGCGGCGAGGACCGCGCCCAGTCCGAGCCACTCACGCCGTTCGCTCATGCCGCCCTCCGAAGGTCGTCGACAGGAATCAGGGCGCCGACCCGCGCCAGGGGACCGGCGGCGAGCATGCCGTCGTGGGTGCAGTCCAGCCGGTGCACGTCGATCCGGCCGTCGACGTGGGGCGCCCAGCTCTCCGGCCCGGGCCAGTCGGGCGTCTTGCCGTCGGTCGCCTCGAACACCAGCACGTCGCCGGTGAGGCGCCGGGGCGTCCAGCCGGCGATGAGCCGCGAGTTGCGCACGAAGGCGTCGTACGCGAGGCGACGTTGCGCCTCGTCGAGGCCGCCGAGCGCGGCCTGGCCGAGCACCGCGGCGGCGGCGTCGTGCTCACCGGGCGGCGGCAGGTCCCGCCAGGCGGCCGGGACGGGGAACGAGTCGAGCAGCGTGACCGGCGCGACCGGCTGGCCGGCCGCCACGAACTGAGTGGCCATCTCGTGGGCCACCAGGCCACCGAACGAGGCGCCGAGCAGGTGGTAGGGCCCGACGGGCTGGATCTCGCGGATGCGCCGCACGTGGTCGGCGGCCAACTCGGCGACGCTCGCGCACTCCCCGGCGGCGACCGACTGGAGCCCGTACACCGGGCGGTCGGGGACGGCCGCCAGCAGCGCGGCGTACGACCAGGCCAGCCCGGTGGCCGGCGCGACGCAGAACAGCGGCGGGCCGCTGCCCCACGTGCGCAACGGGAGCAGCACCTCCGTCGAGCCACCGCCGGTGGCCGTGCTGAGCGCCGGCGCGAGCCGGGCGACGGTCGGCGCCTCGAACACCGTCCGGATGCCGATCTCCACGCCGAACTCCGCGCGGACCCGCCCGATGAGCCGGGCCACCAGCAGGGAGTGGCCGCCGAGCGAGAAGAAGTCGTCGTCGATGCCGACCCCGGGCAGACCGAGCAGGTCGGCGAAGAACCCGCACAGCACCGTCTCGCGGTGGTCGCGGGGGGCGCGGCCACCGGTCGTCGCGGCCAGGTCCGGCGCGGGCAGCGCGGCGCGGTCGAGCTTGCCGTTCGTGGTCCGGGGGATCGCCCCCAGCATGACGAACGCGGGCGGCACCATGTAGTCGGGCAGCCGCTGCGCCACGAACTGCCGCAGCTCGGCGGGCTCCGGCGCGGCGTCGCCGGCCGGTACGACGTAGCCGACGAGCCGGAGCTGGCCGGGGGTGTCCTCGCGGGGCACCACCGCGGCCTGGGCGACCGCGGGATGCCCGAGCAGGACCGCCTCGATCTCTCCCGGCTCGATACGGAAGCCACGGATCTTGACCTGGTCGTCCGCGCGGCCGAGGAATTCCAGCGTGCCGTCGGGTCGCCAGCGGGCGAGGTCGCCGGTGCGGTACATCCGCTCGCCCGGCGGGCCGAACGGATCGTCGACGAACCGCTCGGCGGTCTGCTCCGGCCGGTCGTGGTAGCCGCGGGTGACCGGTGCGCCGGCGAAGTACAACTCCCCCACCGTGCCGGGCGGCACGAGCCGGCGCGCCGGGTCCAGCACGTACGCCCTGGTGTTGGTGAGCGGCCGGCCCACGATCGGGTCGGTGCTCTCCGCGAGCCGGCACCAGAGGGTGTCGACCGTGCACTCGGTCGGGCCGTACAGGTTGTAGACGGTCATCCCGGCGTCGCGCAGCGCCGTCCAGAGCGCGGGCCCGGTGGCCTCGCCGCCGAGCGCGAGCACGGCGGGCCGGTGCCGGCCGGCGTCCAGGAACCCGGTCGCGACCAGTTCCTCGGCGTACGTGGGCGTGATGTCCATGAAGTCGATCTCGTGCCGCGCGACGTAGTCGAGCATCGCGGCCGGGTCACGCCGCCGGTCGTCGTCGACGAAGTGCAGCTCGTGGCCGTCGAGCAGCCACAGCAGGCCCTCCCACGACGTGTCGAACGACAGCGACGCGGTCAGCGCGGCCCGGCGGGTCCTGCCGCCGGCCGCCGGCCGGATCATCGTGTCGCGGTGGTGCTGGAAGAGGTTGACCAGGCCGCGGTGCTCCACCACGACGCCCTTGGGCACGCCCGTGGAGCCGGAGGTGTAGATGAGGCAGGCCGCGTGCTCCGGCGCGAGACCGGTCTCCGGTACGGGGACGGTCGCCCCGGCCAGTTCGGCGGCGGTCCCGGGGGCGTCCACCAGCAGGGCGGGGATCTCGACCGAGCGGTGGTCGGCCCACAACGCCGCCGTGCTGACCAGCACGACGGGTGCGCTGTCGGCGAGCATCGCCGCGACCCGTCGGGCCGGCAGGTCCGGGTCGACCGGCACGTACGCGGCGCCGGCCTTGAGCACGGCGAGCAGCGCCACGATCGCCTCGGAGGTGCGCGGTAACAGCAGCCCGACGTAGCGGTCGGGGCCCGCTCCCCGGGCGACGAGCAGGCTGGCCAGCCGGTCGGCGCGGCGGTCGAGTTCGGCGAAGGTCAGCGTGGCGTCGCCGGCCACCAGCGCCGTACGCTCCGGCGTCGCGGCGGCCTGCGCGGCGAACAGCGCGGGTACGGTAACCGCCGGCAGGGGCTTCGTCGTGTCGTTCCACTCCTGGAGCAGCAGTCGGCGCTCGCCGTCCAGGAGCAGGTCGACCTCCCCGACGGGCAGGTCGGGGGCGTCGGTGGCCCGGCGCAGGAAGGCCAGGAACCGGTCCAGGTGGCCGGCCAGCTCGTCGGCGTCGTAGCAGTTGGGGTTGGCGTCGAGCACGACCCGCAGGCCGCTGCCGTCCGCGTGGTCGTACACATGGACGACGAGGTCCTCGACGAGGCCGGCGCCGACGTTGTGCGCCAGGCCCCGGTGCCCGGCGAAGCGCAGCCCGTAGTCGAACGGCATGATGTTGACCGACGGCCCGAACAGCTTGCGTTCGCTGGCGACCAGCCGGAGGTCGCGGCGCAGCTGCTCGTAGCGGTAGCGCAGGTGCGGGCGCGCGGAACGCACCTCGGCGGCGACCTGCGCGGCGAGGCCCGCCAGCGTGTCGGCGGGCTCGGCGCGCACCCACAGCGGCACGACGTTCGTCACCATGCACGGCACCCGCAGCGACACCGAGCCGATCCGGGACATGACGGGCAGCGCGAGGGTGATCTCGTCCGCGCCGGTCATCCGGTGCAGGTAGGCCGCGAAGCCCGCGATGACCGCCTCGGTCCAGGTGGTCCCGGTGGCCTTCGCGACCGCCTTCAACGCGGCGACGGCGGCGGCGTCGAGGTCCTCGCCGACCCGGTGCACCGTCCGGGCCAGCTTGCCCGAGCGGCGGGCGAGCACGACCGGCGCCGGCCTGCCCTCCGCCCGCGACGTCCAGTGCGCGCGCGCCGCGGCGTACGCGTCCGACTCCGCGTAGGCCCGGTCCTCGTCGACGACGGCGGACAGGGATCCGAACGCGCGGGGCGGCGGTTCCCGCCCCTCGGCGAGCGCCGTGTAGAGGTCGGCCACCCGGCGGGCGACGAGGGCCAGCCCGTACCCGTCCAGCGCGATGTGGTGGACGCGCTGGTACCAGAGGACGTGCTCGGGGCCGAGCCGGAAGATCGCCTGGCAGAACGGCAGTTCCTTGCGCAGGTCGACGGAGACCGCGAGATCCGCGCGCATCCAGGCCAGCGCGGCGGCGAGCGGATCCGCCTCCGCGCTGGTGTCGACCCGGTGCACCGACCACGACCCGTCGGCGCGGGGGCGTTGCCACGGGCGCCCGTCGGCGTCCTCCTCGAACACCATGTTCAGCGCCTCGGCCTCGCCGACCGCCCGGCGCACCGCCGCCTCCAGCAACCGCAGGTCGACCGGGCCGTGGATCTCCACGTACTCGGCCGTGTTGTAGGCGGAGCTGTCCAGGTCGAACTGCTGACCGGTCCAGATCCCCTCCTGCGCGGCGCCCAACCGCAGCGCCCCATCACCCATCGCGGCCCGCCAGCAGCTTCATCCAGTGGCCCAACGTCGGCCGCTCGGCCAGCTCGACGAAGCTGACCTCGACGCCGGCCTCGCGCCACCGCTCGATGAGCATCATCAGCCGCATGGAGTCCAGGCCGCTGTCGAACAGGTTCTCGTCGTCGGACGTCTCGTCCGGGTGGCGGTAGAGCAACTCCGCGACGTCCGTTCTGATCGTCGTCGCCGTCAACTGATCTGCCACGTCCTGCCTTCCCACCTCGTTGCTGTGGACATCGGTGGGATCCGGCGACCGACGCCGCCGGATCCCACCTCGGAACGCACGTCCATCAAGGACTAGGCCGCCGGCTCGACGTCGTCGTAGACGGTGACCCGGTACGACACCGCGGGCTCGGGCGTCGTGGTGTGCAGCGCACGGTGGACCAGGGTGCGGTTGTCCCAGAGGAGCATGTCGCCCTTCTCGAACGTCTGGAGGTGGATGTTCTCGTGCTGGTGGGTCTGGTCGAGCTGACCCGTGGCCGCCAGCAGCTCCCTCAGCAGCTCCGGCTGCTCGTTGCCCTCGGCGTCCTGCACCGACGAGGTGAAGCCCTCGCTGATGTAGAGCACGGTCTCGCCGGTGTGCGGGTGGGTGAACGTGGTCGAGCTGGTCACCGGCGGGGTCTTCCCGTTGACCTCCTCGATCAGCTCCGAGATCGGCCGGTAGACGTCGCTGGGCCGGATCTTGAAGTACCGCAGCACGGTGTGCGTCGCCGTGGTGCCCTTGACGGCCAGCTTCAGCTCCTCGGAGAGCCCCTCGTACGCCGTCGCCAGGTTGATGAAGTACGTGCCGCGGTTCTTCGACGGCACGACCTGCGGGTAGATCAGGGTGATGTCGAAGGGGCGCGGCATGAACTGGTAGTCCGAGTGCCAGAACTTGCCGGTCTTCGGCACCCCGACCTGGCGCCCGTCCTCCTCCTTCACGTTGGAGGAGACGAACACCTCCTTGACCTCGGGGTGGTGGTAGACCGGCTCGTAGTACTCCGCGACCCGGCCCAGCCGCTCGCCGAGGGCCAGGAACTCCTGTGGCGACAGGTCCTGGTTCTTCAGCACGGCGATCTTGTTCGTGTAGATGGCCTTCTTGAGTTCGACGATGTCCTCTGCCGAGGCGGTTTCCGCGTCGAAACCCTCCACGATGACGCCGAACTTCTTTCCAGCCTGCGGGGTGATTTTCATTCGCACTCCTCTGAGCGGTGGCGCCGGAAGCCCAGCACCTTGGTAGTCGCGTCCGGTCGGACAAGAGTTCCCGCCCCGACAGCTACACGGGGCCGAATTGCCAGCTCAATTACCACGCCGTGGATTCACATTTCCGCGGGCTCCTCTGCGACGGTCGGCCTGCCGTTGCCACAGCAGTTGGGCGTGGCAGGCGTGGATTACGGCCGCGGCGCCCTCCGGGTCGTCGCGGACGACGAAGTGGCCGCTACCGGGAATCACGAAGTGCTGCGCCCTCGGCAGCACCTGCCGGGCCCGGACCGCGTCGCGCAGTGGCACGACGCGGTCCTGGTCGGCCCAGACGAGGTTCACCGGCGTCGTGTCGTCGGCCTCGACGGCCCGGACCGAGTAACGGCGCGCGTACCGGCACAGGGTGGGCAGGTCGCTGGAGATCATCGACGTCATGTCGGCGGCGACCACCTCCGCCTGGAGGGCGGCGGGCCGCGCCGACACGCTGCCCATGACGAGCCTGCGGACGAGCCCCCGGGCGAGCAGCCGCCCGCGCGCCCGGGGCCCCATCGTGGCGGTGACCCGGACGACCGCGTGGGTCCGCACCACGCACATCGAGGCCTGGCAGGCCGCCCGGAACCCGATGGCGCACAGGGCGGTCACCGCCGAGACGGGCACGCGACGCGCCAGTTCCAGCGCGATCACGCCGCCGAGCGAGTGCCCGACCACGTGCGGCCGGCGCAGTCCCAGCACCGCGATCCGCTCCGCGACGTACTCGGCGAGCCGGGGCACGACGTCACGGTCGTACGCGAGCCCCGGCACGCCGCCGTGGCCGGGCAGGTCGATCGCGACGGTCCGGGCGAACCCGGGGATGCGTTCGACGACGGCGTCCCAGCTCGCCCGGCCGAGACCTGCCGCGTGCAGCAGGAGGAGCTGGGGGTCCTCCGCGAGTCGGCTCGCCTCGGCCATGGTGCGGCTCCGTTTCTTTCCGTGCGGACGTGGCCGCCCCGGCACGTGGACGCGTCAGGAAGCGGTGACCATCGGCGTGCGGGACGCCCCGGTCGTGTCCACCCGGTCCGGCAGCTCGTTGCCCGCGAGCGCCTTGAACCGCCGCAGGCGCAGGCTGTTCGACACCACGAACACCGAGCTGCCGGCCATGATCAGGCCCGCCAGCATCGGGTTGAGCAGGCCGCTGGCCGCGAGCGGGATGGCCGCGACGTTGTACGCGAAGGCCCAGAACAGGTTGCCCTTGATCGTGCCGAGGGTGCGGCGGGACAGTCGGATCGCGTCCGCGACCACCCGCAGGTCGCCGCGTACCACGGTCAGGTCGCCCGACTCGATCGCCACGTCGCTGCCGGTGCCCATCGCGATGCCCAGGTCGGCCTGGGCGAGCGCGGCGGCGTCGTTGACGCCGTCGCCGACCATCGCGACGACCTTGCCGTCGGCCTGGAGCCGCTTGACGAGGTCGACCTTTCCGGCGGGGAGCACGTCGGCGACCACGTCGTCGATGCCCACCTCCGCCGCGATGGTCCGCGCGACCGCCGGGTTGTCACCGGTCAGCAGGATCGGGTGCAGGCCCAGTCGCCGGAACTGCGCGACCGCCGCGGCGCTGGTGGGCTTCACCCGGTCGGACACGACGAGCATGCCCCGTACGGCACCGTCCCACCCGACCATGACCGAGGTGCGGCCGGCCTCGTCGGCCGCCGCCCTGGCCGCGGTGAGCGCCGGGGGCAGGTCGGCCGCCCACGAGCCGAGCAGCGACGCCCGGCCGACGATGACCTCGTGCCCGTCCACGGTGCCGCGTACGCCGACACCGGCCTCGCTGGCGAAGTCCGCGACCGCGGGCAGGTCGCCGCACCGTTCCCTCGCCCCCGCCACGACGGCCCGGGCGATGGGGTGCTCCGACGCGGTCTCCAGCGCGCCCGCGAGCCGCAGGAGCTGGGTGTCGGTCACCCCGTCGGCGGGCACGACCTCCACGACGGACATCTCGCCCGTGGTGACCGTGCCGGTCTTGTCGAGCACGACGGTGTCGACGGTCCTCGTGGACTCCAGCACCTGCGGGCCCTTGATGAGGATGCCGAGCTGCGCGCCCCGGCCGGTGCCGACGAGCAGCGCGGTCGGCGTCGCCAGTCCCAGCGCACACGGGCAGGCGATGATGAGGACGGCGACCGCCGCGGTGAACGCCGCCGCCGCCGGCTGGTCGGAGCCGAGCCAGTAGCCCAGCGTGGCGAGCGACAGCGCGATCACACCGGGCACGAACACCGCCGACACCTGGTCGGCGAGCCGCTGGACGGCGGCCTTGCCGGTCTGCGCGTCCTCGACGAGCCTGGCCATCTGCGCGAGCTGCGTCTCGCCGCCCACCTTCGTGGCGCGGACGACGAGCCGCCCGCCGGCGTTCACCGTCGCGCCGACGACCTCGTCACCCGGCCCCACCTCGACGGGCACGGACTCGCCGGTCAGCATGCTCGCGTCGACCGCGGAGGAGCCCTCCTCCACGACGCCGTCGGTCGCCACCTTCTCCCCCGGTCGCACGAGGAACCGGTCGCCGACCGCGAGCGCCGTGATCGGCACCAGCGTCTCGGCGCCGTCGCGGAGCACGGTCACGTCCTTGGCGCCCAGCGACAGCAGCGCCCGCAGCGCGGCGCCGGAGCGGCGCTTGGCGCGGGCCTCGAAGTACCGGCCGCAGAGGATGAACAGCGTGACGCCCGCGGCTACCTCCAGGTACATGTTGCCCTCGCCGGGCGTCCGCTCCAGGGTGATCCGGAACGGGTGCCGCATGCCGGGGATGCCTGCGGTGCCGAGGAACAGCGTGTACAGCGACCACGCGAACGCGGCGAGCGTGCCCACCGAGACCAGCGTGTCCATCGAGGCGGCGGCGTGCCGGAGGTTGGCGAAGGCAGCGCGGTGGAACGGCCACGCCCCCCACACCACGACCGGCGCGGTCAGCGTCAGGCAGGCCCACTGCCAGTACTCGAACTGGAGCTGGGAGAACATCGACATCGCGATGACGGGGATGGCCAGCACGGCGACGACCCAGAGCCGGTGCCGGGCCGCCCGCAGCTCACGGTCGTGCTCGGCCTCCTCCGTGTCCGCCGGGTCGACCGCGTCTGCCGCCGGTGCCGCGGGCGGCTGCACCGGCCGGGCCGTGAAGCCGATCTCCTCGACGGCGGCGATCACCGTCGCCTGCGAGACCTGCGGCGGGACCAGTACCTTCGCCTTCTCCGTGGCGTAGTTGACTGTCGCTTCCACCCCGTCGATGTCGTTGAGGCGCTTCTCGATGCGCGCGGCACACGCCGCGCACGTCATGCCGCCGATCAACAACTCCAGATGGCCCTCAGCCCGGACCGTACGCGGCTGCACCGGGCGGGCCGTGAAGCCGATCTCCTCGACGGCGGCGATCACCGTCGCCTCCGAGACCTCCGGCGCGGCCAGTACCTTCGCCTTCTCCGTGGCGTAGTTGACTGTCGCTTCCACCCCGTCGATGTCGTTGAGGCGCTTCTCGATGCGCGCGGCACACGCCGCG
>NZ_JBEYVB010000021.1:86573-95640 GCF_040643815.1 Micromonospora sp. NPDC047074
CCACGTCATGCCGCCGATCACCAGCTCCAAGCGGTGCTCACCCGTGGCCATGCGGGGTGCCCCCTTCCGTGCTGCCACCGCTCGTGTCGGCGGGGACGGCGGCTCCGCCGTTGCGCACCGCCGCCTCGTTGCGGGCCTTGGCCGCGGCGAAGGCCTCCTCGGTCAGGCCGTGCGGCGGCGGGTTGGGGCCGTTCACGCGCAGGGTGAACGCCGCCGTACGCACCACGCCCTGGTGCTGGAAGTCCAGGAACAGCCGGTAGTCGCCGAAGCTCTCGACCTTGGCGTGGAACACGATCTCCGGGCCGGACGCGGTCTGCCCGTCGCCCGGCGTTCCGTCGGGGTGGACGTGCACGTAGGCCAGGTCGCCGTCGCGGAGCGCGACCAGGTGACCGAAGGCGCCCAGGTACGGTTCCAGGTCGGTGACCGGCTTGCCGTCCTTGGCGACGCCGAGCGTCAGCTTGCCGTCCTTGCCGGGGACGAGTTCGCCGCCGAGGGTCACCGTGTAGCCGTCCACCGTCGCGGTGGTCGAGGGCGCGGGCAGCGGCACCGGGCGGAAGTCGCCCGACACCGACACGTCCGCCCCGAGCGTCTCGCCGTGGATGCCCCACAGCGGCATGTAGTCGGCGAAGACCCGGTACTCGCCCGCCGCCGCGAAGGTCAGCGGCACCCGCCAGATGCCGTCCGGGCCGAGGTTCGGGTGGACGTGCTGGAAGTGCGACAGGTCGCGCCGGGCCACGATGAGGTGCATCAGCTTCTCGTGCTGCGGCTTGTACTTCACCAGCGGCGTGCCGTCGTGTTGCAGGATCTGGAAGGCGAACGTCTGCTTCGTCCCCGCCGGGACGTTGTCCGTGAGCACCTTCAGGTACATGCTCTCGTGCGAGATCGCCAGGCCGTTCGGAGCCTCCTCGTGGGCCGGCGCCGGGGCGGCGGCCGGTTTGGCGGCGGGTGCCGGGGCCGGTGGGGGCCCGACGATGCGTCCCACCACGTACGCGCTCGTCAGCACCAGCACCAGGGCCAGCACGAACGCTCCGAGTTTCGTCACTGTTTTCATGATCAACCGTCCTGAGTCGACGCAGTTGGCGTGGCGGCCGCCCGGCCCCACCGCAGCAGGCACGCCCCGAACGACATGCCGCCACCGAAGGCCAGCAGGAGGACGAGGTCGCCGTCGGAGAACCGTCCGGCCCGATTGGCGTGGTCGAGGGTCACCGGCACGGAGGCGCTGCCGGTGTTCGCGTACTCCTCCACCGTGCGGTGGGTCTGCGCGGCGGTCAGCCCGCACGCGCGTACCAGCTCGTCGAGCAGCAGGCCGTTGGGCTGGTGGGGCACGACGTGTGCGACGTCCGCCGCGCTGACGCCCGCCCGGGCCAGCAGCTTGTCGACGAACGGCGGGACCTCCTGGAGGACCAGCTCCGTCACCCCGCGACCCTGCATCCGGAAGAAGTGATCGCCGTCGGCGATCGTCTGCGCCGAGGCCGGCAGCCGGCTGCCGCCCGCCACCACCTGGATCAGGTCCTTGGCGTCGCCCCTGCTCGCCATCTCGTACTCGACGACGCCGCGCCCCGCGGGCACCGCCCCCACCACGGCCGCGCCGGCGCCGTCGCCCAACAGCACGGCGGTGCGCCGGTCCTCGAAGTTCAGGATGCGCGAGTACAGGTCCGCGCCGACCACCAGCGCGTGGGTGCCCGGCCGGTCGGCCACCAGCGACCGCGCCAGCACCAGGGCGTGCACGAAGCCCGCGCAAACCACGTTGATGTCGAAGCAGGCGGCCCCGTACGCGCCGAGACGCTCCTGCACCAGGCAGGCCGTCGGCGGCTGCGGCTGGTCCGGGGTCGACGTCGACACGATGAGGTAGTCGATACGGTCGACGCCGAGACCAGCGTCCCGCAGCGCGCGGGTCGCCGCGCGGGCGGCGAGGTCCGACGTGGCGTCCTCTGCCGCCGCGAACCGGCGCGAACGAATGGCGGTCTTACGCACGATCCATTCCGGAGTCGCCCCCGACACGAGTCGCGCGATTTCCTCGTTCGACAATGCGCGCGTGGGCACCCAGGATCCGGTGCCCAGAATTCCGACGGATGAGGACACAGCAGCCTCCAGAGAGGAAAGGCGTTCCTTGCCTGCAAATTAGCGGAGCGGAACCATCGACCGCAATCACGAACGCCACCACCCGACACGAACTGGAGCACGAGTTACCGGGCGATGGCGGAAATGATTTCGAGGCAATGGAACGCCCAATTTCCGGGGCCATCCCGACCTCTCCCCCGGCACCCCGACACACGGTTCACCCGTGCAGTTCTTCCCGGGCCGGACATGACATCGCACGGGTGGGATGTGACCGTTGGTCGCCGCCATGCTGACTGGACGACCGATCGCGCGGCACAGCCCGCGGCACGGCCGGCGACCCGTGGGGCGGACCGGTGGGCGCCGACGACCCCCGCCCCCGCCGGGCACGACCAGCACCGGACGGAGGCGATCCGATGACAGCGCGCACCGCCGACACGGCCCACCCCGAGGGCGGACCCGCGGAAGGGCGCCGTCCGGCCGCGACGATACGGACGAATCGAGTGCTGCCGCAACGCGAAGTGACGACTATGATGCGTTCCGTATCGACCCGGGCTTTGGAGGCGATGATGCTGACCGCGCTGCCGTCCGCGTTGGTGCGCCCGACGGCGCCGGGCGTCCCGTCGCCCGGCGCGTGCCACGTCCGTGGGGAGTTCCAGCCTTGACGGTCACCGGCGCCCCGGCCCGCGGGCTGACGCAGGGCAGCCCGATGCCCGCCCACGCCCCGTCCACCCCGGGGATGCGGCAGGCGAGACTGTGCACCCTGGCGAGCGCCGCGAGCGGGATCGCCGTGTGCCTGCTGCTCGCGACCCTGGAGGTGTTCCGCGGCCCCGATCCACTGTGGATCGCGCTCGGCACGGTCGGGTCACTGGTCGTGGCCGCGGCACTGGGCGCGGCGTTGTACCGGGCGGTCACCCCCGGGCCGGCCGCGGCGACGGCCCGCTGGTCCCTCACCGTTCCCGGTGCGGCCGCGTTGCTGTCCCTGCCACTCGTCGGGCCGGCGGGCGGCACGCCGGGGCTCGCCTGGTCGTTCGTGGGCGCCGCGCTGGTCGGGGTCGCGCCGCTGCTGCTGCCGGTCCGATACGCGGTGACCCCCATGGCGGCGCCGGTGCTCGTGTCCGCGGCGACGGCCTGGTGGCTCGGCGGTCCCGTGCGCGAAGCCGTGACCGTCACGGTGGTGCTCGGGCTGTCCGTGGCGGTGTGGAACGTCCTGCACCTCTGGTTCTGGACGTTCCTCGGGCAGGCCCGGGAGGGGCGGGACGCGCTGGCCCGCCTGGCGGCGACGGAGGAGCGCCTGCGGTTCGCCCGGGACGTGTACGACCTGCTCGGCAACCACCTGGCCGCGATCGTGCTCAAGGCCGAGCTGGCGTCCCGGCTGGCGCTGGTCGACGGGGAACAGACCAGGAAGGAGACCGCCGAGATGCGGGCGCTGGCGACGGCCGCGCTGGCGCGGATGCGGGAGGCCGTGCACGGCTACGGCGGTGCCGACCTGCGTGAGCAGGTGCTCTCGGTGGCGCGGGTGCTGCGGGCCGCCGACGTGCGGTGCACGGTGACGCAGCCGGATCGGGACCTGCCGCCCACACTCACCGGGCCGCTGGGGTCCGTGCTGCGGGAGGTGAGCGCCCACGTGCTGCGGCACGGCGAGGCGCGGTGGTGCACCATCGAGGTCACCCGGACCTCGGGCGGGGCACGGCTGACGGTGGTCAGCGAGGACAGCAGCAACGGTGCCCCCGAAACGGACGACACGATGCTGCCCGGCCTGGCCGACCGCCTGCGGGACACAGGCGGCACGCTGCGCACCTTGCGGGCGGACGGGACGTTCACCGTGCAGGCCACCCTCCGCGCGGAGCCATGAACCGGCATGCCGTCCCGCCCGCGCAAAGGAACCGTGCACGGCCAGGAGGGCCGTGCACGGAACCAGGAGAAACAAGACAGCCCCGGGAGCCGGACGCGTCAGCGGACGACCCCCGGCGCCCTCAGCGCCCGCCGGGCAGGAGACACTCGTCGGCCGTGGGCCAGCGCGTCGGGTCGTCGCCCAACCTGACGAGCTCGGCGACCTGGAGGCGGCACCACGGCGACACCGAGATGTCTCCGGTGTTGACCGCGTACACGAAGTCCGCCCAGTCGGCCCACTCGAAGTCGGCGATGGCCGCCGGGTCCGGGGTCGGACGCTCGTCGGTCACCACCCGGAACACCGGTGCCACCGCGTTCTCCGCCAGGCCGTTGTCCATCACCGCGCGGTACCGGAACGCCGGCAGCACCAGCTCGGGTGCGGGCGCCGCCAGGCCGAGTTCGGTACGCAGCGTGCGGGTCACCGCCGCGGCGACCGGCTCGCCCGGCACGGGATGCCCGTAGCACGAGTTCGTCCAGACCCCCGGCCAGGTCCGCGTCCGTTCGCCGCGCAGGGTGAGAAGCAGCTTCGCGTCGCTGGTGAAGACGTAGCAGGAGAAGGCGAGGTGCAGCGGGGTGCGCAGATGGTGCACCATCCCGCTCGCCATGGCACCCACGGGTTGTCCCTGATCGTCGAGCAGCACGACCTGCGGCACGGCTTCCCTCCCCAACAGGATTCAGCTCGCCTGCGCGAAGGCGGCCACGATCACGGTCCCCCGGCCGGTGCCCGCCACCTGCGACGGCACCAGCTTCGCCCGGGGCAGTATCTGCCGGGCGAGCGGGTTCGCCCGGCTGTCGGCCACTTCCTCGGCAACGGTCATGGCGGGTCCGATCGCATCGTGGTTTCCCTGTCGTCGGATCGCGGTCCGCCCGGCGCGACGCCCTGCCGGCGTCGCTTGCCGCGTACGCCCTTCGGCGGATCGATGTGCACCAGCTCGGTACGCGTACTGATCTTCAACTTCCGGTAGGCCCGCGTCAGGTGCTGCTCGACCGTGCTCACGGTGATGAACAGCCGATCGCCGATCTCCCGGTTGGTGTGTCCCCGGGCGGCCAGGTTGACCACGCGACGCTCGGCGTCGGTCAGGGTGGCGAGCCCGTCCTTGGCGCCGGCCACCTGGGGGTCGAGGGTGTCGTGGGAGGGCTTGAGCTTGCGCCGCAGCAGCTCGGCGTGGCACCCCTCGGCCAGTTGGAGGGCGTGCGCACCCATCATCTTGGCGCGGCCGAACTCGCCGAGCGCGTGCCCGGTCTGGCTCAGGTCCGCGAAGACGTGCGCGAGCTCGTGCCGGTCCCCGCTGGCGTGCAGCAGGTCCATCGCCTCGCGCAGCATCACCTGGCGCTGCTTGGGCGCGTACGCCGCGGCCAGCGCCCGCAGCCCCATCCCCTTGGCGCGCGGAGTGTCCCCGCCCGGCAGTGCCAGGTGCTCCGTGACCAGCGTCCGGGCCCGCTCCGACTGTCCCATCCGCACGTACAGCCTGGCGAGGTCGACCCGCCACGGCAGCGCGGAGGGGTCGTCGGCGCCCCAGGCCACGGCGAGCTGGCCGGTGGTCTGGAAATCCGCCAGCGCGGCGTGCCGCCGGTCCACGGCGTCGTAGTAGACGCCCCGGGCCCGCAGGTACTGCGGCCAGAACAGGCTCTGGCGCATCGCGGCGGGCGTCGGCTCCCGCAGGGCCGCCTCCGCCAGGGCCAACTGCCCGGTCATCGTGCGGGCGAGGATCAGGTGTGCCAGCGGTGCGCCGACGGCGACGCCCCAGGCTGCGGACGGCATCGTGGCCAGCGCGTCGCGCGCGTGCCGCTCGGCGGCGGCGAGGTCGCCCCGGCACAGGGCGATGGCGGCGCGCACGTCGTCCAGGACGGCCCGCCAGCTCGTGATCCCGTGCGACGCGGCCTCCTCGGCCAGCTTCTCGCACCAGTCGGCGGCCCGGTCGAGGTGCTCGGCATGGACCAGCACCCGCAGCGCGTGCCACACCGACACGAGGAGGGAGTCGCCGGCGCGGGCGCGTTGCAGCACCTCCTCGGCGCGGTCGACCGCAACGCCGTGGTCGTCGACGACGGGCCCGGCCGGATTGCCGCCGTGCGGGTGGCAGTGCCGCAGCCAGTCCCGGGTGGCGAGGTAGTCGGCGCCGAGGTCCGGGTCCGGATGCGTGGCGAGGTCGCCCACCCCACCGAGTGCCTCCGCCGCGTCGACGTGCCTGCCGTGCCAGGCGAGCGACCGGGCGAGCAGGAGCGTGTCGGCCTCGTCGAGGAACCCGGCGCGCCCCGCCGCCAGCAACGCCGACAGGTGGCGTGGGACCGCCTCGGGCTCGGCGCGCCAGTGCACCCGCACGAGGGCCGCCTCCGCCGCGGCCCGCTCGGGGCCTTTCGGGGCGGACCGCAGTGCCAGTTCCAGGTAGTCGGTCGCGCGCCGCACGGCGCCGTCGGCGACAGCCTCCCCGGCGGCCGCCACCAGCACCGGCGTGGCCCAGGGCTCGGCCGGCCCGTCGATGCCCACCAGGTGCGCGGCCACCTCTGCGGTGGATGCGCCGTCTTCGTGCAGCAGTCGCGCGGCCCGCGACCGCAGCGCCGACTGGGTCTGCGGCGGGCAGTCGTCCAGCACTGCGGCGCGTACCGCCGGATGGTGGAAGGAGTGTCCCTGGGTGAGGCCCGCCTCGGCGAGCGCGCCGAGCACCTGCCGCGCCGCCGCCGCGCCCAGGCCCACCAGCCCGGCGACGAGCCCGGCCGGCACGGACGGCCCGACGACCGCGAGGGCCCGGGCGACGTCGAGCAACCGGGGGTCGCTGCGGTGCAGGCAGGCGAGCGCCGCCTGCGCGAACGACTCGCCCACCGTCGGCGCCACGTCCCCGTCGGCCTCGACGAACGAGTCGTCGACCAGCGCGTGTACGAGCAGCGGGTTGCCGCCGCTGATGGCGTGCGCCGACGCGGCGAGCCGCCGGGCGGCGTCCGGGCGGATCCGCTCGGCGAGCAGGCGGCCGACGCCGTCGCGCGACAGCGGCAACAGCCGCAGCTGACGGCAGTGGGGTTGCCGGGTGAGTTCGGCCCGGAACGCGGCGGCCTCGGGCCGGGCGCCGACGCAGCCGCTCAGCACGAGCAGCATCCGCGTGAAGCGGATCCGTCGTTGCAGGTACAGCAGGGCCTGCAACGACAGGGGGTCCGCGAACTGGACGTCGTCGACGACGATCACCAGCGTCCGGTCGGTGGCCACGTCCAGGAGGACCTGACAGACCTCCTCGAGCAGTTGCGCCTCGCCCTGCCGCAGCGCGGCCGCGTCCGACTCCTCGGTGAGGTTGTTGTCGCGCCGCAGCAGCGACAGGTGGTCGGCCGAACTCGTCTGGGCCCGGAGGCTGTGGAACAGCTGCCCGACGACACCCAGCCGGATGCCGCTCTCCGCGACCGAGCAGGCGGCGGTCAGCACGAGCGCGCCGTCGCCGGCCGCCACCTCGGCGGCGGCGTTCACCAGCCTGGTCTTTCCGCTGGCGACGCCACCGTCCACCAGGGCCACCCGGCCCTGGCCCGAGGCGGCCGTCGCATATGTCTCGGCGAGGTCGGACAGCAGGTGTTCTCTCTCGATCAGTGCCATGTGGGACACCTCCGGACACTCCTGAGGTTCGTTCGACCGGCGACTTACCCCGGTTGAGCGGCGGGGGCCAACGTGGTGTCGCCACGGGGCGCCGGACGCAGCGACCGGGTGTGCGCCCGGATCCGGCGCAGCACGGCGGGCATGTGGTCGTTGAGGTAGAAGTGGCCGCCCGGGTGAACGGCGAGCTCGAACTCCGCGCCGGTGTGTTCCTGCCAGGCCTGCGCCTCCTCCACCGTCACCCGTGGGTCACGGTCACCGATGAGGGCGACTATCGGGCAGTCCAGGCGCGGCTCCGGCCGGTACTCGTAGGTCTCGGCCGCGGTGTAGTCGGCGCGGATGGCCGGCAGCACCATCCGCACCACGTCCTCGTCGTCGAGCAGCGTGTCGTCGGTGCCCGCCAGTGCGCGTACCTCGGCGATCAGGCCGGCGTCGTCGCGCAGGTGGATCCGCTCCATCTTGCGCCGGTGCGGCGCCCGCCGGCCGGAGACGAACAGCGCGCTCGGGGCGAGGCCCGCCCGCCGCAGCCGCAGCGCGACCTCGAACCCGATCGTCGCGCCGAGGCTGTGGCCGAACACGGCGATCGGCCGGTCGACCAGTGGCAGCAGCGCCGCCACCAGTTGGTCCGCGATCTCGTGCACCGAGGTGAGGCCCGGCTCCCGGAGCCGGTCCTGGCGGCCCGGGTACTGGACGGCGAGCACGTCGACCTCGGGCGCGAGCGCCTTGGCCGCTGGCAGGAAGTAGCTCGCGGAACCGCCCGCGTGCGGCAGGCACAGCAGCCTGGTCGCCGCGTCGTCCGCGGGGTGGAACCGTCGCACCCACAGCTCGGTGTCTGTCATCTCGTTCACCCCGCGGATCCGCTCGTGGTCGTCGCTGCCGGTGGCGGTACGTCGGGCGCCGTCAGCAGCCCGCGTCCACCCGGGCCTCGCTCCAGCTGATGGTGGTGGGCCGGACGGCGGACAGGTCGCTGGTGGTCCAGCTGTCCACGACGTCGATCCGGATGTCGCCGTCCGTCGGGGCGTCGGCGCCGTCAAAGAAGAAGGCGTTCAGAATCTCGTTCACGTTGGTCGACATGGGAGTCCCCTCTCGCACTGCGTGGCCTCGGTGGTGCGGAACGCCACTTAAACCTCGTGTATGAGTGCGTGTTTCAACAAGGTCGGCACTCATCGACTTCACGGAGATTCATCACAGCACGATCGTGAATCGCTCATACTCCCACGACGCGGCAGACTTGATGGCCTTTGTCAATACCCTAGCCGACCGATCCGCCGTCACAAGAGTTTCACCCAGGCGCGGTATCCCTGGCCACCTGGGACCGGCAAGCACCCGCGCGGCAACCAAAGACGTGCGTCGAGCAGGCCGGCGGGAGCAGCCCTCGGTAATCGTTTCCGCCGGTCACGGGAACAACCTCCGAGATCCGACGGGCAGCGTTCCCCGTTCCGTCGTGTGCCGCTCACCACACCGGTGTGACGGTCTCATGCCCCACCACCCGTCCACAATGCCTGACCAGCAACTCCACACTTCCCACCCAATACCCCCCACCATGCA
>NZ_JBEYVB010000022.1:0-93277 GCF_040643815.1 Micromonospora sp. NPDC047074
GGGCGGGGCCGGGCGGGCGGGGCCGGGCGGGCGGGGCCGGGCGGGCGGGGCCGGGCGGGCGGGGCCGGGCGGGGTGGGGTTAGCCGGCCAGGTGGGACCAGGTGGGTTCCAGGTCGTGCCAGGGGCCCTGGGCGGCGACCGTGCCGGACTGGAGGACCACGACGTGGTCGGCCCGGACCAGGGCGGCCCGCTTCGAGGTCGAGCCGACCACTGTCACCCCGTGCTCGCGCAGCGCCTGCCACAGCGCGAGCTCGGTGGTGACGTCCAACGCGGAGGACACGTCGTCGGCCACCAGCAGCTCGGTACGCGGGGCGAGCGCCCGGGCCAGCGCGAGGCGCTGCAACTGCCCGCCCGAGAGGCGGGTGCCCTTGTGCCCGATCAGCAGCCCGAGCCCGCCACCGGCCGCCGCCAGGTCGTGGTCGAGCTGGGCGGTCGTCACCGCCGCGGCGGCGTCCACCTGGTGGCCGAGGGTGATGTTGTCCGCCACCGTGCCGGAGAGCACCCGGGGCAACTGGCCGACGTAGCCCACCTGGTGCGGGCGCAGGAACAGCTCCGGCTCGGTGACCGGATCGCCGTTCCAGGTCAGCCGGCCGGTGTGCGGCGCGATGCCGGCGAGGGCCCGCAGCAGCGACGACTTGCCCGAGCCGACCTGACCGACGACCAGCACGAGCTGGCCGCGTTCCACGGTCAGGTCGACGTCGCGTACGGCGACCGTCCCGTCGGCGTGCCGGACGCCGAAGTCGGTCAGCTCCAGCCGGCGCAGCGGGTGCCGGGGCGGCGCGGTCGGCGCCGGGGCCGTCCCCGCGCCGAGGTCCACCTCCGGCACCGCCGCCGAGTAGGCCTCCACCCCGGTCATCGCCACCGTCCGCCGGGTCCACACCTGCGCCGACGGGATCTGCGAGATCAGCGACGCCGTCGTCCAGGCGAACCAGCGGGCGGCGGCCAGCGTGGCGACCGCGACCAGGGTGGCGCCCGCCGACAGTTCCCCGGCCAGGAACAGCGCCCACGCGCCGATCGGCAGCAGGCCGCTGACCAGCAACGGGGTCGACCGGGACCACACCTGCACCGAGATCTCCCGGCGCTGCCGTTCGCTGCGGACCACGTCGAGGTCGGCCAGGTGGGCCAGCACCGGCCGGGTGGCCCCGGCCAGTTTGACGGTACGGGCGGACGACAGCGAGGAGACCAGCGCGGTGGCGAACGCGGCCCGGGCCGTGACGGTGGCCCGCGCGGAGCGCTCCAGCCGGGGCCCGAACAGTGTGGCGGCCAGCCCGGAGACCAGCATCGTCCCGGCGAAGAAGAACCCCGGCACGAGGCTTCCGGTGACGGCGGTCATCGTGATCAGCAGCAGGAGTGAGATCCCCTGGTCCATCACGTTGTCGGCGAGCTGCACCACCCGCTCGGTGTCGCCGCCCTGGGCCACCACCTCGGCCGGCGTGTGCCCGCTGACCCGGCGCGGCCCGGTCTGGCCGTGCACCAGGCGCAGGCTGATCCGCAGCATCTGCCGGACCCACCACTGGGGGAACCGCAGGCCGGTGAAGTACGGCACCGGCAGGGTGATCAGCAGGCCGGCGACGATCCCCCACGCCGGCAGCCACGGGTCACCGGCGCCGTCGACCAGGTCGGCCCAGAGCCAGGGCAGCACCGGCCCCTCCAGTCCGACGAGCACCCACAGCAGGAACATCGCGAGCGAGGCCAGCCCGTACCGCGCGTCGTTGACGGACAGCCGCAGGATCTCCCGCAGGGCGCGCAGCCCCCGTAGGGACATCCCGGCCGGTTTTCCCGGTTCCTCGGCGGTGTCCCCGCCCGCCCGACCTGCGGTGGGCCCGCCCGACCGGGCGGCGGGCGAGTTGGCCGGTGGCGGGTCGAGCGCCCCAACCGATCCGGCCGGCGCGGCGGGCGGGATGGCCGACGGCAGGTCCTCGTCCCGAGCGGTGGGCGGGAACGGATCCGACAGCCCGGTCAGCAGGTCCACCCCGCCGGACCCGCTCCCCTGCGCCGCGTGCGCGTACGCGGTGGCGTGGCTGGTGGCGAGCAGTTCGGCGAAGCGCTCCGAGGAGTGCAGCGGCCCCGCCTCCACCACCGCGCCGTCGGCCATCACCACCACCTCGTCGCAGCGGCGGACGGAGGAGAGGCGGTGCGCGATGACGATGCCGATCCGGTCCCGCAGCAACCGCTCGGTGGCCTGCTGCACCCGCGCCTCGGTCACCGGGTCCAGCCGGGCGGTGGCCTCGTCGAGGATCACCACGTGCGGCTCGCGCACGAGGATCCGGGCGAAGGCGACCAACTGTTCCTGCCCGGCCGAGAGCACGTGCCCGCCCTCGCCCAGCCGGGTGTCGAGGCCGTCGGGCAGCTCGGCGATCCAGCCGGCCAGCCCCAGCTCGTGCAGCGCCCGGGCGGCGGCGTCGAGCAGGCCCGGGTCGAACAGTGCGACGTTCTGGGCGAGGGTGCCCGCGAGGATCTCGGTGCGCTGGGGTACCACGGCGATCCACCGGCGCAGCCGCTCGACGTCGAGGTCACACAGGTCGTCACCGGCCAGGAAGACCGTCCCGGGCGGCACGTCGACGGCCCGGGTGAGCACCTTGGCCAGCGTCGACTTACCGGAGCCGGTCCTGCCGACGAGGGCGTACGAGCGGCCCCGGGCGAACGTCAGGTCGACGTCGCGCAGCGCGGGGCCGCGTCCGCCGTCGGCGCTGGCGTAGCGGAACGTGAGGCCCCGGATCACCAGGTCCCCCTCGGCCGGTGCGGCACCGCCCACGGGCTCCTGCGGGGAGTCCGCCAGCAGTTGCACCCGGCCCCACGCGCCGAGGGCGTACTGGAGCTCGGGGACCATCCGGCTGACGTGCTCGACGGTCATGCCGAACCCGATGGCGAGCAGCCAGACCGCGGTGAGCCGGGCGCCGTCGACCCGGCCGGTGACCAGCGCCCACGCGCCGCCGAGCACCACGGCCCCGACGCCCACCCGGATGACGCCGGCGGCCACGGTGGTGACCTCGGCCGACATCCGCCACACCCGTACCCCCCGGCGGAGCACCTCGGCCGCCCGGCGGGTGTAGAGGCGCAGCACGTACGGCTGGGCCAGGCTGGTGCGTACGTCGTCCTGGCCGTGGATCGACTCCTCCATCACCGCGGCGAGGTCGGACCAGGCCTCCTCCTCGGCCATCCGGGCCGGGCCGATCCGCGCGGTGGGCTTGCGCAGGCCGACCGCCAGCAGCACGGTGAGCAGCAGCATCCCGACGCCGGCTGGCCACCACACCGCGAGGGCCACGGCGGTCGACAGCACGCCGCCGGCCAGCCCCTGCGCGATCCGTACGCCCTGGTTTCGCACCGCCGAGGCGACCTGGTAGACGTCGCCGTCGATCCGGTCGAGCAGCTCGCCGACGGGGGTGCTTTCCAGCGTCGGCAGATCCTGCCCGAGCGCCACCCGGCACAGCCTGCGGCGCACGTCGGCGGACCAGTCGGCGGTCAGCCCGGCCATCAGCAGGCTGACCGCGAGGTCGGTGACCACGGCGGCGACCAGCGCCACGGCGAGCAGGGCGAAGACCCCGGCGGCGCGGTGCACGAGCACCGGACCGGCCAGCGCGGCGGCGGCGGCCTGACCGCCGGCGCCGAGCACGATCATGCAGGTCACGAACGCCATTCGGCGGGGCGAGGTGGCCCACAGGTCCCGGAGCAGACGCATGGTGAAGTCCCTTCGGGCAGACCTGGGCGGAACGTCTAGCCTGCTCGGTGCGGGCCGACCGGCTCAACGCATTTACCGGCCGGCCGGGCACACGGACGGGCCGGCGGAGCGTGGTCGGGGCCGGGCCGCAGCCGACCCGCCACACGATCGGGTGACGCCCCGGCGGCGGCACCGGCGGGCAGGGCCGGACGAGCACGGGCGCGAGCGTGCCGGGCCGGCCGGGCACGGCGACGAGGAGAGCCAGGTCAGAAGAGCACTGTGGCCAGCGTGCCGACCGGGCGGAAGCCGCAGCGTTCGTAGACCCGGCGGGCCGGCTGGTTGAAGTCGTTGACGTAGAGGCTGACGGTCGGCGCGACCCGCAGCAGCGCGTCGCGTACCACCGCCGCCATGGCCGCCGTGGCGATGCCCCGGCCCCGCCACTCGGGAGCCACCCAGACGCCCTGCACCTGGGCCGTCCGGCGGGTCACCACCGCCAGCTCCGCCTTGAACACCACCTGGTCGTCGACGAACCTGGCGTACGCCCGACCGGCCCGGACCAGGTCGGCGACCCGCCGCCGGTAGCCGCGCCCGCCGTCGTCGGCGAGCGGGGAGACGCCCACCTCCTCGGTGTACATCGCCACCGCCGCCGGGAAGAGCCGGTCGACCTCGCTGCCGTGCACCAGGCGCACCTGCGGGTCCGCCGCCGGCGTCGGCAACGCGTCGGTGGCCAGCAACGGCTGGTTGTGGCGTACGGCCCGGGCGGGGCCCCAGACGTCGGAGAGCCGCTCCCAGAGGCCGAGCACCGCCTCGGCCCGCCCGACGATCGACGAGCAGAGCCGCTCCTCGCCGGCGAGCAGGTCGGCGTAGGCGGCGACGGCCGGCTCACCGGCGAGCACCGGGGTCAGGTTGCCGCCGAGCCAGCAGATCGACTCCAGGTTGCGGCGGGTGCCGTAGCCCAGCACCCGGCCCTCCGCGCGCCACCAGGCCAGGCCCCGCGCGGCGATCCGCTCGGCGACCTGCGCGCCCGCGAACGGGTCGAGGTCGAGCAGTCGCTCGACCGCGCGGCGCTCCGATTCCCCGAGTTGCCGTACCGGCACCGTCAGCACGCTTACCAGCCTGCCAGATCCGCCCCCCGTCGCGCCGGTCGAGTGACCAGTGGGACGGCTGCACCGCGAGCGGACCCGGGCCGTACGGCCGCCGGAAGCGCGCCGGCCCCGGCCGCCGGAACGGGCGGTCGGGGCCGGCGCACGACGGCGCGGTGGGTCAGTGCACGCTGACCGTGGCCCCCGGGAGCAGGCCGCGCAGCTCCTCGGGCAGCTCGGCGCCCATCTCGTCGGCGATGCGCAGCGCCTCCTCGATCAGCGTCTCCACGATCTGCGCCTCGGGCACGGTCTTGACGACCTTGCCCTTGACGAAGATCTGGCCCTTGCCGTTGCCGGAGGCCACCCCGAGGTCGGCCTCGCGGGCCTCGCCCGGGCCGTTCACGACGCAGCCCATCACGGCGACCCGCAGCGGCACCGGCAGCCCCTCCAGGCCGGCGGTGACCTCCTCGGCGAGCTTGTAGACGTCGACCTGGGCCCGGCCGCAGGACGGGCAGGAGACGATTTCCAGGCCCCGCTCGCGCAGCCCGAGCGACTCCAGGATCTGGTTGCCGACCTTGATCTCCTCCACCGGCGGGGCCGACAGCGAGACCCGGATCGTGTCGCCGATCCCCTCGGCCAGCAGGGCACCGAAGGCGACCGCCGACTTGATGGTGCCCTGGAAGGCCGGGCCGGCCTCGGTGACGCCCAGGTGCAGCGGGTAGTCGCACTTCTCGGCGAGCTGGCGGTAGGCCCGGATCATCACCACCGGGTCGTTGTGCTTGACCGAGATCTTGATGTCGCGGAAGCCGTGCTCCTCGAACAGCGAGCACTCCCACAGCGCCGACTCGACAAGCGCCTCGGCGGTGGCCTTGCCGTACTTGGCGAGCAGCCGCTTGTCCAGCGAGCCGGCGTTGACGCCGATCCGGATCGGTACGCCCGCGTCGCCGGCCGCCTTGGCGATCTCCTTGACCTTGTCGTCGAACTGGCGGATGTTGCCCGGGTTCACCCGGACGGCCGCGCAGCCGGCGTCGATCGCGGCGAAGACGTACTTCGGCTGGAAGTGGATGTCGGCGATCACCGGGATCTGCGACTTCCTGGCGATGGCCGGCAGCGCCTCCACGTCGTCCTGGCTGGGCACGGCGACCCGGACGATCTGGCAGCCGGACGCGGTCAGCTCGGCGATCTGCTGGAGGGTGGCGTTGACGTCGGAGGTGAGGGTGGTGGTCATCGACTGCACCGACACCGGCGCGCCCCCGCCGACCGGCACCGGACCGACCATGATCTGGCGGCTGACCCGGCGCGGGGCGAGCGGCGGGGGCGGTACGGCGGGGATACCGAGACTGACAGCGGTCACTTCAGGCACTCACCTTGAGAAGAGCGTGATCGGGTTGACGACGTCCGCGGTGATGGTCAGCAGCGTGAACACGCCACCGATCAGGATCACCGCGTACGTGAGGGGCATGAGCTTGAGGTAGTCGACGCGGCCGGGGTCGGCGCGGCCGATCCGGGCGTAGAGCCAGGACCGGGCCCGCTCGAACCAGGCGATCGCGATGTGCCCGCCGTCGAGCGGCAGCAGCGGCAGCAGGTTGAACACGCCGATGAAGAAGTTCAGCGAGACGAACAGCATGAAGAACAGCAGCCAGGCCTCGTTCTCGACGGCCTCGCCGCCGAGCCGGCTCGCGCCCACCACGCTGATCGGGGTGTCGATGTCCCGCTCGCCGCCGGTGATCGCCGTCCACAGGGCCGGCACCTTCTCCGGGATGCGCTTCATCGCCTCGTAGGTGTTGACCGCCATGTCGCCGGTGAAGTCGGCGGTCGCGCCGAACGCGCCGACCGGCCCGTACGTGATCCGGGTCGGGGTGCTGGGCACCAGGCCGACGCCGAGCGCGGCAACCGCGGCGACCTGGCCCTTCGGGTCGTCCAGCGGGGGCCGCTGGGTCTGCGCGAGCACCGCGCTGCCCGTGCCCGGCTGGCCGTCCCGGACATACGCGATCTGCGCCGTCTCGCCCGGCTTGAGGGTGCGCAGCGTGGTGAGCAGCTGGCCGTAGTCGTTGATCGGCGTGCCGTTGACGGCGGTGATCCGGTCGCCGTCGCGCAGTTGCGCCTGGGCGGCGGGGCTGGCCGGGTCGGCGGCGGTGCACTCGCGCAGGGTGTTCTCCGGCACCACGCACTCCGACAGCGCGATGACCGCCGGCTCCTTGCGGATCTCGGCCTCGGTGCTGGGGAACTGCGGGTTGGGCAGGCCGGCGCTGACCGCGATGATCCAGAGGGCGATCACGGCGAGGGCGAAGTGGGTGATCGAGCCGGCGGACATCACGATCGTCCGCTTCCACACCGGGAACCGCCACATCGCGCGCGGTTCGTCGGCCGGGTCGACGTCGTCGTCCTGGGGGGTCATCCCGACGATCTTGCAGAAGCCGCCGAGCGGGATGCCCTTGATGCCGTACTCGGTCTCGCCCCGCTTGAAGGACCAGAGCGTGGGGCCGAAGCCGACGAAGTAGCGGGTGACCTTCATGCCGAAGGCCTTGGCGGTGAGCATGTGCCCCGCCTCGTGCAGGCTCACCGAGATGAGGATCGCAAGGGCGAAGAGCACCACCCCGAGCAGGTACGCCATCAAGCTCCTTCCACCGAACCCGCGATGATGATCTCCTGCGCGTGCGCGCGCGCCCACGACTCCGCCGCGAGCACGTCTTCGACCGTACCTGGTTCGTCGAAATCGGGAGCGTCGTCCAACACGCGACGGAGAGTGTCGACGATGCCGAGGAAGGGCAGCCGGCCGGCCACGAACGCGGCCACGCACTCCTCGTTCGCCGCGTTGTAGATCGCCGGCCGGCAGCGCCCGGCCTCGCCGGCGGCCTTGGCCAGCGCGACCGCCGGGAACGCCTCGTCGTCCAGCGGCGCGAACTCCCAGGTGTGCGCCGTCGTCCAGTCCACGGCGGCGGCGGCCCCGCCGACCCGGTCGGGCCAGCCGAGGCCCAGCGCGATCGGCAGCCGCATGTCCGGCGGGCTGGCCTGGGCGAGGGTGGAGCCGTCCACGAACTCGACCATCGAGTGGATCACCGACTGCGGGTGCACCATCACGGCGATGTCGGCGTACGGCACGTCGAACAGCTCGTGCGCCTCGATCACCTCCAGCGCCTTGTTGACCATCGTGGCGGAGTTGATCGTGACGACCGGCCCCATGTTCCAGGTCGGGTGGGCCAGCGCCTGCTCCGGCGTGACCTGCGTCAACTCGTCGCGGCGCTTGCCCCGGAACGGGCCGCCGCTGGCGGTGACGACCAGCCGCCGCACCTCGCCCCGGGTGCCGCCGCGCAGGCACTGGGCCAGCGCCGAGTGCTCCGAGTCGACGGGGACGATCTGCTCCGGCCGCGTCACCGCCGCCTTGACCAGCGAGCCGCCGGCCACCAGCGACTCCTTGTTGGCGAGCGCGAGCGTACGCCCGGCGCGCAGCGCGGCCAGGGTCGGCGCGAGCCCGAGCGAGCCGACCACGCCGTTGAGCACGACGTCGCAGGGCCACTGCGCCAGTTCGGTCATCGCGTCCGGGCCGGCCACGATCTTGGGAAGCTTGAAGTCGCCGGTGGCCCAGCCACGCCGGGACGCCTCGGCGTAGAAGGCGAGTTGGAGATCCTGCGCGGCGGACGCCTTCGCCACCCCGACCGCCTCGACGCGCAGTTCGAGGGCCTGGGCGGCGAGCAGGTCGACGTTGCCGCCGCCGGCGCCGAGCGCGACCACCCGGAACCGGTCCGGGTTGCGCCGCACGATGTCGATGGCCTGTGTGCCGATCGAGCCGGTGGAACCGAGCAGAACAAGATCACGTGGGGACGTCACCGGAACATTCTTCCCCAGCGCCGCTGAGCGCCCGCTGGGAGCCTCAGCCCTCCGCGTCGACCTGTTCCTCCGCGCTCTCCTCGCCTTCCTCCGGTGCCTCGTCGCCTTCGTCCGGTGCCGCCTCCCCGAGCAGGTCGGCCGGGTCGATGGAGAACTCGAACGGCTGCCTCATCAGGAAACGGGTGCCGGCGGCAGCGGCCGCCACCGGCCGATACTCCCCCTCGGCAAGCTCGAACAAGGCGATGGTGGGCACCCGGTTACGCAAATCGACGCGGAGGAAGAACGGCACGCCGACGGCGGCGTACTCCCGGGGCCGGTCGATGATGTCCCTGCGCCGGTTGCCCGGCGAGACGATCTCGCCGAGCAGCACGGCGTGCCTGATGTCCATCGTCGTCCGCCCGCCACCCGGCACGTCGAGGATGACGATGTCCGGAATGAAGAGGTCGTCGCCCGAGACGACGTTCGCTTCGAGGTAGAGCCAGGGGTCACGATCACGCTTCCGCTCAGGACCTCAACCTTGGGGCCGTTGGTCTCCGGCAACAGGTCGAGGGCGAGCTGAGCGGTCCACGGCTCGTCGTGCCACCGCAGCACGTCGAACGACGGCTCGGTGGGCATGCGACGCGGGGTCGGGTTGCTGCGGCGCCGGCTCGGGCGCGAAAGCTGCCTGAGCCATCCGGGCTCACCCCCTCAGCGGACATTCTGCTCAGGTCAGCCTAGCCGCCGCAGCCCGCGCCGCACGCCATCGCACACCTGGTCCGACACTGGAAGGAGAAACACCCGCGTCCCGCCAGATCCAGTGGATCTCGCCGCCAGGCCCCGGCCCCGCCAGCCTCCGACCGCTGTGCCAGGTCGCCACTCGACAGCTGCCCCGGCCGCGCAGATCATGGGCGATGTCGCACTTTCGGTGCCCACAGGGAGGGCAGCCCCTATTAGCGCTCACTTTCATGTCGGGAGTCTGCCGTAGGCCGGGGTGTACTCGGGTGCAGTCTCGGGAACGTCCGGGTAGCGAATGCTGCCCTCAGTCTCCCACCAGCGGTCCGTGTACTCGCTTGGATTCTTGTATTCGAATATTGCCGCCAGGCCGAGTAGGGAAACCGGATTGTCTGCCCAGAAGTCCCAGCCACCCCGCTGAGCACAGAAGGCATCATGTTTCCTGTCGTACCAGATTGAGAATCCTTTATGTTCCAGGACTGCGATTGCCGTCGTGTAGACATTCACGTGTTCGCTCAGCGCTGGCATCCCGACTTCTACCTACCTCGTACGAGGGTCATCGCGTCATATGGGATCGACCCTATGAACAGAACTTCCTCCGCGCGCCGCGCATCGCGAACTACGCGTGAGTCGCCGCCCCTTGTGGCGGCTTGCATGACATTATTGTGATCAACAAATCTGGCTCCGCCCGCAATAGCCTTGTCGACATCGATTTCGACCAGCCCCTGGCCTGAGGCGAACCGTTCGGACGCGTTCTGGGTCTCCGATGCGGAGATGTGCTTGGTCGGGCGATTCAAGATATGGTCAATTATGGACCCAGTGGTACCACGAGGCTGCAGGCCCTCGCCGCTGTCGAATCGCACACGGTCCTCATAGCTCAACTGTCGGTAGACCTTGCGTCCACAGCCAGTCTTTTTGTTGTTGTTGTGGACGAGTATCGACGTGTCGCCGGCTGTCACATAGTACGTGTGGATGTCGTCGACGGTGAGGTCGTACGTGACGTGTTCGGCGTGGTATTTGCGGACCGCCCCGACCTGCACGTACGTGCCGGCAGAGGTCCGCAGCAGCTCGCCCGGCTTCAGGTCACCGGCGTCGATCCAGCTCTCCCGCGTGACGGACCAGAACTTGTGGTGGTCCGTCGCGGTGAGCGAGTCGCCTGCGTCGGTCCCCTCGACCGTGACGTCGACGTACTCCTTGTCGCTGTCGGTGCGGATCGTGTGGGTGACCTGGCGGGCCTCGGTGCGGCCCGACTCCGGGTCGGTGGCGAGCACGGTGTCACCCGGCTCGACCTGTTCGATCGCCTTCTGCGTGCCGTCGGCGAGCAGGACCGCGGTGCCGGCGACGAAGCTGTTCGCGCACATGCAGGACGTGCAGCCGTCACCGCCGCCGGAGTCCTTCTTGGTCTTGGCCTTCGCCTTTGCCGCCAGCGCCTTGGCTCGCGCCGCCGCTGCCGCTGCCGCCCTTCTGGCCGCCGCCTCCGCGGCCGCCTTCGCCGCAGCGGCCTTCTGGGCCGCCTCCCTGGCCGCCGCCGCTGCCGCCGCCTTGGCCGCCTCGGCGGCCCGTTCGGCGTTGCGCAGGATGGCCCTGGCCCAGTCGAGTTCCTTCAGGAAGGTGACGACCGCCTTGCCGGCCCGGAAGATCGCCTCGGCGATCTTCTTCGCCTTGAAGATCTTGCCCCAGGGCAACGCCCCGATGATCATCGAGACGCAGGCGCCCAGGTCGCCCTTGAGGCAGTTGATGATGTCGTTGATCCCGAGGAACTCCATCAGGATCTGGCCGCCGGCCTCCAGCACCACGTCCAGCAGACTCTTGCTCTGGATCTGCTGGGCCCTGGCGACGTCCTCCGGGTTCGACTGCGGGGCGCCCGTCGCCGCCGCCGGCTCCGGGGTCGCCCCGGTCGGGTCGGTGTACGACGTCGGGTTGTTGTCGGCGTACGTGTACGGCGAGGTCGCCGCCCCGCCCATCGGCATCGGGTCGGTGGTGGTGAACCGGCCCGTGCCCGGGTTGTAGTTGCGGGCCCGCAGGTAGTAGTTGCCGCTGCCGGTGGTGGAGTCCTGGTACGCCCCGCCGTACTGCAGCGGGTTCTCCGGCGCGCCGGCCTGCCCGTCCGCCCCGCCGCCGCCGCCCAGTGTCGGCCCGACACGCGGATTGCCGAACGGGTCGTAGTCGTAGCCGACCTGCGGCGTGCCGGTCGGGGTGAGCATGTTCGCGATTCCGCCGAGCCAGTCGTGGGTGTACGAGTGCGCCCCGCTCGCCGGGTCCAGCAGCGCCAGCGGCTCGTCGTCCGGGCCGTACGTGAAGCCGCGCTTCTCGGCCGTCTGGCCGTTGGCGTCGGTCACGGTGTCGATGGCGATCTGGGGCAGGGTGCCGGAGACGTCCCAGGACCAGCGCTGGGTGGCCTGCTCCGGCCTGCCCGGGTCGGTGGTGGCGGTCAGCCGCAGCCCGTCGGCGCCGTAGCCGAAGACCGCCTCCCGGCCGGCGACCTTCGCCTTGGCCAGGGTGTTGTCGAGGTGGTACTCGAAGCGGTCGGTGCCGGCCCGGGTCTGGTTGCCGTTGACGTCGTAGCCGTACTCCTTGGTGGTGACGTGCCGGGGCTCGAGGAGGATCTCCTTGGTGAGCTGGTTGGCGTCGTCGTAGTGGTAGGTGGTGGTGTCGTTGCCGGCGCTGCCGCTGCGCTTCTGGCTGAGCCGGTTGCCCATCAGGTCGTAGCGGTAGTCGATCCGCCCGGTCGGCTTGCTCTTGTCCTCGCAGGAGGTGGCCGCGTAGCAGGCCGAGGTGAGCCGGTCGGCCTGGTCGTAGGCGTACGCGACGGACTCGGAGGTGCCGCCCCGGGTGGTGACGACCCGGGTCGGGTTGCCGACCGCGTCGAGTTCGAGTTGGAACGCCGAGACCGGGTCCTGCGGCACCGCGACCGGGCTTACCGGGGCGGACGGTTCCGACGCCTCTCCGGCCCCGTCCTTGTCGTGTGCGGCGACGGTGAAGGTGTACGCCGTACCGGCGTCCAGCCCGTGCACCACCGCGCTCGTCGCGTTCGCGCCGACGGTGGTCTTCTTGCCGCCCGGCGAGGCGGTCACCGTGTAGCCGGCGACGTCGTTGTCCCGGGGTGCCTTCCAGGCGACCACGGCCAGGCCGGCGCCCGGCTGGGCGGTCACCGCGGTCGGCGCGTCGGGACGGTCACCGAAGGCGAGGAGCCCGCCGTCCGGAAGCTTGGCCTGTTGCGCCTCGGGTGCCCGTTCGGTGCCGATGCCGGTCAGCCGTCCGGCGTCGTCGTACGTGCGCCGCTCGATCAGCCCGGTCGCGGCCGGTAGCCGGGTGACCTCCCGCCGGCCCGCCACGTCGTAGTCGAAGCCCCAGGTCGCCGGGGTCGCGCCGACGGATCCACCCGCGGCGGTCAGCGTCTTCATCTGGCTGTCCGCGTCGTACGTCGCGGAGACCTTCGTACCGTCCGGGTACTCGCGCAGCGTGATGTTGCCGCGCGCGTCGTACTCGTAACGGAACTTCTCCTCCAGGTCGGCCTCGACGCGGGTGACGGACTGGATCTGGTCCTCGTCGTCGTAGGCGACCGTGCGGTGCCCGGTCGGGTCGACGTACGCGGTGGTCCGGTCCTTGGCGTCGTACCGCCAGGAGTAGCGCGGCCCCTCGCTGCCGAGGGTGCGGGTGTCGCGGCGGTTGACGATGTCGTAGGTGTCGACGATGGTGCGCTCGGCCCGCTCCTCGGGAGTGAGCCGCTCCAGGGTCCTGCGGGTCAGGGTCGACACGCGGTTGCCCTCGACGTCGTAGCCGTACTCGGTGACCCGGCCCAGCGGGTCGGTCTCCTTCGTCAGCCGGCCGCCGTCGTCGTACGCCATCCAGGTGCGGTTGCCGTTCGGGTCGCGCACGGAGGCCACCAGGCCGTCGTCGAAGTAGTCGTAGACGGTGGTGTGGCGGGTCGGGTCGAACAGGTCGCGCGGGGCGTCCGGGGTGCGCACGGTGCGCGGCAGGTTGTCGTCCCGGTAGGTGTAGTGCGTGGTGCGGTTCTTGGCGTCGGTGACCGAGGTCAGCCGGTTGTTGGCGTCGTACCGGTACGTCGTGGTGTGGTCGAGCGGGTCGATGACCCGGGACGGGTTGCCGGCCAGGTCGTACTCGTGGTGGGTGGTGAACCGCTCCTTGTCGGCACCCGGGAGGTTGCCCCGGGGCTCCGTGGAGCTGGCCAGCATGCCGTCGTCGTCGTAGCCGAAGGTGCTGATGCCGCCGGTCGCCCGCTTCGTCTTGACCCTGTTGCCCGCCTCGTCGTACTCGTACTCGACGACGCCCTGCTCAGGGTCCTTGATGCGGGTCTGCTGGCCGTTGTCGTCGTACCCCATCTCGGTGCGACGGCGCAGGTTGTCCTGGGTGGCGGTGACGTTGCCGACGTTGTCCCGCTCGAACGTCGACTGCTTGTTGTGCTCGTCCGTCTTGGACGTGGTCCGGTCCAGGTCGTCCACGCCGATGTCGCGCTTGACGGTGATGCCGCCCGGATAGGGGCGTTCCATCCGCAGCGGGTTGTCGTTGGCGTCGTAGAAGTAGGTGGTGGTGAAGTCGGCCGCGTTCGCGCCGGGCAGGTTGCCGCGCGGCGAGGTGACCTTGTGCAGCAGGCCCTTGGCGTTGTAGGCGTAGGTCGTCACCGGGTCCGGCTGGTCGTCCAGCTCCAGCCGGGCCGAGGCGCGCCGCCCCGCGTCCGTGTAGGTGTAGGACATCGTCCGGCGCGGATCCTTGACGACCTTGAGCAGGCCGTTGTCGAGGTACCGGTACTCGGTGCGGGCGCCCAACGGCGTCGTCTGGGCGTGCGTCCGGCCGAGGTCGTCGTAGCTGGTCCGCCACGGGTGGATCTTTCCCGGCTCGTGGACGGCGACGGTCCGGTCCTGGGCGTCGAACTCGTAGCGGGTCGTGTAGTCGCCACGGTCGGCCTTCGGCACGGTGCCGCGCGGGTCGGTCACCGCGATCTGCCGGCCGACCCTGTCGTACGCGAACTCGACCCGGCGACCCATCGGCGAGATCACCGCCTTCGGCAGGCCGCTGTTCAGGTGGCCGACCGGCAGGTACTCGTACCGGGTCACCTTCTTGCGCTGGTCGGTCCGGGCGACGAGCAGGCCGCGCTCGTCGTAGGCGTAGGTGATGGTGTTCTTCTTCGCGTCGGTGCTCTTGACCAGCTCGTCGAACTCGTTGTACTCGTCCTCCCAGACCTTGCCGTTGCCGTCGGTGTGCCTGGTCGGATTGTTCCGGGCGTCGTAGGTGGTCTTCTCGTCGAAGTTCAGCGACTGGGGCGCCTTCCGCCGCGTCCGGTTGCCCCGGTCGTCGAACTCCGACTCGTGCTGGCTGTGCTTGCCGTTGACCACGAGACCGCGGTTGAGCGCGCCGTCGTAGCGGTGGTGCTCCGAGTCGCCGTTGCCGCGCTGGGTGTAGACCAGCACGTTGCCCCGGTAGCCGTCGTAGATCCGCACCCCGTCGGCGTCGGTGGTCAGCGACTCCTGCCGGTCGGCCCGCCACTCGAAGGTGGTCGCCTTGCCCAGCGCGTCGAGCTGCCGCACCACCCGACCGTCCGCGTCGTACTCGGTGCGGACCTCGACGACCTGGTCCGGGTTGGTGACGGTCGCGAGCAGGCCGTTCGGGCCGTACCCGTACTTCCAGAGCTTGCCGCGCGCGTCCAGGTGCGCGGTGAGCAGCGTGCCGGTGTAGAAGAACTTCACCCGGCGGTGGTCGGGCAGGCTGATCTCGCGGATCAGGCCGCCCTCGACCGCCGCCTTCGCCACCCGCCCCGAGGCGTCCGTGATCGCGATGCCGGATTCGGTGTACGCCAACCGCACACCCATGCCGCGCGGGTTGAGGATCGAGACCAGCCGCCCCTGCGCGTCGAAGGTGTGGGCGATGTTGCGGGGGGTGACCAGCTCCCAGCCGTCCCCGGCCCTGCGCAGGTTCGACCGCACCCCCGGCGGCCGGCGGTAGCTCTCCCCCTCCAGCCGGTACGTCGCCTCGGCGCCGTCCTCGGCCCGGACGATCGCGCCGCCCTCGGTCGCGGTCACCGTCATGCCGTACGACCAGGCCCAGCCGCCGCCGAGCGGGCCGACCCCGTTGGCGGACGAGTAGGTGCGGGAAGAGTTGAACGGCACCCCGAACGACGCCATCGCCAGGTCCTGCTCGACCTGGATGAAGGACCCGATCGCGGTGTTGACGCCGTTGGCCCGGATCGCCTGGCCGGCGCTGGTGAGCGCGAGCGCGTTGCCGCAACCGCAGCCGGCCGCCTGACCCCGCGGGATCGCCGGCGGCTCGATGGTGGTCCGGGGCTGCGCCTCGGAACGCTCCGAGACGATCTCGCGGCTGTCGTCCAGGACCGCCGTGATGGTGACCTCGTAGGTCCGGCCCGCGTCGAGCACCCAGCCCTGGTCCTTGCCGAACGACCGGCAGTAGTCGCGCTGGCCGGAACAGGCCGAGCGGCTGATCTCGTCCCGGGTGAGCGTGGTCGAGGCCTGCTCGGTCTGCGACTGCTTGTCGTAGGCGGTGACCCGCCAGGTCGACCAGGCGGGGGCGTCGGCGTCGACGTTGAAGTACAGGCTCAGCGAGGTGTCCCCGAGCAGGAAGCCGGGCCGCAGCAGCACGTCGGTGAAGACCCGGTCCTCGGCCGCGACCCGGGCGCCGGTACGCCGGTCCCAGTCGGCCCGTGCCAGTGCCCGGGGGTTGCCGTCGGCGCGCACCTCAGGGGGGACCACGGGTGGTCGCTTGTCGGGCGGGAAGGCGGTGTCGGGGCGTACGCCCTTCGGCATCGGCCGGTCGACGGGCCCCTGCCCGGCCGAGGGAGGCGCCGGGATCTGCGCCGCCTCCGCCCGACTGCTGTCGGCTGGCGGCGCCAGCGTGACGATCAGGATCAGCGCACAGGCACCCGCCAAGAAACGGGCACGAATCAGTGCGGTACGACTGGACATGTTGGACCCTCCCCCGTGGACGGGACGTTCTCGCTATGCCAGTTCTCCGCGTTCGACCATAGGCCGAAATCGATTTATATAGGTGTCCGCTTCATGACAGGAGCCCACCTGGCCAGGCGATCACCGCCTCCGCGACAGTCCACAGAAAAATCACGGCCACACTGATCACCCACCACGCCACCCCGACTGAGGCACGATGAAGCGCAACCAATCCTGATGGTGATCATGTGGGCGCACGCTGCCACAATGGGCGGTCCCAGGTTGCGGGAGGGATAACGCGAATGACCGGGGTGGAGTTGATCGTGGCGGCGCTGGCCGCCGCCGCGACGGCAGGCATCACCAGCGGGATGCAGGACGCCTACGGCGGGCTGAAGGCGCTGCTGGCCAGGCGGCTGTCCGGCCGTGACCGGGCAGTGCAGGCCCTTGAGGGACGGGAGACGGAGCCGGGGGTGTGGCAGGCCCGCATCGGTGACGACCTGCACGCGTCCGGCGCGGACGCCGACGAGCCGGTCCTCGCCGCCGCGCGGGCGGTCCTCGCCCGGGCCGACCCGGCCGGGACGCAGGCGGGTACCTACACGGTGACCACGAACCACGGCGCGGTGGGGCAGTTCAACGCGCCGGTGACGTTCCATCAGGGGCCGCCGGTCCCCCCAGCCTCTCCGGGGACGGTGTAGGGCCGTCCGTCCCCGGTGCCGATGTCGTCTGTGGACAGTCGTCGCGGCCAGGCCTCCAGGCGTACGACGATGTCGAGCAGCGCCCGCTCGAAGGCCGCGTCGTCGGACTCCCCCGCCGACCGGCGGTGCCACGCATCGACGAGGTCGTCCTCGATCTCGCCCAGTTCCACGAGGCGGTCGCTGTAGGCGATCGCGCGTCGCGTCACCTCCGCCGCCGTACCGGTGTATCTCCTGTCCTTGTCGGCGAGCGCGGCGAGCGTGCAGCGCGCCTCGCCGGCGATGCCACGGCCGGCGATCTCCACGGCCCGCAGGCCGCACTGCGGAGCGTGCAGGATCTCGTCGAACACGCCGAGGATGCGTGAGTTGCGTACCGTCGCGGGCTTCGCCATCGTTGCCCCTCCTGGCGTCCTGGCCGGCCGGTCCATCATCGGTCGGCCCGGCAAGCGCGGAGCGCCGGGCCGGCGGCCAGCATCCCGGCCACATGCAGAAAACTTTCAATACATCGATGGCTATGGTTGACTTCCGCCATGCGAAAAGCTCTCGTCTGGCTGGCGGCCGTGCTCGTCGCCGCTCCCCTGCTCGTCAGCCCGGGCGTGGCCCAGGCTGCCACCGCGACACCGTCGCTGGTCATCGCCAGCGACTTCCCGGACCCCGACGTCGTCAAGTTCGGCAGCACCTACTACGCGTACTCCACGAACAACGGTCACGGCAACGTCCCGGTCGCCACGGCCACCTCGCTGACCGGAACGTGGACCAGGCGGCCCGACGCGATGCCGACCCTCGGTGCCTGGGCCAACGGCGGCCTGACCTGGGCCCCCGACGTGTCCCAGCGGGCCGACGGGCGCTACCTGCTCTACTACACCGCCCGCAGCCGGGCCACCGGCCGGCAGTGCCTCGGCGCCGCGCTGGCCTCGTCGCCGCTCGGCCCGTTCGCCAGCGTCGGCACCCAGCCGCTGGTCTGCAACGCCGGTGAGGGCGGCGACATCGACGCGGCGAGCTTCACCGACAGTACGGGGCTGCGCTACCTGCTCTACAAGGACGACGGCAACGCCATCGGCCAGCCGACGAGCCTGTGGTTGCAGCAGGTCGCGGCCGACGGCGTGACCCTCCAGGGCGCCCGGGTCGAGCTGCTGCGCAGCGGGCGCGCCGAGGAGGCGGGCATCATCGAGGCGCCGGTGCTCACCAAGGTCGGCACCCAGTACGTGCTGTTCTACTCGCTCGGCGGCTACGGCGGCGACGGCTACCAGACCAGCTACGCCACGTCGGCCTCGCTGACCGGCCCCTACACGAAGGCGTACCGCTCGCTGATGACCACGGCGTCACTCGACTCGGCCGTACGCGGGCCGGGCGGCGCGGACGTGGTGCGCGAGGCGGGCGGCGACCACATCGTGTTCCACGGCTGGATCAACAACTACTCGGCCCGGGGCATGTACGTGGCGGCGCTCGGCTGGGCCGGCGGGAACCCGGTGGTGCGGGGCAGCCGCGTGCGGTACGAGGCCGAGCGCGGCACGCTCAACCGCTGCGCGGCGCGCACCGCCGCGAACACGTCACAGGGCCAGGTCGTGGCGTACATCGACTACGCGGACAGTTGGGTCGAGGTGACCGTCTTCGCGCCCCGGGCCGGCGGCTACCGCGCCCACGTCGCCTACGCCGCCGGCTACGGCGACGCCCAGCACACGCTGACCGTCAACGGCGCGAACCCGAAGGTCGTCAACTACCCCAACACCGGCTGGGACGTCTGGCGGCAGGTGGGCGTCGACGTCACGCTCAACGCGGGCTTCAACACGCTGCGGTTCACCCGCCTGAGCCGCTGGGCGGAACTCGACTTCGTCGAGGTGGCGTAGCACCCCGTCCTGCCCGAGATCTTGGTGGGAAACTGCCCCTGCAGGGGCGCTTTCTCGCCAAGATCTCGGGCGGGGACGGGCCGGCTCACCGCAGCCCGTCGGCGGAATTGGTCAGCACGAAGGTCTCCACCTCCTCGCCGCCGTACCAGTCCGTGCGGCGGCCGATGTGGGTCATGCCGAGCCGGCGGGCCACCGCCATCGACGCCTCGTTGCCCGGCGCCACCACCGCGTAGACCTCCCGGGTGCCGGTGGCCAGTTCCCGCGCCACCACCGCCCGGGCCGCCTCGGTGGCGTACCCGTGGCCCCAGCAGTCCGGGTGCAGGTGCCAGCCCACCTCGATGTCCTCGGTCAGCGTGCCCTCGTCCCGGCCCGGCAGCGGCTTGAGCAGCACCGTTCCGACCACCAGGCCCGTGTCGCGGACCTCGATCGCCCAGGTGCCGTACCGGCCGCGGTGCCCCGCGTGCCGCTCCCGCCACATCGCGAGCCGGCCCGCCGCCTGCGCGGGGTCGGTCAGCGGCAGGCCGGGCGCGCCCAGCCAGCGGGTGACCTCCGCCCGGGAGTAGATGTCGAAGATCCGGGCCAGCTCGGCCGGGTCCGCGGTCCAGTCCCGCACCGTCAGGCGCTCGGTGGTGAGTACGGTCATGGTCGGCGATCCTAATGACTGACCCGGGCCGGTACGGGGAAGGATTCCGCGATGGGCAGCGGATGGCGGCGGGCTAAGCGGATCACCACTGCGGCGTTCCGTCCGCTCCGGGGCCGGGACCTGTCCCTGCACGCCGCCGCCATCACCTTCTACGGGGCGATCGCCGTGGTGCCGGTGGCCCTGCTGGCGATCTGGCTGACGTCGCTGCTGGCGGGAGCCGACCGGGTCCGCCGGCTGGCCGCGTACGCCGTGGAGACCCTGCCGGACGCGATCGGCGCGCCGCACGCGGTGCGCGCGCTGGTCGAGGCCGGGGTGGGGTTGACCCCGCTGTTGGCGTTGGCGTCCCTGCTGCCGGCGTCGCTCTACGGCGAGGGGCTGCGCCGCGCCTTCGTCTCGGTGGCGGGGCCGCGCGGCGACGAGTCGCTGGTCGGCTGGCGGGGCCGGCTGTTGCTGCTGCCCCTGCTGGCCCCCGCCCCGGCCCTGCTGCTGTCGATCCTGCTCGCGCTGCCGACGACCACCGGGCTGGTCGAGCAGGGCGGGTGGAGCGGCGCGCTGGGGGTGGTGCTGTCGTTCCTGGCGGTCTGGCTGGTGCTCACCCCGGTGCTGCTGTGGGTGTTCCGGGTGGTCGGCCCGGCGTCGCCGGACTGGCTCTCCGCGCTGGGCGTCGGGTCGTTCACCGCGGCGAACCTCTCCGGCTTCCTGCACGGTTTCGTGCTCTTCGCCTCGCTCCCGATCGACCTGGGGGTGCCGTTCGGCGGCTTCGACGAGATCGGGGCGGGGGTGGCGGTGCTGCTCTGGCTCTACCTCTTCCACGTGATCGTGCTGGCCGGGTACTCCGCCACCCTCGCCCTCTCCGCCTGGCGCGCCCGCCGCGCCACCGCGTCCGCCGGCCGGGCGGGCGATCAGGGCCGGAACGGCCCGGAGACCTCGTAGGTGATGCCGTCGGCGCCGGTGGTGCTGCCGGAGGCCCCGCGCTGGGACGAGAAGTAGAGGCGCGACCCGTCGGGGGAGAACGCCGGGCCGGTGATCTCCGAGCCGGACTGGTCGAGCAGCCGCAGGAACGGGCTGACCACGCCGGCCGGGGTGATCACGTTGATCTCCATGTTGCCGCCGTCCTCGGCGACGTAGAGGTCCCCGCCGGCCGTGCCGGTGATGTTGTCCACCCCGGTCAGCGGCGCGGCCCCCGCCGGCACCAGCGAGTCGTCGTACGCCAGGTCGAGGCGTTCGTTCACCGCGTCGTACGCCCACACCCGGTTGTCGCCCTTGGTGGTGAACCAGCAGGTGCCCCGGTCGTACCAGCAGCCCTCGCCGCCGTCGAAGTGCCGCGCGGCGCCGACCTGCAGGCGGGTCGGCACCGGGAAGCCGTCCCGGTCCGGCAGGTCCCGCCAGGTCACCGGCCCGGTCACCTGGTCGGCCGGGGCACAGAGCACCTGCACCCTGCCGGTGCGCAGGTCGCCCCAGGTGTCGGGGACGAAGCGGTAGAAGCAGCCGTCGTCCTCGTCCTCGGTCAGGTAGACCACCCGCCGCTGCGGGTCGCAGGCGGCGGCCTCGTGGGTGAACCGGCCCATCCGGGTCCGCTCCTCGGCGGCCCGGCTGCCGTCCGGCCAGGTCTCGAAGACCCGGCCCAGCGGCACCTCCTCGCAGGAGAGCCACGTGCCCCACGGGGTCGCCCCGCCGGCGCAGTTGACGTTGGTCCCGCCGAGGATCCGGTACGCCGCCGCGATCGAGCCGTCGGCCCGGAAACGCACCGCCGAGGCGCCACCGACCAGCGGCACCTCCGAGTTGGAGACGTAGATCCAGCCGTCCCCGGCCGGGAAGCAGGCCCCGCCGTCCGGCGCCCAGTGCCACACGTACGACGTGCCGGCCACCCGCTGCCCGGACCGGGCGACGACCCGGCCGGTGAAGCCGGCCGGCAACTGGAGTCCGTTGGCGTCGGCGGCCAGCAGGTCGCCGTACGGGCCGGGGCCGGGCTGGGCGGGGGCGGCGAGCGCGGCGCCCGCCCAGAGGCTGCCGGCGAAGGCGGCGCCACCGGCGGCGGTGGCGCGGAGCAGGGTACGACGGTCCATCAGAGGCCTCCCGGGGGGACGGGGACGGTGTCCCGTCGACGCTAGGGCCGACGGGACATCGATGGAAGCCTCTATTTGGTGAACGCGGGGTGACGGGTCTCCGGGGCCGCCGGAGCCGGCTCGTCGGACTCGCGGATGCCGAAACGGCGGTAGAAGCGGGCGAGCGGGCCGGGCGCCCACCAGTTCCAGTGCCCGAGCAGCCGCATCGTGGCCGGCACCAGCAGCGCCCGGACCAGGGTCGCGTCCACCACGATCGCCACGATCATGCCGATCCCGATGAGCTTGATGTACGCCATCTCGCCCGTGGCGAAGCCGGCCACCACCACGATCAGCAGCAGCGCGGCCGCGGTGATGATCCGCCCGGTGTGCTGGAGCCCGGCCGCCACCGAGGCGGTGTTGTCGCCCGTGCGGTCCCACTCCTCGCGCACCCGGGAGAGCAGGAACACCTCGTAGTCCGTCGCCAGCCCGAACAGCACGGCGAGCATGAGGATCGGGTTGCTGGGCTCGATGAACCCGGTCGGGGTGAAGCCGAGCAGGTCCGCGAAGTGCCCGTCCTGGAAGATCCAGACCACCACGCCGAACGACGCGCCGATCGACACCAGGTTCATCAGCACCGCCTTGACCGGCAGCACCAGCGAGCCGAAGGCGAGGAAGAGCAGGACCAGGGTCGCGGCGGCCATCAGCAGGGCCATCCACGGCAGCCGGTCGCCGAGGCCGTCGATCAGGTCGAGGTCGACGGCGGGCCGCCCACCCACGAGCACCTCGGCGCCGTCGGGCGCGGGCAGGTCGCGCAGCGCCCGGACGACGTCCTGCGCCGTGTCGCCGGCCGGCTCGCCCGGGTAGGTCACGGTCAGCAGCGTCGACGTGCCCCGGTTGGCCGCCACCTGCACCCCGGTCACGCCGGGCACGGCGGCCACCCGGTCGGCGAAGGGCTGCGCCTGCTCCGGGGGCACCCCGGAGACCAGCACGTCGATCGGCGAGATCGTGCCGCCGGCGAACTCCGCGGCGACCCGCTCGGAGACCACCCGGGGCTCGGCGTCCGGGGGCAGCACCCGGTCGTCGAACCCGCCGAAGGAGACCCCGAGGAACGGCGCGGCCAGCGCCGCGAGCAGCACGACCACCCCGACCAGGTAGCGCGCCGGGCGGCGCATCACGCTGTGCGCGATCCGGGCCCAGGCGCCGCCGGTCTCCCCCGCCGCCGGCCGCTTCCCGCGCGCCCCACGCCGCCACGGCAGCGGTACGCGCAGCGCGTCGATCCGGCGGCCGAGCACCGCGAGCAGGGCCGGCAGCACGGTCAGCGCCGCCAGCATGGCGACCAGCACGGCGGCGATCCCGCCGAGGCCCATCGAGCGCAGGAACGCCTGCGGGAAGATCAGCAGGCTGGCCATGGCGAGCGCGATGGTGAGCCCGGAGACCAGCACCGTCCGCCCGGCCGTGACCATGGTCCGCCGGATCGCGGCGGGGGTGTCGTGGCCGGCGGCCAACTCCTCGCGGAAGCGGCTGACCACGAAGAGGGAGTAGTCGACCGCCATGCCCAGGCCGATCAGGGTGATGACGTTGATCGCGAAGACCGACACGTCGGTGACCAGGGTGACCAGCCGGACGGTGACGAACGCGCCGAGGATGGCCAGCCCGCCGATCAGCAGGGGCGTGGACGCCGCCACCAGCCCGCCGAAGATCAGCACGAGCAGCACCAGCAGCACCGGCATGGAGAGCAGTTCCGCGCGGGTGATGTCCTTGGTGGTCTGGGCGTTCGACTCCTGCAGGGCCGCCGTCGCGCCCCCGACCTCGGTCCGTACGCCGGGCGCCACGAGCGCCGGACGCAACTCCTCGTACGCGGCGGTCTTGTCGTCCTTGTCCGTCGCCCGGAGCTGGATCAGCGCGTAGGTGGCCCGGCGGTCGGTGGAGACCAGCGCGGGGGCCTGCGTCTCGTACCAGGTGGTGACGCTGGTGATCTCGGGGCGCTCGCGCAGCCCGGCGACCGTGGCCGTGACCGGGTCACGGAAGGCCGGCTGGTCGACGGCCGCCGTGTCGCTGGACCAGAGCACGACCAGGTCGGCGCCCTGCGGCCCCAGCTCCCGGGTGATCCGTTCGGCGGCGCGGCTGGACTCGCTCGCCGGGTCGTCGAAACCGCCCCCGGTGAGCTGCCCGAAGACGCCGACCCCCCAGGTCGCTCCGACGGCGACGAGCACCAGGGCGGCGGCCAGCACCGACCAGCGCAGCCGCACCACCATGTGTCCCCACCAGGCGAACATTCGCCTCTCCCTCCGCAGATGGCTAGCTGCTACCATCGCTAATTTCAGTGAACAGCGTTAACTATCGCAACGGTGAATTCTCTGGTCAAGGTGGTTGTCAATGGCCGCACCCACTCGGCGGGAACGCCTGCGCACGGCGACCGTCACCGAGATCAAGGACGGGGCACGCCGCCTGCTGGTGACGGGCGGGGTCGACGCGATCTCACTGCGGGCCATCGCCCGCGACATGGGCATGACGGCACCGGCCATCTACCGCTACTTCCCGAGCCTGGAGGCGCTGGTCGCGGACCTCGCCGCCGACCTCTACAACGAGCTACGGCTGCGGCTGGAGGCGGCCCGGGACGACGCCGGCGGTGCGCCCGTCGCGCAGTTGCTGGCCATGTCCCGGGCGTTCCGCGCCTGGTCGACGGCACACCCCGCCGAGTTCGGGCTGATCTTCGGCGCCCCCGTTCCGGGGCGGACCGCCTTCGTCGAGGGCAGCGCCACCCCGGACCATCCCGGTGCCCGCCTCGGCGCGGTCTTCATCCAGCCGATCCTCGACCTGTGGCGCCGGTCGCCGTTCCGCGCCCCGCCCGGCGAGCTGCTCGAACGACGGCTGGGCGGGCTGCTGGAGCCGCTGCGACTCAGCCACGGCGAGGTGCCGGTCGAGGTCGCGTACGCCTTCCTCGCCGGCTGGACCCGGCTCTACGGGCTGGTCGCCATGGAGGTCTTCCACCAGTTCGACTGGGCGGTCACCGATGCCGGGGCGCTGTTCGAGCTGGAACTGGAGATGTTCACCGCCCAGCTGCTGGCCGGCCCGCCCACCGCCCAGGAGCCGCCCGCCGCCTCAGACGGGCCGCCCGCCGCCTCAGACGGGCCGCCCGCCGCCGGAAGGCTGACCGGCGACGAAGGGCTGACCGGCGGCGCCCGGGGGCACTAGGCTCCCCCGGCATGGGTGACGAGCTGCCGACCCGGGCCGACGTGGTGATCGTCGGGTCCGGGCACAACGGTCTGGTGTCCGCGATCATGCTCGCCCGCGCCGGGCTCGACGTGCTGGTGTTGGAGGCGGCGGACGTCATCGGCGGGGCCACCCGCACCGAGGCCCCGTTCCCCCGGGTGCCCGGGCTGCGCCACTCCACCGGGTCGTACCTGCTCGGCCTGATGCCGCCGGAGCTGCTCGCCACGCTGGACGTACGCATCCCCGTGCTGCGCCGCGACCCGCACTACTTCCTGCCCACCCCGGGCGGCCCCGGCTCGCCGTACCTGCTCTTCGGCAGCGACACGGCGGCCACCCGGGCGCAGCTCACGGAGTTCTTCTCCCCCGCCGACGTGGCCGCCGACGACGCCCTCCAGGCCGAGCTGGCCGCGCTGCGCGACGACCTCGCCCCGGCCTGGCTGGCCGAGCCGCTGCCCGTCGAGGAGACCGCCGAGCGGCACGTCCGGCCGGCGCTGCGGCAGGTCTTCGTCGACCTGGTCCGCGGCTCGGTCGCCGACCACCTGGCCCGCTTCGACTTCCGCTCCGAGCTCCTGATGAGCATGTACGCGGTGACCGACGGGCTCTCCGGGCTGAACGCCGGCCCGGACGACCCCGGCACCGGGCACAACTTCCTCGTGCACAACATGTGCCGGCTGCCCGGCTCCGACGGCACCTGGATGATCGCCCAGGGCGGGATGGGCACCGTGTCGCGCACCTTCGCCGCCGCCGCCCGGGCCGCCGGCGCGACGATCCGCACCGGTACGCCGGTCAGCGCCGTCACCCTGGCCGGTGGCGCGGCCAGCGGAGTGGTGCTCGCCGACGGGCGGGAGATCGCCGCCGGGGTGGTGCTCGGCGCCTGCGACCCGTACCGGCTGATGGAGCTGCTGCCCGACGGCGCGCTCCCGGCCCCGCTGGCCGACCGGATGGCGGCGGTCCGCCGCCCCGGCACCACCCTCAAGCTCAACCTGGCGCTGACCGGGCTGCCCCGCTTCTCCTGCCTACCCAAGGGCTCGCCGAGCCCGTTCGGCTCGACGATCCACCTGCTGCCCGGCTCGGAGTCGCTCATCGGCGGGGGCGGCGAGTCGCCGATGGCGGCGCTGCGCGCCATGTGGGCGGACGTCCAGGCGGGGCGGCTGCCCGCGGAGCCGACCATCGAGTGGTACCTGCACACGACCGTCGACCCCTCGCTGTCGGACGGCCAGGGGCACCACTCGTCCGCGCTGTTCGTCCAGTCGGTGCCGTACGAGCTGGCCGGCACCACCTGGGACGAGGCGCTGCCCGGCTACGTCGACCGGCTGATCGGCATCTGCGAGCGGTACGCCCCCGGCACGGGTGACCTGATCGCCGACGCGGTGCCGCTGCCGCCGCCCGGCATCGAGGCGCACTTCGGCATCACCGGCGGGCACATCCACCACGTCGACAACACCGTCTCGTTCACCGACCGGATGCCGTACGCCACCGGCATCGACGGCGTCTACGCCGGCAGCGCCGGCTGCCACCCGGCCGGCAGCGTCATCGGCGCCGCCGGCCACAACGCCGCCCGCCGAATCCTCACCGACCTAACCCGCTAACCCACCCCGGCTCCGGGCTCCGGGCTCCGGGCTCCGGGCTCCGGGCTCCGGGCTCCGGGCTCCGGCGATCTTGCACTTTCAGCCCCCAGTTCGCGCCTTCTGTCGCCTTTGCCGGGGCACTTTGTGCAAGATCGGCGAGGAGAGCGCGGGGCGGAGAGCGCGGGGTGGGTGGGGTGGGGTGGGGTGGGTCAGGGGGTGGGGGTCTGGGCCTCGGCGGGGTGGGCGCGGATCTTGTGGCCGACGCTGGTGAGGCAGCGGCCGCTGGCCAGGTCGAACTTCCAGCCGTGCAGTTGGCAGGTGAGCTGGTCGCCGTCGACGATGCCGAACCGGGTCAGGTCCGCCTTCAGGTGCGGGCAGCGCCGCTGCACCACCCAGTCGCCGAGGGTGATGTCCTCGGCGTCACTCGACCGCTCGTGCTCGTCGTACCAGCCCTCGGCGTACTGGAGGCGTTCGGTCGACAGGCACTTGAAGAACGCGTAGACGAACTCGTTGTACTGGCCGATCCGGGCCGCCGAGAAGCGGCAGGAGAGGAAGAGGGAGTTGACCCAGTCCACCTCGCCGATGTGCAGCAGGTGCTCGATCAGCGCCCGGTCGGTGCGGAACCGGTAGCGGACCTTCTCGTCGGCGTACGGCCGGACCTGCTTGCCCGGGAAGTCCACGACGATGGATTCGACGCTGTCTCCGTCGTAGCCCACCAGGTCGAAGCGGACCGGTCCGCCGACCCCCTTGGCCAGGTAGATCGACTCCTCCAGCAGCGGCTCAATCCGGCGCTGCATCTCCTTGAGCACGTCCACCTCGGGGTGCCGCCAGGACGCCTTCTCCGCCTCGATGACCGGCCGCTTGCGCTCCCGCATCTCCGCCAGGTGCGCGGCCTTGTTCGCAAAGAACTCCTCGACCGGAATCGGGTGGCTGGTCTCGGCCCCGGAGGCGGTGACCTCGGTGACGCTGCCGGGCAGCAGCACGATGCCGTTGGTGCCGCCGACCTTCGCGTACTCGCTCAGGAAGACCGACTGGTCGGGAAAGATGTTGCCCTCGTCGCCGTGGATGTCGTTGAACTGCCACAGCTCGTCGTCGAGGAAGCAGGGCGGCCCGGCGATCGGGAAGACGTGGTCGGCCTTCAGGTCGTCGATGTAGCGCCACGTGCGGTCGAACTGGCGGTCCCGCTTCTGCTTGCCGAACGCGGTCTTCGCCGCCTGCGGCAGCTCGTAGACCATCGGGTACCAGATCGCGCCGGAGAACTGGAGCATGTGCGCGTGCACGTGGCCCAGCTCGGCGAAGACGCTCAGGTCGGTGGGGCGGGCGTCGTTCTGGTTGAGCAGCCGGACCCCGTCGTACTCCACCCACAGCGACGAGTCACCGATCGGGCCGTCGGTCGGGCTGGTCAACGCCTGGATCATGATCTTCAGGCCGCCGTCCAGCTCCACGACCTGCTCGTTCGGCGCCTTCAGGAACTTGGTGAAGCCCAGCTCCCGCAGCTCGTCCTCCATCTCGGAGGTGGGGAACGCGGGCAGCAGCACCGTGGCGTCCTTCGACACGAAGCGCTTCAGGTGCGCCGCGTCGAAGTGGTCCCGGTGCAGGTGGGACACGTAGAGGTAGTCGACGTTGCCGAGGGCCTCCCAGTCGAGCTGGGAATTGTCCGGAAACGGGAACCACGACGCGAAATAGGCCGGGTTGACCCACGGGTCGCACAGGATGCTGCCCGCGGCTGTGTCGATCCGCATGCTGGCGTGTCCCGTACCGGTCACTCGCACCGCAGTTCCCCCTCAAAACGACAAACAAGGTGTACGCCGGAAACGCTACCGGAGGGAGTCTGTCGCCCGCCCCGCGACGCCGGTAGTGCCGTTGCGCCCGGGCGGAGACGGGACCTTGGTCCCACGTCTGCCGGCTCCCGTCGCGCGCCCGGGTCGCCGGTCCGGCCGTCCGGCCCGCCCGTCGGGCCCGTGCGGTCCGCCCCATCGGTCGGACCCAGCGCCGGGCCCGGCGCGGGGCGTGCCAGACTAACCGGAGATCCGATCGCGAGGGAAGGACCGACAGTGGCAGGAAGCGAGCCGGTAACGTCGCCAGACCAGCACAAGCCCGGGCACCGCAAGTCCGGGCGGATCGGCGCGGTGGTCTCCGCGCTGGCGCTGCTGGCGATGCTCTGCGGCAACCACGAGGGCAGGGTCGAGGACATCTGGCTGATCGGCCTGGCCGTGCTGCTGCTGGTCATCGTCATCGGCGACGTCGTGCTGCGGCGCAACGGCCTGCGGTCCTGACCGCACCCGCGTCATCCGGCGTCGAGCCGGTCCGCGCGCCGGAGGTGACACGCACGAGGGCCCGCCCCCGACCGGGGAGCGGGCCCTCGCCGTACGCGGATCAGCGGCCGAAGAGGATGTCCTGCACGTCCTTGAGCGCGGCGTCGACCTCGGCCTCGAAGTAGCCGCCCTGCACGAGCCCGAAGCGCAGCGTGTCCAGCTCCTTCGGGTTCACCGGCATCGGGTTGCGCCCCTGCATGCCACCCAGCAGCGTGTCGAAGAACCTGTCGACCTGGTCCGGGTCGTACCCGCTGCCGAACCGGCGTACCTGGAACCTGCGCCGGATCTGGTCGACGCGGTAGAGGTCGCTGCCGGGCGGACCGGCCATCGGCGGACCGACCATGGGCGGGCCGGCCATCGGCGGCGGGCCACCGGCGGACGGACCACCGGGCGGCGGGCCACCGGCGGGCGGTCCACCGGGCGGCGGGCCGCCGAAGCCCTGCTGCGGGGGCGGCCCCGCCGGGCCCCGGCCCCGCAGCTCACGCAGGTCGCGCTCGGGCATCCGAATCTCGGCGGTCATGTCGGCGCGAGGCCGCCGGCCGGCCTCGAACCCGTCGAACCGTGGCTCGTCGCCGTAGCCGCCAGGACCGCCGCCCCGTGGTTCGTCGCCGTAGCCGCCCGGGCCGCCGCCGTAGCCACCGGGGCCGCCGGGGCCGCCGCCATAGCCACCAGGGCCGTCACTGTAGTCGCCGTGCCGGCCGGGGCCGTCACCGTAGCCACCGGGGCCATCGCCATAGCCACCAGGGCCGTCGCCGTAGTCGCCGTGCCGGCCGGGGCCGTCACCGTAGCCGCCCGGCCTGTCGCCGTAGTTGCCCGGCCCGTCGTTGTAGCCGCCCGGCCCGTCGTTGTAGCCGCTGGGGCCGGCGGGCAGGCCGCGCGGCGGCGGGGCGCCGTGCCCCATCGGGGCGCCCGGCCCCAGCGGAGGCGGGCCCCCGGGGCCCCTGGGCGGTTCGTAACCGCCCCGGGGGCCGTCGTAGCCACCGGTGAAGGCGCCGGTGGGCTCGTCGTAGCGGCCGTAGCGGTCGGCGGGCGGACCGGCCTGCGCCGGCATCGGCCGGGGCGGCATCGGCGACATGCCACGGTCGTCGCGCATCGGCGGGCCCATCCGGTCGGGCGGACCCAGGCGGTCGGGCGGGCCCAGCCGGTCGGCGTCCCGGGGGTCGGCACCGCGACCACCGACGCCGCCGCGCTCCTCCAGCTCGGCCAACTGCCGCTCGACCCGGTCGAGGTGCAGGTCGACCTGCCACTCGTCGTAGCCGTTGAAGCGGACCCGGAAGACGACGTCGTGGACCTCCTGGGAGGCGACGGGGGCACCGACCGGCTGACCGGCGAGCGTCGCCTCGACCCGGTCCAGGAAGGCGTCGACCTCGTCGACCTTGTATCCCCGGCGGAGCGCCTTACGCCGGAAACGCTGACCCTGACTCGCCACTATGTCTCCTGGTCTCGTTCGCTACGCCCGGTCACGCCTTTTCTCCGGCCCGGTTGGTGTCGATGTCCATGTCCTCGGCGGCGGCGAGCTGCCCACACGCTCCGTCGATCTCGCGGCCCCGGGTGTCCCGCACCGTCGTCGACACCCCGGCCTCGCGCAACCGCCGGACGAACTCCCGCTCCACCGGCTTCGGGCTGGCGTCCCAACGGCTGCCCGGAGTCGGGTTCAGCGGAATGAGATTCACGTGGGTCAACCTCCCGGCCAGCAGTCGCCCGAGCAGGTCGGCTCTCCACGGCTGGTCGTTCACGTCTCTGATCATCGCGTACTCGATCGACACGCGACGGCCTGTGCGGGCCGCGTAGTCCCACGCCGCGTCCAGCACCTCGGAAACCTTCCAGCGCTGGTTGACCGGCACGAGTTCGTCGCGCAGCTCATCATCGGGGGCGTGCAGCGACAACGCAAGGGTCACCGAGAGGTCTTCGCTGGCCAGCTTCCGGATGGCCGGGACCAGACCGACCGTGGAGACCGTGATGTGGCGCTGCGACAACCCGAGCCCTTCGGGCGCCGGGGCGACCAGCCGGCGGATCGCCGCCAGCACCCGGGAGTAGTTGGCCAACGGCTCGCCCATGCCCATGAAGACCACGTGCGACAGTCGCGGCGGCGAACCCGCCACGGCCCCGGAGGCGGCCACCCCGGCCAGGTAGACCGCCTGGTCGACGATCTCGGCGGTGGAGAGGTTGCGGGTCAGCCCGGCCTGGCCGGTGGCGCAGAAGGGGCAGGCCATGCCGCAGCCGGCCTGGCTGGAGATGCAGACGGTGACCCGGTCCGGGTAGCCCATCAGCACGCTCTCCACCAGCGAGCCGTCGTGCAGCCGCCAGAGCGCCTTGCGGGTCGCGCCGTCGTCGCAGGCCAGCTCGCGGACGGGGGTGAGCAGCCGGGGCAGCAGCCGGTCGGCGAGCTTCTCCCGGGTGGCGGCGGGCAGGTCGGTCATCTGCCCCGGATCGCGCACCAGCCGGCCGAAGTAGTGGGTGGAGACCTGCTTGGCACGGAACGCCGGCTCCCCCAGCTCGGTGACCAGCGCCTGGCGCCCGGCGAGGTCGAGGTCGGCGAGGTGGCGGGGAGGCATCGCGGGCCGCCGACCGGGGGCGTCGGGGTCTGCGGGAATCAGGGGCAGGCTCGTCATGGCGCGTCCAGTCTGTCACGCCGGACGGCGGACGCACCCGTCCGCCGGTGCCGATTCGCCCCCCGCCGGCCGGGCAGGACCGCCGGTACCCGGTGATTCATCCCTCACTCCAGCACCGGTACGAAGACCGCCAGGAGCAGGTACGCGGTCGGCAGCGCGAAGAGGATCGAGTCGAGCCGGTCCATCAGGCCGCCGTGCCCCGGGAGCAGGTTGCTCATGTCCTTGACCCCGAGGTCCCGCTTGATCATGGATTCGGCGAGGTCGCCGAGGACGGCGGCGCCGGAGACCGCGATCCCGAAGATCGCGCCCCACCACGGGGCCACGTCCAGCAACAGCCAGAGCAGCAGGGCGCTGCCCAGCGCCGCGGCGCCGACCGAGCCGGCGAAGCCCTCCCAGGACTTCTTCGGGCTGATCGAGGGGGCCATCGGATGCTTGCCGAAGTTGGCGCCGGCCGCGTACCCGCCGGTGTCGGAGAGGACCACCGCGGCCAGCGTCACCAGCACCCGCAGGTCACCGTCCTCCGGCGCCGTCAGCAACGCGGCGAACCCGGCGAGGAACGGCACGTACACAGCGATGAGGGTGGCGGCCGTCAGGTCCCGCTGGAAGCCCCGCGGCCCGTCGCCGAGCCGCCAGACCATCGTGCCCAGGACCGTGACCAGCAGGCCGAGGCTGAGCGCGTCGGGGCCGGCGAACCAGGCCAGCCCGACCGTGAGCACCCCGCCGGCGATCAGCGGCACCAGCGGCGGGTGGGCGCCGCTGCGCCGTACCGCCCGGGCCATCTCCCAGATGCCGACGGCGACCGCACCGGCCACCACGGCCACGAACGCGGGCCGGTAGAAGAACAGCGGCACCACGATCAGGGCGCCGAGGGCGACGCCGACGGCGATGGCCGCCGGCAGGTTGCGCCCGGCCCGGCTCGGGGCGGGCTGCTGGGTCGGGGGCCGGTCGGCGCCGGCCCGCCGCCGACCGCGCTGCCGCCGGCCCGGGGGCCGCGCGGGCTCCGGCTCCGGCTCGACGTCGCGGACGGGTTCGAGCTGCGCGGTCGGGAACTCCGAGTCGTCGGGGCGGTCGCGGTGACCGTTCGGCCCGGCCGGGCCGCCACGGACCACGTCGGCGTACGGGCGGGGGGCGTCCGGCTCCTCGGCGTACGGGTGGAAGCCGTCCTGCCGCTCGGCGTACGTGTCAGGGGGCGCGGCGGAGCGGCGGTGCCAGTGGTCGGGCTCGATATCGGCCTCCGGCCAGGGCAGGGCGGGGGCGGAGACGTCGGGGCGGTCCCAGCCGCGGGGCTCGGTGCTGCCGTGGGGATCGAGGTGGGACATCACGCACCGAGCGGGTCCGGTACGAGATCCACCAGATGACGCACAACCACAGCCATTCCCCTACCCGCGCGACGGTTCCGTCCGGTTGACCTGCCCGACGGCCGGCCGATCCCCACCGTTCACCCCAGGGTGGCCGGGAATCGTGCCGAGCCTACTGCACTCACCGATCCCTCACGTCGGACCGGCCCCGCGACGGCCACCGCACGACAGTGGCACCGGGCCCCACCACCCGGGGCCGGGTGACGGAGTGCCGGTGCCACGATGCCGTCGCCGCCGGTCGATGCCGGCGTACGGCTCACACCTCGAGAAGCTCGTTCTCCTTGTGCTTGACCAGGTCGTCGACGGCGGCGACGAAGCGCTGGGTCAGGTCGTCGAGTTCCTTCTCGGCGCGCCGGCCCTCGTCCTCGCCGACCTCGCCGTCCTTGACGAGCCGGTCCAGCTCCTCCTTGCCCTTGCGGCGGATGTTGCGGATGGCCACCTTGGCCTCCTCACCCTTGTGCCGGGCGACCTTGATCATTTCGCGACGGCGCTCCTCGGTCATCTGCGGGAGCAGGATGCGGAGCTGGTTGCCCTCGTTGTTCGGGTTCACGCCGAGGTCGGAGTCGCGGATCGCCTTCTCCATGGCGTTGATCTGCGAGTTGTCGTACGGCTTGATGATCACCATGCGCGGCTCGGGAACGCCGATGGACGCCATCTGGGGCAGCGGCGTGGGGCTGCCGTAGTAGTCGATGATGACCTTGGAGAACATGGCGGCGTTGGCACGACCGGTGCGGATCGCGCCGAACTCCTCCTTGGCGTGCTCGATGGCACGCTCCATCTTCTCCTCAGCCTCGAGGAGGGTGTCGTCGATCACCGGTCTCCTCGCCTCCTTCTGTGCTCGTCGTGGGCTTGTCGTGTCGGAGGGACCGCTGAGGTCGGGTCGCGCGACCGCTCAGGCGGTGATCAGGGTGCCGATCTTGTCGCCACCCACGGCCCGGATGATCGTGTCGTCGCCCTGCGCACCGAAGACCAGCATCGGCAGGCCGTTCTCCATGCACAGGCTGAACGCGGCGGCGTCGGCGACCCGCAGGTTGCGCCGCAGCACCTCGGAGAAGGTGATCGAGTCGAACTTGCTGGCGGTCGGGTCGACCCGCGGGTCGGCGCTGTAGACGCCGTCGACGCCGTTCTTGCTCATCAGCACCACGTCGGCCCGGATCTCCAGGGCCCGCTGGGCGGCCACGGTGTCGGTGGAGAAGTACGGCATGCCGGCGCCCGCGCCGAAGATCACCACACGGCCCTTCTCCAGGTGCCGGATGGCGCGCAGCGGAATGTACGGCTCGGCGACCTGGGCCATCGTGATCGCGCTCTGCACGCGCGTCTCGATGCCCTCCTTCTCCAGGAAGTCCTGCAGCGCGAGGCAGTTCATCACGGTGCCGAGCATGCCCATGTAGTCCGCCCGGGCCCGGTCCATGCCGCGCTTCTGCAACTCGGCGCCCCGGAAGAAATTGCCGCCGCCGACCACCACCGAGACCTGCACGCCACGGCGGACCACGGTGGCGATCTGCCGGGCGATGGCCTGCACGACGTCCGGGTCCACCCCGATCGCGCCCCCGCCGAACACCTCACCGGAGAGCTTCAGCACCACCCGGCGGGCCCGGCCGGGGGGTGGTGCCGTCGGATCGTCCGCCGCCAGACTCCGGTCACTCACAACCTGCGTCATCCGCCCCGTCCTTCCCCATGCGCACGTCCCGTACGCCCCGTACCGCGAAACTGCCGTAGCCGACCCTATGCGACGAGGAGGCCGCGGTGCCTGTCACGTACACCGGCGGCCTCCTCGTCGACGTTTCCCTTCCCACGGGCGCGCGAGGCGCCCGGGACGGCTCAGGCCTGGCCGACCTCGAACCGGACGAAGCGGGTGACCTCGATGCCGGCCTCGGCCAGCACCTGCTTCACCGTCTTCTTGTTGTCGGCGACCGAGGACTGCTCGATCAGGACGTAGTCCTTGAAGAAGGCGTTCACCCGACCCTCGACGATCTTCGGCAGGGCCGCCTCGGGCTTGTTCTCCTCGCGGGCGGTCTGCTCGGCGATGCGCCGCTCGGAGTCGACGACGTCGGCCGGAACCTCGTCCCGGGTGAGGAACTTCGGCCGCATGGCGGCGATCTGCATCGCGACGGCCCGGGCGTCCGAATCGCCGGCCTCGTCGGCCTTGCCGGTGTACTCCACCAGCACGCCGACCGCCGGGGGCAGGTCCTGGCTCTTGCGGTGCAGGTAGACGGCGGTGGTGCCGTCGACCTTGGCGAACCGGTTGAGGACGAGCTTCTCGCCGATCTTGGCGGACTGCTCCTGCACCAGGTCGGCGACGGTCTTGCCGTCCAGCTCGGTGGCGAGCAGCTCCTCGGCGGTGCTGACGCCGCTGCGCTCGCCGTGCTCGACGAGCCGCTGGGCCAGCTCGATGAAGGCGTCGGTCTTGGCCACGAAGTCGGTCTCGCAGTTGAGCTCGAGCAGCGCCTTGCCGGAGTGGGCGATCAGACCGTTGGCGGCCGTACGGCCGGCCCGCTTGCCGACGTCCTTGGCGCCCTTGACGCGCAGGATCTCGACGGCCTTGTCGAAGTCGCCCTCGGCCTCGGTCAGCGCCTTCTTGCAGTCCATCATGCCGGCGCCGGTGAGGTCGCGGAGCTTCTTGACGTCCGCGGCGGTGAAGTTGGACATGGCTCTCTCTTCGGTGTTGAGACTGCGGGTTGGTTGGTCCTGGTGCCGGTTACCCGGATCCGGGCGGGACGTGCCCGGCGTACCTGCCGCCTCCCCGCCGCCCGCGAGAACGGACGGCGGGGAAGCGGCGGCGCGGTCACTCCGCGGCGGCGGTCGCCGGCTGCTCGGCCGGCTTCTCGGCGGCCGGCTGCTCGGGCTCGTCGGCCTTCTTGGGCTCCTCGAGCAGCTCGCGCTCCCACTCGGCCAGCGGCTCGTCGGAGGCCACACCCGGCTCCGGCTTCTCGTCGGTGCCCCGACGACGGCCCGAACGGGCGATCAGGCCGTCGGCGACGGCGGCGGCCACGACCTTGGTCAGCAGCTCGGCCGAACGGATCGCGTCGTCGTTGCCCGGGATCGGGAAGTCGACCTCGTCCGGGTCGCAGTTGGTGTCGAGTACCGCGATCACCGGGATGCCCAGCTTGCGGGCCTCGTCGACGGCGATGTGCTCCTTCTTGGTGTCGACCACCCAGATCGCGGCCGGGAGCTTCTGCATGTCCCGCAGACCGCCGAGGGTGCGGGTCAGCTTGATCTTCTCGCGGGAGAGCTGCAGGGTCTCCTTCTTGGTGTAGCCGGCGGCGGTGCCGCTCAGGTCACCCAGGGCCTCCAGCTCCTTCATCCGCTGCAGCCGCTTGTAGACCGTCTGGAAGTTGGTCAGCATGCCACCGAGCCAGCGGTGGTTGACGAACGGCTGGCCGACCCGGGTCGCCTGCTCGGCGATGGCCTCCTGGGCCTGCTTCTTGGTGCCGACGAAGAGGATGCTGCCACCCTCGGCGACGGTGCCGCGCACGAAGTCGTAGGCCTTCTCGATGTAGTCGAGGGTCTGGCGCAGGTCGATGATGTAGATACCGTTGCGCTCGGTGAAGATGAAGCGCTTCATCTTCGGGTTCCAGCGCCGGGTCTGGTGCCCGAAGTGGACACCGCTCTCCAGCAGCTGGCGCATGGTCACGACGGCCATGGTGGGGTACTCCTCGTGGTCCCTGGTTGTTCCGCCCGGCCGGCGGCCGGGCGTCCTGGCGCCCGGTTGACGGCCATGCGGGCCCGACCAAGATCGGGACCAGGGAGGCCGTCGCCCCACGACGACTCGTGGAGAGGGCGCGCGAGGTCGACCGCGCAAGGCGGTCGCCAGTCGCCCAGTGTACGCCCCTTCCCCGCCGCCGATGCCTCGGGTGCGGGGAAGGGGTCGGAACGCCCATTTCCGGCATCGGTACGACGCCGGTCCGGGTCACGGGGTCACGGGTTACCGGTGACCGCTCAGCGGACCGCGAGCGCGGCGGCCACGAAGAGCACCAGGCCCACGGTCAGGTAGGCCGTCGGCGGACGCAGCCAGCCCCGGCTCCCCTCGGCCAGCGACAGCCCGCCGGTACGCAGCCCGTACAGGCCGATCGCGAAGATCGGCAGGCCGCACACCAGGAAGGTCCCCACGACGATGTCGGCGGCCGAGACCGGGTCGCCGGTCACACCGCTGAACAGCACCCGGATCGCGGGGACCTCGAACACCAGGACCAGCAGGGTGAAGAGCGCGGCCAGTGCGGGCCGGCGGGTCCGGTAGACCCCGTCGCCCGCCGGCGGGCCGGGGTGCGGGGCGACCACCGGCGGGTAGACCGGCAGTTCCCCGGGCGGGAGGTCGGCACGGGGCGCGATCGGCGGCATCGGCCCGGTCGGCATCTCCAGGGGGTTCGGGGGCTCGGCCGTCCGGGCGGGCTCGCCGACCGGCGCGTCCACCGGGATCGCGGCGTCGGTCGCCCGGCTGGGCGCGACGATCGGATAACCGCCCAACGGGGCCGTCTCCCCCGCCCGCTCGACGGGACCCGCCCCGGCCAGGGCGTCGGCTGCCGACGTCGACACCGCGTCGCGGGCGTCCCGCGATTCCCGGGCCGCCCGCCGGCCCGGGCGGTCGGTGGGCAGTTCCCCGGAGACGTCCGGATCCGCCTCGGCCCGCCGCGAACGGCTCGCCCGGTATCCCTCGTTCTCCGACCGGCCGTCCCCGAGCGGCGCGACCGCGCCGAAGCGTCCCGAATCGCCCTCGCCGTACCTCGCCGGCTCCGCGTCGGTGACGGCGAACCGGCCGGAGTCCTCCGACCCCCCGAAGCGGCCCCGGTCGGCGTCTACCGCGCCGAACCGCCCGGAGTCGGGCTCGACCGCGCGGAAGCGCCCCGAGTCGGGCTCCACGGCGCCGAAGCGGCCGGAGTCGGGTTCCACCGTGCCGAGGCGTCCCGAGTCGGGCTCCGCCGACGTGCCGAAGCGTCCCGGCTCGCCGCGCCGGCCACCCACGGGGTCGCCATAGCGGTCGTCCTCCGCCGCCCGGCGCTGCTCGGGCGCGCCCAGGTCGTCGTCCCGGTACCGGGACTCGGCCGGGCCGCGCCAGTCCGCCTCCCCGTAGCCGCGGTCACGGTCGCGGTCTTCGGGATACCAACGCGAGTCCTGATCTTCGACAAAGTTTCGTCGTCCGTCCACGTCCGGCACGGTATGCGAACGACCTCCCGGACGCCATTCGCCCCTCGGGTGTCCTACCCCCGCCGGCCGGTCGACCCTCCGATGGCTGGTCACCGGGTGTCGGATCGCGTCCCGGTCGTCCCGCGTAGCACACCGAAGGCATGATCGTCCGTTCGTCCACAGCCCGTCCGCCGTCCACAGGCCGGTGTACGTGGGGCGGCGCGTCCCCGCCCGGGCACGGCACCGTGCCGGACATGACGAAGCGGAACCTGGCGATCGGCGCGTACGGCGAGCGGTGCGCCGTCCGACACCTGATCGGGGCGGGGCTGCGCCCCGTGGCCCGGAACTGGCGCTGCCCGACCGGGGAGATCGACATCATCGCCTGGGACGGGCCCGTGCTCGCCTTCTGCGAGGTGAAGACCCGCCGCACGGACGGGTTCGGCACACCGGCCGAGGCGGTCGTACCGGCCAAGGCCCGCCGGCTGCGCGGCCTCGCCGCCCGATGGCTCGCCGCCACCGGCACGACCGCCGACGAGGTGCGCTTCGACGTGATCTCGGTACGCCTCACCGGCACCGGCCCCGCCCGGGTCGAGCACCTCAAGGGCGCGTTCTGAGATGGGCGGGCACGACAGGCCGGGGTCCGGCGTCGGCAGCGGGTGCAGGTCGGAGCTGGGCGGCCCCCTGACCGAGGGCCGACGGGTGGCGGCGTGAGCTACGCCAAGGTGCTCTGCGTGGGCCTGGTCGGCGTCACCGGGCACCTGATCGAGGTCGAGGCCGACCTGGCTGCCGGCCTGCCGGCGGTGGTCATCTCGGGGCTGCCGGACACCGCCCTGCACGAGGCCCGGGACCGCGTCCGGGCGGCGGTGGTCAACTCCGGCCAGCGGTGGCCCAACCGGCGGATCACCCTCAACCTCCTGCCGGCCGACCTGCCCAAGTTCGGTTCGGCGTTCGACCTGGCGATCGCGGCGGCCCTGCTGGGCGGCTCGGGCGAGCTGCCACTGCTGCCGCTGGAACGCGTGGCGGTCCTGGGCGAGCTGGGCCTCGACGGCACGGTCCGGCCGGTACGCGGCGTGCTGCCGATGGTCGCCGCGGCCGCCCGGGCCGGCATCGAGAAGGTGATCGTCCCGGCGGGCAACGCCGCCGAGGCGGCGGTCGTCCCCGGGGTCCGGGTCCGGGCGGTCGACACCCTGCACCGGCTGGTCGCCTTCGTCCGCGACGGCTCGCCCCTGATCGAACCCGAGCCGGGCGAACCGCCACCGGCCGGCGGCGGACCGGACCTCGCCGACGTCTCCGGGCAGGGGCTGGGGCGGCGGGCGCTGGAGGTGGCCGCGGCGGGCGGACACCACCTGGCGCTGGTCGGGCCGCCGGGAGCTGGCAAGACCATGCTCGCCGAACGCCTCCCGTCGATCCTGCCCGCGCTGGACGACGAGGCCGCGTTGGAGGTCACCGCGCTGCACTCGATCGCCGGGCTGCTCCCGCCGGGCGGCCGGTTGCTGCGCCGGCCGCCGTTCCAGGCACCGCACCACACCGCGACGGTGCCGTCGCTTGTCGGCGGCGGTTCCGGGCTGGCCCGGCCCGGCGCGATCTCCCTCGCCCACCGGGGAGTCCTCTTCCTCGACGAGGCACCCGAGTTCAGCCGGGGAGCCCTGGAGGCGCTGCGCCAGCCGCTGGAGAACGGCCGGGTCCGGGTGGCCCGCAGCCGGGGCGGCGCCGAATACCCCGCCCGCACCCAGCTCGTGCTGGCCGCCAACCCGTGCCCGTGCGCCAGGCCGGCCGGGGACGCGTACTGCGAGTGCGCGCCCCAGGCCCGCCGGCGCTACCTCAGCCGGCTCTCCGGTCCGCTGCTGGACCGGATCGACGTGCAGGTGAAGCTGCCACCGCTCCGGGCGGCCGAGCTGATGGAGGCCACCGCCGGCAGCGAGCCGTCGGCCACCGTCGCCGGGCGGGTGTCGGCGGCCCGGCACGCCGCGGCCGCGCGCTGGGCGGCGCTCGGCCGCCGTCTCAACGCCGAGGTACCCGGGCCGCACCTGCGCCGCCCACCCTGGCGGTTGCCGGGGCCCGACACGGCCGAGTTGCGGGCCCGGTTGGACTCGGGGTCGCTGTCGGCCCGGGGCTTCGACCGGATCATCCGTTTGGCCTGGACGATCGCCGACCTGGACGGCCGGGACCGGCCCGACCGGGAGGACGTCCGGGAAGCCATCCAACTGAGAACGGGGGACGCGACGTGAGCACCGACGAGGAGACGCTGGCCCGGGTGGCGCTGACCTGGCTCGCCGAGCCGGGCACCCGGTCGGTGCACCGGCTGGTCGACCGGTTGGGCCCGGTGTCGGCGCTCGACCTGCTGCTCGACGGCGGCGCACCGGAGGAGACGCTACGGGCCGCGGTGGCCGCGCGTACCGCCGCCGGCGACGCCAGGGCCGTCGCGGCCGAGGCGCTGGCCCGCGCGGACCGGCTCGGCGCCCGGATCGTCGTCCCCGGCCACGACGAGTGGCCGGTCCGGGTCGACGACCTGCGTCGGCTCCGGCTGACCGGCGCGTTCCGGCGGGTGGACGTCGAGACCGCTCCCCCGCTCTGCTTCTGGGTGCGCGGGGTGTGGCCGCTCGGCGAGGCGTTCGACCGTTCCGTCGCGGTCGTCGGAGCCCGGGCGGCCACCGGTTACGGCACGCACGTCGCCACGGAACTCGGCTACGGGCTGGCCGACCGCGACTGGACCGTCGTGTCGGGCGGCGCCTTCGGCATCGACGCCGCGGCCCACCGGGGGGCGCTCAACGCCGGCGGCGTCACCGTGGCCGTGCTCGCCTGCGGTGTGGACCGCCCGTACCCGATGGGCAACGCGGCGCTGTTCGACCGGATCGCCGACACCGGGCTGCTGGTCAGCGAGTGGATGCCGGGTGCCGATCCGCTCCGGCCCCGGTTCCTCATCCGCAACCGGGTGATCGCAGCGGGCACCCGCGGCACCGTGCTCGTGGAAGCGGCGGCCCGCAGCGGCGCCACGCAGACCACCCACCGGGCGCTCGCCCTGGATCGGCCCGGCATGGTGGTGCCCGGTCCCGTCACGTCGGCGATGTCCGTCGGCACGCACGAGACGCTGCGGGAGTATCCGAACGCCCGGCTGGTGACCGGCATCGCGCACGTGCTGGAGGAGGTCGGGCGGATCGGCGAGCTGGCGCCCGTGCCGCGCGGCCCGCAACGGCCGGTCGACCTGCTCGACGACGACGCCCGGGCCGTCGTCGAGGCGATGCCCCGCCGTGGTTCGGTGGGCGTGGACGCCCTCGCCGCGCGGGCCGGCGTGCCGGTCCGTACCGCGCTGCGGAAACTGTCGATGCTGGAGGAAATGACCATGGTGCTCCGCCGCGACGACGGGTACGCCCTCGCACCGCCACCGACCAGACGCACGACCGCGCCGCGGCCGACCGCGCCGGGTGGACCGTGATCCCGGGTCAGTCGCCTTCGAAGCGGATTTCCATCTCGCGGTCCTCCCGGCAGCGCCGCACCAACCGGTCGAGTCGGCGTACGTGCGTCATCTCCGGCGTCGACCGGGCCACCTCGGCGAGACGGCACAGCTCAGCGAGGAGCTGCGCCGCCTGCCCGGCGGAAACCACCAGCTCGCCGACCGGGTCCACCCGGTCGAGCAGCGGAGTGCCCCCGGCGCCACGAACCCGACCGACAAGATCCAGCAGCACGTCGTCGGGATCGGGCAGCACCTCGGCCGGCACGACGCGGCGCCGAGCGGAACGCACTCCGACCACCCGGTAGAGGACGACATCCACTCCCATGCCCGGTCCCCCTTCGTCAAGCCCGGTCCGTGGCACCGCGGCCACGACCGAAGCTCACCCGCTGGTACGACAAGTCTGCTCGCAGCGGCCGGCACAATCCACCACCCGGGCCGCACTTCGCCGGTGGATACCGCGACTGCTTCGAGAGTCAACTGGCGGACGGGCAGGCCGCGTCGCCCATCGGGCCCGACCGCCCGGCACCCCGCCGACGCGACCGGTCGACCGTAGGCTGGTCCCGTGCCGCCCGAGGTCCCGCCGCCCACCACCACACCGGCCCCGCCCACCACCCGGTCGACCCACCAAGCCCTCCCACCGGCGATGCGCGAGGCGGTGGACGAGTTCGCCGGCCACCTGGCCGGGGTGCGCAACCGGTCCGCGCACACCGTCCGCGCGTACGTCGGCGACGTGGTGTCGCTGCTGGACCACGCCCACCGGATGGGCTGCTCCGAGCTGGCGGAGCTGGATCTCACCGTGCTGCGCAGCTGGCTGGCGAAGCAGCGGACGACGGGGGCGGCACGGGCGTCGCTCGCCCGCCGGGCCGCCTCGGCGCGGACGTTCAGCGCGTGGGCACACCGGTGCGGGCTGCTTCCCGCGGACGTGGCCGGCGCGCTGTCCAGTCCGCGTGCCCATCGGGGCCTGCCCACTGTGCTCCGCGCCGACCAGGCGGCGGCCCTCGTCGAGGCGCCCGGCCGGCTCGCCCCGCAACCGGTCCCGGAAGGCGGTCAGCCCGGCGGGCCAGCAGCGGCCCCGGCGGGCGTTCCCGAGCAGGCGGAGGCGGCTGCGGCTGACGGCACCGCCGGGGCGGTGCTGCTGCGGGACCGGGCGCTGCTGGAACTTCTCTACGGCACGGGGGTGCGGATCAGCGAGGCGTGCGGCCTCGACATCACAGACGTCGACCACGCTCGGCGGGTCGTGCGTGTGTTCGGCAAGGGTGGCCGCGAACGCGCGGTGCCGTACGGGGTGCCGGCACAGCGGGCGCTCGACGAGTGGCTACGTCGGGGCAGGCCGGCCCTGGCAGGTCCGCACTCCCGCGAGGCGCTGCTGCTCGGCGCCCGCGGCGGACGGCTCAACCCGACGACCGCCAGGCGGATCGTCGGCGGGTACGCACAGGCCGCCGGCCTTCCTCCGGTCAGCCCGCACGGGCTACGGCACTCGGCGGCCACCCACCTGCTGGAGGGTGGCGCGGACCTGCGGGCGGTGCAGGAGTTGCTGGGGCACTCGTCCCTGGCGAGCACCCAGATCTACACGCACGTGTCGGTGGAACGGCTCCGCGCCGCCTACCGCCAGGCCCACCCCCGCGCCTGACTCCCGCCACCGACGCCTGTTGCCCGGTGCAGGGCGAGGGTCGGGGTGGCCGCGCCGAAAAGGGGTCATCCCGGCAACCGCCTCGTCGGGTGCGCGAGATCTTGGTACGAAACGGCCCCTGGAGGGGCGCATTCGTACCAAGATCTCCTGGATGCTGGACGCTGGGCGCGACCGGGCCGGGGAGATCAGCCGGTGGCTACGATCATCGGGTGAGCGTCCCGCAGCCGCCCGAGCCGATCGCGGCAGCCCGCCTGCTCTTCTCCCTGGACCCGGCGGTGAGCCACCTCAACCACGGCTCGTTCGGCGCGGTGCCGATCAGCGTGCAGCGCGCCCAGCAGCGGCTGCGCGACGAGATGGAGGCCAACCCGCTGCGCTTCTTCACGCAGGGCCTGGTCGACCGGATCGCCCACACCCGCCGTCACCTGGCCGGTTTCCTGGGCGCCGACCCGGACGGCACCGCCCTGGTCCCGAACGCCACCACCGGCGTGGCCACGGTGCTCCAGTCGCTCGGGCTGCGTACCGGCGACGAGGTGCTCACCACCGACCACGGCTACGGCGCGGTCGGCCTGTCCATCGCCCGCGAGTGCCGGCGTACGGGGGCCGTCACCCGGGCGCTGCCGGTCCCGTTGGCCGCCACCGACGAGGAGGTCGTCCAGATCGTGCGCGCCGGGCTGCGCCCCGGCCGGACCCGGCTGCTCGTCGTGGACCAGCTCACGTCGGCCACCGCCCGGCTCTTCCCCGTCGCCGCGATCGTCGGGGTGGCCCGGGAGCACGGCGTACCCGTCCTCGTCGACGCCGCGCACGCCCCGGGCATGCTCCCGACGCCGGTGGACTCCGTCGGCGCCGACTTCTGGGTGGGCAACCTGCACAAGTGGGCGTACGCGCCGCGCGGCACCGCCGTGCTGGTGGTCGCCCCACCGTGGCGGGAGCGGATCGAGCCGCTGGTCGTCTCCTGGGAGCAGGAGTCGGGGTTCCCGGGCCGGGTCGAGTGGGCGGCGACGCAGGACTACACCGGCTGGCTGGCCGCTCCCGTGGGCCTGTTCACGTTGCGCGGCCTCGGCGTCGACCGGGTACGCGAACACAACGCCGCGCTGGCGGCGTACGGCCAGCGGGTGCTGGGGGACGCGCTCGGGGTGGCCCCCGCCGACCTGCCCGACCCCGGCGGACCCGGGGTCGCCATGCGGATCGTCCCGCTGCCGCCGGGTGTGGGGGCCAGCTTCGACGCCGCGCGGGCGCTGCGGGAGCGGATCGCCGCGCGGCTCGCCACCGAGGTCGCCGTCATGACGTGGAACGGACGGGGCTGGCTGCGGCTCTGCGGCCAGGTCTACAACACCCCCGACGAGTACGAGCGGCTGTCGGTGCGGCTTCCCCCACTACTCGCCCAACGCTGAGATGTCAGGAAGGGCGCCTTCCTAACCCCCTTCCTGGCCCGGCACGCCGTCGAGGGGCAGCAGCCGGACCGGGCCGAGGCCGAGCAACGCCAACGGGTCCAGGTAGTCGGTGCCGCGGCGCAACCCCCAGTGCAGGCAGGCGGGGGCGGGGCAGCCGGGGTGACCGGCGAGCAGGGTGCCCAGCGGGGTCCCGGCGGCCAGCGGGTCACCGGGGCGGACCACCGGCGACACCGGCTCGTGGGTGGTGCGCAGGCCGTCGTGGTGCCCGACGGTGACGACGGGACGGCCGGCCACCACGCCCGCGAAGAGCACCGTGCCGGCGCCCGCCGCCCGCACGGTCGCGCCCGGCGCGGCGGCCAGGTCGACGCCGCGGTGGCCGGGCAGCCACGGCCGGGGCGGCGGGTCGAACCGGCGCACCGGGCGCGGCACACCGTCGAGCGGCCACCGGAACCGCGCCGCCACGACCGGGGCCCACCCGGACAGCACCGAGGCCCGGTCGGGCGACGCCGGAGCAGATGCGGACTGCGCCGAGGGGCGCGCGGACGGCACCTCGGCGTCGAACGGCCGCGCCGCCGCCGACACCGGTCGGGCGGCGGGGACAGCGGGTGCGAGCAAGAGCAGGGCGGCGCTGAGCGCGGCGGCGATACGGATGGCTGGTCGCATGGGCGCAGCCTGTTCGGCGCCCGTACGCCCGCGCCACCCCCGGCACCCGCCGCTGTGGACGACGGTCGTCCTGTGGACGGGTGCCCGCAGGGCCGACCGATCTGCTATGACCCGGCCCGGGTCGGCGAGGGCCTAGGCTGGACGGGCGTACGGCGGAGCCACCGCCGGCCGGGGAGGCCACGATGACCACTGTGGACGACGTCAGCGGGCCGTCCCGCCTGGCCGCGCCGGACGAGGGGATCAGCGTCGAGGAGCTGCGGCTCGCCGCCCGCAACCACGGGATCCCGCTGGAGGCGCTGCGCTACGACGTGACGCCGGCCGGCCTGCACTACCTGCTCATCCACTACGACATCCCGGATCTCGACCCCGCGACCCACGCGCTGAGGGTGACCGGTGCGGTGGACCGCCCGCTGACCCTCGACCTCGCCGCACTGCGCGAGCGGCCCCGGGTCACCCGACGGGTGACGTTGGAGTGCGCCGGCAACGGGCGGGCCCTGCTCCATCCTCGCCCCGTCAGCCAGCCGTGGCTGGTCGAGGCGGTCGGCAACGCGGAGTGGGCCGGCACCCCGCTGGCGCCGCTGCTGCGCGAGGCGGGAATCGCCGCCGACGCCGTGGACGTCGTGTTCACCGGTGCCGACCACGGCGTGGAACGCGGCGTCGAGCAGGACTACCAGCGGGCGCTGCCGGCCGCCGACGCGCTGCGCGAGGAGGTGCTCCTGGCGTACGAGATGAACGGGGCCCCGCTGCTGCCGCAGCACGGCGCGCCGCTGCGGCTGATCGTGCCGGGCTGGTACGGCATGGCGAGCGTCAAGTGGCTGCGCGAGATCGACGTGCGCACCGAGGCGTTCGACGGCTACCAGAACGCGGTCGCCTACCGGCTGCGGCGGGACGCCGACGATCCCGGCGTGCCGGTGACCCGGATCGAGCCGCGGGCGCTGGTCCGGCCGCCCGGCTTCCCCGACTTCATGTCCCGCACCCGGGTGCTGCGCCCCGGTCCGTGCACGCTGGACGGACGCGCCTGGTCCGGCCACGCCCCGGTGGTCGCGGTGGAGGTGACCACCGACGGCGGGGACACCTGGCGACCGGCCACCCTGGACGAGCCGGTCGGCGGCGAGTTCGCCTGGCGCCGGTGGCACCACGAATGGACGGCACGCCCGGGTCGGCACGTCCTCGGGGCCCGCGCCACCGACGCCTCCGGCCGCACCCAGCCGGTCGAGCAGCCGTGGAACCGGGGTGGCTTCGCCAACAACCTGGTCCAGCGGGTCGAGGTCGTGGTGCTGCCCGGGTGACGCCCCGGGCTGTCGGGGCGGGCGTCGCGGCGGTGGGGGGCGCCGACGAGGCCGTACGCCGGCGGTCAGGCCACCGGGCGGGACGAGGAGCGGTGGATCAGCCGCCGAAACCGGAGTCGGCGGGCAGCGAGATGTCGGGCTTCTCCAACTCCTCGACGTTGACGTCCTTGAACGTCATTACCCGGACATTCTTCACAAACCGGGCCGGGCGGTACATGTCCCACACCCAGGCGTCGTGCATCTCGACCTCGAAGTAGACCTCGCCGTCGGAGTTGCGCACGTGCAGGTCGACCTGGTTGGCCAGGTAGAAGCGCCGCTCCGTCTCCACCACATAGGAGAACTGGCGGACAATGTCGCGGTACTCCCGGTAGAGCTGTAGCTCCATCTCGGTCTCGTACTTCTCGAGATCTTCCGCGCTCATCGCACTCCGCCTTCCATGACCACATCTTCCCCCACCGACGCCGGAGGCCGAGGCTGCTCGCCCAACGCCACGCCGACGGTACCCCCTGGCGGGCAGGAGCGCTCCATCGGCTCGTCCCGCCTGGCCTCCGCCGGCCGACGCGCCCGGGGTGGGGCGCCGTCGCGGCCCGACACCGCCGCCACGTTGACGTACGAGAAGCGGTGCTCCCGGCACGGCCCCCGCTCCCGCAGCGCCGCGGTGTGCTCCGCGGTGATGTAACCCTTGTGCTCGGCGAACCCGTAGCCCGGGAACGCCCCGTCCAGCTCGACCATCATCCGGTCCCGGGTGACCTTGGCGAGCACGCTCGCCGCCGCGACGCAGGCCGCCACCCGGTCCCCCTTCCACACGGCCAGCCCCGGCACGTCGAGACCGTCCACGCCGAAGCCGTCGGTCAGCACGTAGTCGGGGCGGGTCGTCAACGACGCCAGCGCGCGGCGCATCGCGGCCAGGTTGCACACGTGCAGGCCCCGCTCGTCGACCTCCTCGGCCGGGATCACCACCACGGCGTACGCCAGGGCGCGGGCCACGACCTCGTCGTGGATCCGCTCCCGGCTGGCGGGGGTGAGCAGCTTGGAGTCGGCCAGCCCGTCGATCTCGCCGCGCCGCCCCTCGGGGAGGATCGCGGCGGCGGCGACCAGTGGGCCGGCGCAGGCGCCGCGGCCCGCCTCGTCGGCCCCGGCGACGTGCCGGAAGCCGCGCCGTTGCAACGCGCGCTCCAGCGCGTAGAGCCCGCCCTCGCGGCGCACCACGGTGCGTGGCGGGGTCAGCACGGCGCGCCTTCCCCGGCGACCGGCGCCTGCGCGGAGGTGAGCGCCCGGGCCAGCACCGCCGGCAGGTCCGTCGGGTAGTACCGCTCGCCCGTGCCCGCCAGTTCGTCGGGCGACCACCACCGGTGGGCGGCGACGGTGGCCCGCTCGATCTCGCTGAAGCCCGCGGTGTCGACCTCGTGACCCGTCACCCGCACCAGGAAGAACTCCTGCTCCTGCCGGTACCAGACGCCGTCGAACGGGAACTCCGTCACGTCGCGGTGGACCGGCGGGCCGAACGCCGAGGCCGGCAGCCGCAGGCCGATCTCCTCGGCCAGCTCACGGGCGGCACACTCGGGGTAGCTCTCCCCCGGGTCCAGGCCGCCGCCCGGGGTGAACCACCAGCGGCCGTGCTCGGGGCGGGCGGGGTCGGCGCCGCTGAAGAGCAGCAGCCGACCCGCCGCGTCGACGAGCAGGACGCGCGCCGCACGCCGGGGGGTGTAGACGGTCACCGCACCAGCCTGCCAGACGCCGCCGACAACGCCCACGCCCGGCGACCCCTACGGTTCGGGGATGGCCTCGTACGGCTTCGGGACGCTCAGCCAGGTAGCCCGGTTGACCGGCCAGAAGACGGTGAAGGCCCGGCCGACGACCTCGCCCTCGGGGATGGTGGCGACGGTGATGTCCTGCCCGGACTGCTGCCAGTGCTCCAGCGAGTCGCCCGACGCCTCGCGGTGGTCGCCCATCACCCACAGCCGCCCCTTCGGGACGGTGATGTCGAACTCCTCGGCGGTCTTGTCCCCCGGGAAGATGTAGGGCTCGTCGAGCGACTTGCCGTTGATCGTCAGCCGCCCCTGCGGGTCGCAGCAGACCACGTGGTCGCCCCCGACACCGATGACCCGCTTGATGAAGTCCTCGCCGTCGGGGTTGCTGCTCCACTCCAGGGGCGCCTTGAAGACGATCACCTCGCCCCGGTGCGGGGAGCGGAAGTCGTAGACCAGCTTGTTGACCAGCACCCGATCGTCGATCTGGAGCGTGTTCTCCATCGACGGGGAGGGGATGAAGAAGGTCTGCAGTACGAAGGCTCGCACCAGCACCGCGACCAGGATCGCCACGCCCAGGAGGATGGGCAGTTCCTTCCAGAAGGAACTGCGCGGCTTGTCGGTCTGCTCGTCAATCACGGGGAGAGCCTACGTTGCCCGGCTGGACGCCACCGACCGGAACGCGCGAGAACGGCGACCGCGGCCGTGAGCGGGACGAACAGCACCACGCCGCCGCCCGGGGTGGGGCGGACCGGGGGCGGGGCACCGGTGGTGGCGGCCGGTGGATCGGCGACGTCGCCGAAGCTGTCCGGCACCGACAGGGCGCTCCACCGCGACGACGGCCAGACCACCGTGAAGGCCCGGCCGACCACGTTCTCGATCGGCACCGGCCCCTGGCAGCGGGCGTCCTGGGAGACCATGCGGTGGTCACCCATCACGAAGATCTGCCCGGGCGGTACGACGACCTCGTCGAAGCGCCGGGACCGGCACTCCCGGGGGTTGGGCGGGATGTCGAGCGGCGAGTCCCGCAGGACGTACGACGACTCGTCGAGCGAAGTGCCGTTGACCTGCACCCGCCCCTGCGCGTCGCAGCACTTCACCCGGTCGCCGGGCAGGCCGATGACCCGCTTGATGAAGTCCTTCTCGCCGGGGCGGCTGACGCCGACCAGGTCGCCGACCGTCCGGCTGAGCTTGCCCACGAAACCGGGCTCCGGTCCCTCGTCGACCTGCGGGGCCCAGCGGTCGGTGCCCCGGAAGACGACGACCTCGCCGCGGACCGGGTCGCGCACGTCGTAGACGACCTTGTTGACCAGCACCCGGTCCCCGACGAGGAGGGTGTCCTCCATGGAGCCGGAGGGGATGAAGAACGCCTGGAGCAGGAAGGTGCGGATCAGCACCGCAAGGCAGAACGCCACCACCAGCAGCAGTGGCAGCTCCTGCCAGAGCGGCATCTGGCGGCGGGGCCGGCGGGCCCGGCGTCGCCACGGATCGACGGCGCCTTCGTCGTCACGCGTCTGCACCACGCCACTCTCCGGTCAGCAGAAAAGACACTACCGCCCGGGAGCCCTGTCGAGGCTCCCCGGGCGGTAGTGGACGTCGCTCCGCCGTCGTGGCGGGACGTCGCCCGGCTGCGCCCGTACCGACCAGACTAGTGCGGTCTTGCCGGTACGACATGTGCGCAGCTCAGGCGGCGTGGCGAGCGCGTGAGTCAGCTCGGCTGCTTCTCGCGCTTCTCCTTGATCTTGGCCTTCTTGCCCCGCAGCTCGCGCAGGTAGTAGAGCTTGGCGCGGCGCACGTCACCGCGGGTCACGACCTCGATCCGGTCGATGGCCGGGCTGTTGATCGGGTAGGTGCGCTCGACACCGACCCCGAAGCTGATCTTGCGGACCGAGAAGGTCTCGCGCAGACCGTCACCCTGGCGGCGGATCACGACGCCCTGGAAGATCTGGACACGGGACCGGTTGCCCTCGACGACCCGGGCGTGCACCTTGACGGTGTCACCGGCACGGAAGTCGGGGAGGTCGGTCCGCTTCGACTGGGCGTCAAGGGCGTCCAGGATGTTCATCGCTGCGTCCTCGTGAGGCTCACGGCGCACCGTCAGTCGGTGCGCGGATGGGTGATTCTGATCCCCTGGTGGTGGCCGGTAGGCCCGACCCCGGGCGAGGATCCTCGCAGCCGCCCACGGCGCGGCCGACTGCGGCAACCTCCCTACTTTGCCACATCCCCCGGCGGCACCTGAAATCCGGCCCGCTCCAACGCCGCGACGTCCCGTTTGTCCAGGTCGGCCGGGTCGAGCGCGGCGAGCATGTCGGGGCGGCGCGCCGCCGTCCGGATCAACGCCTCGTCCCGCCGCCAGCGGGCGATCCGGCCGTGGTCGCCGGAGCGGAGCACCTCCGGCACCTCCAGCCCGCGCCAGGTCGCCGGCTTCGTGTACATGGGGGCCTCCAGCAGCCCGTGGGCGTGTGACTCCTCCGCGAGCGAGCCCGCGTTGCCGAGCACGCCGGGCAGCAGCCGGGTGACCGCCTCCAGGATCACCAGCACGGCCACCTCCCCGCCGAACAGGACGTAGTCGCCGAGGGAGACCTCGGTGACCGGCATCCGGGTGGCGGCATGGTCGAGCACCCGCTGGTCGATGCCCTCGTACCGGCCGCAGGCGAAGATCAGGTGCGGCTCGGCGGCCAACTCGTGCGCCAGCGCCTGGGTGAAGGGCACCCCGGTCGGGGCCGGCACCACCAGCCGGGGCGGGGCCGCCTCCGCCGGGGCGAGGGCATCGAGCGCCGCGCCCCACGGCTCCGGCCGCATCACCATGCCGGGCCCGCCGCCGTAGGGGGTGTCGTCGACCGTGCGGTGCACGTCGTGGGTCCAGGTGCGCAGATCGTGTACGGCCAGCCGCAGCGTGCCGTTCGCGCGCGCCCTGCCGATCAGCGACAGGTCCAGCGGGGCGAGGTACTCCGGGAAGATCGACACGACGTCGACGCGCATGCGGGGATGCTCCAGCGGCTCTACAGGTCGAGCAGACCGGCCGGCGGGTCGACGACGACGCGACCGCCGGCGAGGTCTACCTCGGGGACGATCGCCTTGACGAACGGGATGAGCGCCGTACGCCCCTCGGGGCGGCGCAGCACCAGCAGGTCGGAGGCGGGGGCGTGGTCGATCCGGGCCACCTCGCCCAGCCGGTCGCCGGCGGGGGTGACCACGGCGAGCCCGACGAGCTGGTGGTCGTGGAACTCCTCCGGGTCCTCCGGCGCGGCGACGTCGGCGCTGTCGACCGCGAGCAGGGTGCCGCGCAGCGCTTCGGCGACGTCGCGGTCCAGGATGCCCTCGAACGCGACCAGCAGCCGCCCCTGGTGCCAGCGGGCGGACTCCACGGTCAGCTCGGCGGGCACCCGGAAGGGCTCGGGCTCGCCCGGCCCGGCCTGCGGCGGCGGGGTCGCCCCGGGCTCGGTGCGCAGCACCCGATCGCTGTGCACAGGCCGGGGCGTCGCCCCGGGCTCGGTGCGCAGCACCCGATCGCTGTGCACAGGCCGGGGCGACGCCCCGGGCTCGGTGCGCAGCACCATGCCCGGGGCGAACCGCGCTTCGGGTTCGTCGGTCCGCACCTCCACGGTGACCTCACCGCGGATGCCGTGCGGCTTGCCGATCCTGCCGACGATGAGCAGCATCAGTACGAGTCGACGATGTCGACGCGCACCCCGCGCCCGCCGATGGAGCCGATCACCTGGCGCAGCGCCTTGGCGGTCCGGCCGGACCGCCCGATCACCGTGCCGAGGTCCTCCGGGTGCACGCGGACTTCCAGCCGCTTGCCCCGACGGGAGTCGACCAGCCGGACGCGTACGTCATCGGGGTGGTCGACGATGCCCTTGACCAGGTGCTCCAACGCGGGACGCAGTGCCACGTCAGGCCTGCTCGCCGGAGTCCGCACCGGCCTGCTCCTCGGTCTTCGGCGCCTCCTCGGCAGCCGGAGCCTCGGCCTTGGCGGCGGCCTTCTTGGCCGGCTTGGCCGGCGTCTCGGCGAGCCCGGCGGCGGCCTTCGCCTCGGCCTCGTACGCGGCGGTGCGGTTGACCCGCTCCGGCGCGACCTTCAGCGGCGGCGGGGCCGGCAGGCCCTTGAACTTCTGCCAGTCACCGGTCAGCTCCAGCAGCCGCTGCACCGCCTCGCTCGGCTGGGCGCCGACGGACAGCCAGTACTGGACCCGCTCCGACTTGACCTCGATCACCGAAGGGTCTTCCTTCGGCTGGTAGATCCCGACGAACTCGATCGCCCGGCCGTCGCGCTTGGTGCGCGAGTCGGCGATGACGATGCGGTACTGCGGGTTGCGGATCTTGCCCATCCGCAGGAGCCGGATCTTTACGGCCACAGTTGTTTCGCTCCTGTTGCGATCTCACCGGCCCGAACGGGCGGTGCACGGGTGAGCGCCGACCGGCACAGTGGGGTTGGGCCGGAGACTGCTCGGTGGACTGGCGACGTGCCCGGGTTAGAGGGCGCCGGACACACGCCGGATACCAGCCAGCCATTCTGCCAGATCGACCCCGGATCGCTCGCACCGGACCGCCCCCGGTCACCCGCCAGGCGGCGGAAGTGACCGAAAGCACACCTCAGCGGGCGTCCGGGCTCAGCGCACCGGGGGCCGGTCCCAGCCGGGCGGCAGCTCCTCGGGTGTGACCCAGTCGGACGGCGGGGTGAAGTCGCACCAGGTGCCGTCGAACGGGAACTCCCCCGCCTCGGCCAGCGCGATCACCCGCTTCCCCTCGGCCCGGACCGGGTCCGGATCGGCCACCCAGTAGTGGTCGGGGAAGGCCAGCCGCTCGGCGAACTCCTCCTCGTCCTTCCACTCCCAGCTCCGGTCCGGGCGGACGACCACGTCGAGGTCCTGGTCCACCATGTCGACGCCGGCGAGCCCGCCGTCGTCCCAGCGCACCCCGGGCTCCTCCAGGTTCACGTACCAGACGGCGAAGCGGTCGTGCGCGTCGCGGAACCACCACACGGAGTGGGCCGCCCCGGCGGGCAGGAACTTCAGCACCGACGGGCCGTTCCACCGGCTGGCGGCCAGGCGGTACGACGAGGAGATCCACTCGGTGAACGGCACCGCCCGCATGCCCAACCCGGCCTCGGTGACCTCGCCCGCCACCGGGGAGTTCCGGGGCACCCAGAGCACCAGACCCCGGTCGTCGTCGCTGACCACCCGCGCGGTACGCACCCAGCCGATCCGGCCCCGGCGCACGTTGCGGTGCACGATCAGCCGCCCAGGTTCGAATCTCACGCCCCGACCCTACCGGCCCCCGCTCCCCACGCCCGCCCACCGCTCCGAGGTGTCAGGAAGGGACCCTTCCTCTACCTCAGGCGTCAGGAAGGTGCCCTTCCTGACGCCTGAGGGCGCTGCCGCGACGCCTGAGGAAGGTGCGGCGGGATCAGTAGGCGCGGGCCAGGATGGCGACCAGGTCGGGCTCGTCCTCGGTGTCGGGCACCGAGCCGTCGGCGCGCAGCAGGCAGCGCACGGTCACGCCCTGGCCGTTGGCCTCCGCCTCACCCTGCACGCCGACCGCCGACCACGGCACGAGCGCCCAGCCGGTGGCGGCCGCCTCGATCGCCTCGGCCAGGGTCGACACCTCGACGGTGCGGGACTGCCGGTGGGCCAGCGCCTGGTCGTGCAGGGCCCGCTGGTCGGCGTCGAGGGCGGCCAGCACGGCGGCGACCACGTCGGCCACCGGCGTCGGGGACTTCGAGCCGTCCGTACGCCGGACCACGACCGCGTTGCCGGCGGCCAGGTCGCGGGGGCCGACCTCGACGCGTACGGGATAGCCGCGCAGCTCGGCGTCGACGGCCCGGCGGCCGAACGGGGTGTCGACGCGGTCGTCGAGCGCGACCCGGACACCGGCGTCGCGCAACGCGTCACGCAGCTTGGCCGCCGCCTCGCCGACGCCCTCGCCGTCCTTGACGACCATGACGTACGCCTGCACGGGCGCCAGCTTCGGCGGCACCCGCAGGCCGTTGTCGTCGCCGTGGCACATGATCAGGCCGCCGAGCATCCGGGTCGACGTGCCCCAGGAGGTCGTCCAGGCGTGCTCCCGGCCGCCCTCGGCGGAGGAGTAGCTGATGTCGAAGGCCTTGGCGAAGTTCTGCCCCAGCTCGTGGCTGGTGCCGAGCTGGAGGGCCTTGCCGTCGCCCATCATGCCTTCGCAGGTGTAGGTCGCCGTCGCCCCGGCGAAGCGCTCGCGGGCCGTCTTCAGGCCGACGACCACCGGGATGCCGAGCACGTTGACCATCAGGTCCTCGTACGCCTCGTGCAGGATCCGCCGGGCGTAGGCCCGCGCGTCCTCGCGGGTCGCGTGCGCGGTGTGCCCCTCCTGCCAGAGGAACTCGCTGGTACGCAGGAACACCCGGGGGCGCAGCTCCCAGCGGACCACGTTGGCCCACTGGTTGAGCAGCAGCGGCAGGTCCCGGTACGAGTCGATCCACTTGGCCATGAACTCGCCGATGACCGTCTCGCTGGTGGGCCGCACCACGACCGGCTCGGCGAGCTGCTTGCCGCCACCGTGGGTGACCACCGCCAGCTCCGGCGAGAAGCCCTCGACGTGCTCGGCCTCGCGCTTGAGGTAGCTCTCCGGGATGAAGAGCGGGAAGTACGCGTTCTCCGCGCCCGCCGCCTTGATCCGGGCGTCCATCTCGGACTGCATCCGCTCCCAGATGGCGTAGCCGGCCGGTCGGATGACCATGGTCCCCCGGACCGGGCCGTTGTCGGCCAGCTTCGCCTTGGCGATCAGGTCCTGGTACCAGCGGGGAAAGTCCTCCGCACGGGGAGTGAGCACGCGTGCCATGACCGCACATCCTATGCGTCGGCCGAAGGGATGGTGCCATCGGGCGCGACGGCGCCGACTTCCGCCGTGCCGGTCGGTGCGGCGAGCCACCGGATTCGACACCATGGGCGGGGTGAGGGAGGGGACCCGCTCGCGGGAGATGATCGTCGAGGCCGCCGGGGCGCTGACCGTCGCCACCGGCTGGGACGGCGTCCGGATGGGTGCTGTCGCGCGTGCGGCGGGAGTCAGCCGGCAGACGGTCTACAACGAGTTCGGCAGCAAGGCGGCCCTGGCCGAGGCGCTCGCCCGACGGGAGATCGACCGTTTCGTCGGCGCCGTACGCGCCCTGCTGCGCGTGCACGGCCACGACGTCCGGGCCGCCGCGCACGCGACCATCTCGCACACCCTCACGGAGGCGGCGGGCGACCCGCTGATCAGGGCCGTCCTGACCAGCAACCGGGGCGGCTCCGACGAGCTGCTGCCCTTCCTCACCACCCGGTCGGAGCTGGTGCTGACGGAGGCCACCGACGCGCTGGTGGAGTGGGCCGACACCGTGTTGCCGGGTGCCGACCGGGCCGCGGTGGCCTTCGCCACGGACGCGGTCGTCCGGCTGGTGATCAGCCACATCGTGCGGCCCGCCGCGCCGGCCGACCAGACCGCCGCCGCCCTCGCGGACCTGGCGGTACGTCTTCTCCTGCACGCGGCCACCCAGGACGCCCACGCCGCTTGACCCCAGGCGGGCTCAGCCGGCCGGGGGGGGGACGGATCAGCGGACGACGCGGCCGCGCAGCACGATGCGGGCGGGGCTGCGGACGGCCCGCAGGTCGGTGCGCGGATCCTCGGGATAGACGACGAGGTCCGCCAGGCCACCCTCGACCAGGCCGGGGAAGCCGAGCCACTCGCGGGCCCGCCAGGACGCGGCGGCGAGCACGTCGGTGGTGGACATGCCGGCCTGCTCGTGCAGCAGCAGCATCTCCTCCGCGGCGAGGCCGTGGTCGATGCCACCGCCCGCGTCGGTGCCCACGTAGATCGGCACGCCGGCCTCGTACGCCGCCCGTACCACCTCGGGGAAACGGTCACGCAGGGCGAGCATGTGGTCGGCGTAGCCGGGGAACTTGGCCCGCGCCTGGTCGGCGATCCCGCCGAAGGTGCGGATGTTGATCATCGTGGGGATGAGGGCGGTGCCCCGCCGGGCCATCTCGTCGATCAGGTCCAGGCTCAGGCCGGTGCCGTGCTCCACCGAGTCCACCCCGGCGCGCACCATGATCTCGACGGCCGACTCGGAGAAGGTGTGCACGGCGGCGCGTACCCCGGCGGCGTGCGCGGCCTCGACGGCGGCGGTCATGGTCTCGGCGTCCCAGGCCGGGGCGAGGTCTCCGACGCCCCGGTCGATCCAGTCGCCGACCAGCTTCACCCAGCCGTTGCCGGCGCGCGCCTGCGCGGCGACGGTCGCGGCCACCTCCGCCGCGCCGACCTCGACGCCGATGTCACGCAGGTAACGCTTCGGCGGCGCGACGTGCCGGCCGGCGCGGGCCAGTCGCGGCAGGTCCGGTTCGTCGTCGAGTTCCGGGTACGGGTACGGCGACCCGGCGTCCCGGATCGCGAGGACCCCGGCGTCCCGGTCGACACGGGCCAACTCGCGGGCCTGGTCGAGCGAGGTGATCGGGGCGCCGCCCCGGGCGATGCCGATGTGGCAGTGCGCGTCGATCAGACCGGGCAGCACGAAACCGCCGTCGGCGATGGTCTGTGCCCCCGGCACCGGGGTGAACGTCACCCGGTCGCCGACCAGCCACAGGTCACGAACCTCGTCGTCGGGCAGCACCACGCCGCGTACGTGCCAGGCCATGCGTCCTCCGTCCGCGCGAAAGGGGCGGTCCGCCCGCCATTCTCCCCGGCCGGGCGGACGAGGCCCTTCCGGGTGCCCTGACCGGTCCCACGGGAAGCGGGGCCGGCCGGTGACGGCTGGCCCCGCTTCGACGGGTCGGTGGGCGGTCAGTCGCCGTCGCGCGCCAGCAGCCCGGCCCGCCGCGCGGTCAGCGCGGGCAGGTCGACGGAGACCTTCCACGGCCGCTCGGTGACGAAGAGGTCCTCGGTGTGGGTCAGCACCTCGTACTCGCCGGTGGGGCCGAGGGTGTATTCCGTCAGGGTCATCCGCTCGTGCAGCGGGTCGACCACCCAGTACGTCCGCACCCCGGCGTGCGCGTAGACCTTCGCCTTGTCGTAGAGGTCGCGGAAGGTGGAGGTCGGCGAGAGCACCTCGACGGCCAGCAGGGCGTCCTCGACGGGGACGGGCGAACGGTCGGCGTGCTCGCGGCGGATGGCGACCACGTCGGGGCGCGGCTCGTTGCGGCGGTCGATGCGCACCGACAGGTCGATGCTCACCAGGTATTCGGCGGGACAGTTGACCCGGAGCGCGAGCAGCAGCTCGACGCAGAGGTCCTGGTGCACGGCGGTGGGGGACGGCACGATCAACCTTCCGTCGACCAACTCGTACGGAAGGTCCTCCGGCAGGTCGCCGAGGTCGTCGACCGTCCACTCCGACCGCTCGGGCAGGATGGGTGCCACGGTCATGACTCCTCCTTCCAGGGGCGACATCACCCTAAGGAAGGATCACGTCACCCGCCGCCACCGACACGCCTCAGCGGGGTCGGCCGTCGCCGCCCTTGCCGAACTTGTTGAAGTCGATCTTCGGCAGCTTGAAGCCCGGCGGCAGCCCCTGGCCGCCGGTCAGGTCGTTCGGGTCCAGGCCCGGCGGGAGCTGCGGCATGCCGCCCGGGAAGCCGCCCGGCATCCCGGCGCCCGCCCCGGCGCGCGGCCGGTTGCCACCCTTGGTGCCCTTGCGCTTGTTCTTCGGCGACTTGGTGGCCTTGCGCCGGCCGCCGCCGGGCAGGCCCATCATGCCGCCCATCTGCTTCATCATCTTCTGCGCGTCGGTGAAGCGGTTGAGCAGCTGGTTGACGTCCATCACCGTGACACCGGAGCCGCTGGCGATACGGGCCCGGCGCGAACCGTTGATGATCTTCGGGTTGGTGCGCTCGGCGGGGGTCATCGACCGGATGATCGCGGTCACCCGGTCGAAGTGCTTGTCGTCCAGGTCGGCGAGCTGGTCCTTCATCTGCCCCATGCCGGGCATCATGGCCAGCACGTTGGCGATCGGGCCCATCCGGCGGACCGCGATGAGCTGGTCGAGGAAGTCCTCCAGGGTGAACTGCTCGCCGCCCATCAGCTTGGCGGTCATCTTCTCTTTCTGACCGGTGTCGAAGGCCTGCTCGGCCTGCTCGATCAGAGTGAGGACGTCGCCCATGCCGAGGATCCGGCTGGCCATCCGGTCGGGGTGGAAGACGTCGAAGTCCTCCAGCTTCTCGCCCGTGGAGGCGAACAGGATCGGCTGGCCGGTGACCTCCCGCACCGACAGCGCGGCGCCACCGCGGGCATCGCCGTCGAGCTTGGAGAGGACCACGCCGGTGATGCCCACACCGTCGCGGAACGCCTCGGCCGTACGCACCGCGTCCTGACCGACCATCGCGTCGATGACGAAGATGACCTCGTCCGGGGTGACCGCGTCGCGGATGTCCGCGGCCTGCTGCATCATCTCGGCGTCGATGCCGAGCCGGCCGGCGGTGTCGACGATGACGATGTCCCGGGCGGCCCGCCTCGCGTGCTCGACGGAGGCGCGCGCCACCTGCACCGGGTCGCCGACGCCGTTGCCGGGCTCCGGGGCGTACACCTCGACGCCGGCGCGGCCACCGAGCACCTGGAGCTGCCCGACGGCGTTGGGGCGCTGGAGGTCGGCGGCGACCAGCAGCGGCTGGTGCCCCTGGGCCTTGAGCCAGCGGGCCAGCTTGCCGGCGAGGGTGGTCTTACCGGAACCCTGGAGGCCGGCCAGCATGATCACCGTCGGCGGCTGCTTGGCGAACTGGAGCCGCCGCCCCTCGCCACCGAGGACGTTGATCAGCTCCTCGTTGACGATCTTGATGATCTGCTGCGCCGGGTTGAGCGCCTGGGAGACCTCGGCGCTGCGCGCCCGCTCCTTGACGTTGGCGATGAAGCCCTTGACCACCGGCAGCGCGACGTCCGCCTCCAGCAACGCGAGGCGGATCTCACGCGCGGTGGCATCGATGTCGGCGTCGGTGAGCCGACCCTTGCCGCGGAGCTTGGTGAAGATCCCGGACAGGCGGTCACTCAAGGTGTCAAACACGCGAACATCCCGTTTGTCAGTGTTCCGGCGGGCACAACGACCGGGCGACATGTCCGGCCACCGCTAGGGTAGCCGGCCGGTCGCACGGCCGCTCCGGGCCGGGCACAGCCAGCCCGGCCGCACGACGCAGCAGGCCCCCCACTCCCACCACCACACCCCCGCGCCCAACGAACGCCACCGCCCCGCCCCGGCGCCTCCCCGGGCGGCCCACAAGATCACGCAACTTCCAGGAAGTAGTCGGGTCGACGCCCCGGGAGGCCCCTACTTCCTGGAAGTTGCCCACACCCCGCAGGGCACATCCGCACACGGGAGCACGAGCGGTGCGAGAGCGTCAACGAAGTGCGAGAGCAGGAGCAGGTCGAGCGTCCGACGTCAGTAGGGCCCTTCCTCACACAGCGGCCAGGACCGTGGATTCCAGGTGGGCCCGGGTGGCGTCGTCCGGCCAGCCACCGACGAGGTAGAAGGCGTCGACCACGTCGCCGCCGAGGGTGGAGATGCGGGCCGCGCGCACCTGGGCGCCGGCCTCGTCGAGCGCGCAGGTGACCCGGTAGAGCAGGCCGGCCGCGTCGGCGGCGCGCAGTTCCAGCAGCACGGCGTCGGTGGCTGCCTCGCGGTGCCAGACCACCCGGGGCGCCGCCCCCTCGGCCCGCGCCGCCAGGGCCCGGCCACGCAGCCGCTGGGTGACCGAGACGTCGCCGTTCACCGCGCGACGCAGGTCGGCTCCGAGTGCGATCGGGTCGGCTGCGAGCCCGTAGCGGGGTTGCACCCGGCACTCGACCAGGGCACGGCCGTCGACGGTGGAGGCGTCGGCGGAGAGCACCTCCAGCCGGTGCAGCGCCAGGCAGCCGGCCACCGTCGCGAGCAGGCCGCGCCGGTCCGCCGCGGCCACCGCCACCCGGTCGGCCGACAGGTGTACGACCGGCAGGGGCCCCGCCAGCAGCGCCGGGTCCGGGGCCGGCGGGGCGGGCAGCGCGCCCGTGTCCAGCGCCGTACGCACCCGGGCGACCAGTTCGGCGATCAGCCGCCCCTTCCAGTCCGACCAGGCGGCCGGTCCGGTGGCTGCCGCGTCGGCGCGGACCAGGGCGTGCAGCAGGTCCAGGGTGGTGGGGTCGCCGACCCGCTCGGCCACCCCGGCGATGGTGACCGGGTCTGCGAGGTCCCGCCGGGTGGCCACGTCGGGCAGGAGCAGGTGCAGCCGGACCAGCGTGCCGATCAGCGCCACCTCCGGTTCGGGCAGGCCGATCCGGGCGGCCACCGCCTCCGCCAGCGGGGCGCCGACCGTGCTGTGGTCCCCCGGGAGGCCCTTGCCGATGTCGTGCAGGAGGGCACCGAGCAGCAGCAGGTCGGGGCGGTCCACCTCGCGGGTGTAGCGGCTCGCCTCGTACGCGGCCTGGACGAGGTGCCGGTCGAGGGTGAACCGGTGCACCGGGTTGTGCTGCGGGAGGCTGCGCAGCCGGGTCCACTCGGGCAGCCAGCCCTCGATCAGCCCGTACCGGTCGCAGGTCTCCCAGGCCGGGATCAGGCCGGCGCCGGCGCCGAGCAGGGTGACGAGCGCGGCCCGGGCCTCCGCCGGCCACGGCGTCGGCAACGGCGGGCAGTACGCGGCCAGCCACTCGCAGGTGGCTCTCGCGATCGGCAGCCGGGTGACGGCTGCGGCGGCGGCGATCCGCAACGACAGGCTCGGGTCGGGCCGGGCGCCGATCGCGGTGCGGGCCAGCACCAGCTCACCGTCGTGCTCCACGACGTCCCGGGCGACGGGTCGGCGCAGTGGGCGCCCGTCGGCGCCCCGGCGGCGGCCCGAGCGGAGCCGGTCGGTGGCGCGGAAGGCGTCGTCGAGGGCGTGGCTGACGGTCCGGGCGTCACCGGCGACCCGGCGCAGCAGCGCGTCGCCGTCGCCGACCAGTTCGGCGGCGCCACCCCGCGACGCGCCGTCGGACCCGCCAGCCGGGAGCTGCCGCAGCCCGAGCAGCGCGGCGACGCCGTCGCGTTCCTGGGCGACCAGCCGGTCGACCCGGCGGCCGACCTGCCGGTGCAGCGCGTCGCGGGTGTCGAGCAGCCGCAGGTGGGCCGCGTGCACGGCGGGGCGCAGCGCGTCGGTGATCCCGGCGGTGGCGATCGCCCGCAGGATGCCCACGTCGCGCAGCCCGCCGGCGGCCTCCTTCAGGTCGCCCTCCAGCAGGAAGGCCAGCTCACCGTGGGCCGCCCAGCGGGCGGTGGTGATCTCCCGCAGCGCCGAGAGCTGCCGTACGGCCGTGCGCCGCCAGTGGTCGGCGGCGGTGCGGACGAGCGCGTCCGCGAGTGCGGCGTCCCCGGCGACCAGCCGGGCGTCGAGCAGTCCGAGGGCCACCTTCACGTCGTCCTGCGCGACGGAGAGCGCCTCGGCGACGGTCCGGACGGAGTGGTCCAGCCGCAGCCCGGCGTCCCACACGGGATACCAGATCGAGGCGGCCAGCTCGTCCACGCCGGGCACCCCGGCGTGCAGCAGGACGAGGTCGAGGTCGCCGTGCGGCGCGCACTGCCGGCGCCCCAGCCCGCCGACGGCGATCAGCGCCACCCCGGGCCGCTGCGGGAGCAGCTTCCGCAGCCACCGGTCGTAGGCGTCGGCCCGTGCCGCCCGTGCCGCCGCGCCGACGCCCCCGGGCACGCCGACGACCTCGTTGATCAGGAGGTCCGCGTCACCGTTGCCGGCGTCCTCCGACGCGTTCTTCCTGATCAACGAGGTCATGTCGGTCGCGGCCGGTCAGAGCGCGTCGAGGCCGCGCTCGCCGGTGCGGACCCGGACGACCTCCTCGACGGCGGTCACCCAGACCTTCCCGTCGCCGATCTTGCCGGTCCGGGCGGCGCCGACGACGGCGTCTACGATCTTGTCGACGTCGATCTCGTCGGTGAGCACCTCCACCCGGATCTTGGGCAGGAACTCGACCGTGTACTCGGCACCCCGGTAGACCTCGGTGTGCCCCTTCTGCCGGCCGTAACCCTGGACCTCGCTGACGGTCAGGCCGGCCACGCCGAGGGCGTGCAGGGCCTCCTTCACCGCGTCCAGCTGGTACGGCTTGATGACCGCGGTCACCAGCTTCATGTCCAACCCCTCCATCCCAGGAACGTTAACCGGCGACCTTCTCGTTGACCGGCTCGGTGGGCGCGGCCGGCTCCGCTGCCGACTCGGTGGACGCGGGCGCCTCGGCCGCCGGCTTGGCGCCGGTCAGGCCGGCCAGCGCGAACGCGCTGCCACCGCCGCTGCCGGCGGCCGGCGACAGGTCGTACCCGCTCTCGGCGTGCTCGGCGATGTCGATGCCGCCGACCTCGTCCTCGGCCCGTAGGCGGAAGCCGATCGTCTTCTCGATGACGAAGGCGAGCACCCAGGCCACTGCGAAGGACCAGACGGTGACGATCACGCCGGCCAGGGCCTGCCGGCCGAGCTGGGTCACGCCGCCGCCGTAGAAGAGCCCGTCGGAGGCGCCGATCACGTCGCTGATCGCGCCGTTGACCGAGTTGGTGGCGAACAGGCCGAGCCAGAGCGAGCCGATCCAGCCGCCGACGAAGTGCACGCCGACCACGTCGAGCGAGTCGTCGTAGCCGAGCTTGTACTTGAGGCTGATCGCCAGCGCGCAGACCGCCCCGGCGACGAGACCGAGCAGCACCGCCGCCCAGGGGGCGATGAAGCCGCAGGCCGGGGTGATGGCGACCAGGCCGGCGACGGCGCCGGACGAGGCGCCGACCAGGGTCGGCTTCCTGTCCTTGATCCACTCGATGGCGATCCAGCCGAGCACCGCGGCGGCCGTGGCGAGCTGGGTGTTGATGAAGGCCAGGCCGGCCACCGAGTCGACGGTGAGCTCGGAACCGGCGTTGAAGCCGAACCAGCCGAACCAGAGCAGACCCGCGCCGAGCGCGACGAGCGGGATGTTGTGCGGCTTCATGCCCTCCCGGGGCCAGCCGAGCCGCTTGCCCAGCACCAGCACCAGGGCCAGGGCCGCCGCACCGGCGTTGATGTGCACCGCGGTGCCGCCGGCGAAGTCGAGCGCGTGCAGGTCGGCGCCGATGATGCCGCCGCCCCACACCCAGTGCGCGACCGGGAAGTAGACGAGCGTCGCCCAGCCGAACGCGAAGAGCAGCCAGCCGGCGAACTTCGCCCGGTCGGAGATCGCGCCGCTGATCAGCGCGACGGTGATCACGGCGAACATCATCTGGAAGGCCATGAACACGTAGAGCGGGACGCCGATGCCGCTCGGGTTCTCCGCCGTCGCGCCCCAGAGGTCGGTCTCGGCGAGGAAGGTCTTGGTGCCGAGGTAGGCGCCCGGGTCACCCCAGAGCCCGTTGACATCGCTACCGAACGCGATGCTGAAGCCGTAGAACCACCACAAAACAGAGATGAGCCCGATCGCGGAGAAGCTCATCATCATCATGTTCAGTACACCCTTGGCCCGGTTGAGGCCGCCGTAGAACAGCGCCAGTCCGGGCGTCATGAGCAGCACGAGCGCCGTCGACACCAGCAACCAGACGGTGTTGCCGGAATCGATCGTGGGTGTTGCCTCAGGCACGCTGGCCTCCTAAAGGTGAAGTTCCCTCCTTCACGGCTTCCGGGGCAGCGTCGCCCGTACGCCGGATGCGCGGAAGCCTGGCCGCTTCCTGTTTCCCCCAGCGTCACCCGTCGATTTCCGTACTGTGACGGGTTGTTTCGGACGTGTGAAGGAATCCTCACCAGCCGCCGGCCTGACCACGGCGGCACGGGCCACTCAGCGCAGCGCGTACTCCAGGGCGTTGCGCTCGTAGTCGAGCAGCCGCAGGTCGCGCATCGGCCGGCGCAGGTGCCCCTTGTGCACGATCCGGACGAAGGCCGGCTCACCGGCGGCGGCCATCCGGCGGATCCCCTCCACGTGGTCCACGATCCGCTTGCGGATGGTCCGGATCAGCCGGTGCCGGTCCCGGGGGATCAGCCCGTACGCGTCGGCGAAGAGACGCAGCCGGCGGGGCCGGTCGGGGTGCTTCCAGCCGAGGGTGATCGAGTCCCGGTCGGAGAAGATCGGCACCCAGGTCCAGGCCGCGTACGCCACGTCGTAGATCCGGGCACCGGGCGAGGCGAGGTCGAAGTCGATCAGGCCGAGGGTGCCGTCGGGCCGCCAGATGACGTTGTGCGGGGCGGCGTCGTGGTGGCAGATCACCTCGGTGTCCGGCGGCGGCGGGCCGAAGGAACGCCAGACCGCGCCGGGCTGCGGGACGAAGCCGTACTGCGCGTCGTGGAACATCCGCAGCATGGTGGCGACGGTCGTCAGCGCCTCGTCGGTGACCCAGTGCGGGGCCAGCGGGTATTCCCCGCACTCCCCCTCCAGGTACGACAGGACCTCCCGGTTGCGCTCGTCCATGCCCAGGGCGCGGGGGGCGCCGGTGAACCCGACGTACTCCAGGTGGCGCAGCAGGGCGTGCACCGAGGGCGTCCACGGCCCGGCGTTGCGTCGGACCGTGTCGCCGACCCGGACGACGGTGCTGACGTTCCCGCCGTGCAGCGGGATCTCCTGCGAAGTCACGTACGGCCTCCCGAGGCCCGCCGACGGGTGGCTGGGGTCACGCCACCCGGCGTAGGCGCGATCGTCGGTCGTCACTGCGAGACTACGCGTCCCGGGCGAGCGGCTCGGTACCGAGCAGCGCGTCGACGAACTGCGCGGGGTCGAACGGCGCCAGGTCGTCCTTGCCCTCGCCGAGCCCGACCAGCTTGACCGGGATGCCCAGCTTGCGCTGCACGGCGATCACGATGCCGCCCTTGGCGGTGCCGTCGAGCTTGGTGAGCGCGACGCCGGTGACGTTGACCGCCTCGGTGAAGACCCGGGCCTGCTCCAGCCCGTTCTGCCCGGTGGTGGCGTCGAGGATCAGCAGTGTCTCGTCGATCGGGCCGTGCTTCTCCACCACCCGCTTGACCTTGCCCAGCTCGTCCATGAGGCCGACCTTGTTCTGCAGCCGGCCGGCGGTGTCGATCAGGACGGTGTCCACCCCGGTGTCGATGCCCCGCTTGACCGCGTCGAAGGCCACGCTGGCCGGGTCGGCCGCCTCCGGGCCGCGCACGGTCTCCGCGCCGACCCGCCCGCCCCAGGTCTCCAGCTGGTCCGCGGCGGCGGCCCGGAACGTGTCGGCGGCGCCGAGCAGCACGGTACGGCCGTCGGCGACCAGCACCCGGGCGATCTTGCCGCAGGTGGTGGTCTTGCCCGCGCCGTTGACGCCGACCACCAGCACCACCGCCGGCACGCCCTCCTTCGGCGCGGTCCGCAGCGACCGGTCGAGGGTCGGGTCGAGCGCGTTGACCAGCTCGGCGGCGAGCAGGGCGCGCAGCTCGTTGGCGGAACGGGTGCCGAGGACCCGGGTGCGCTCGCGCAGCCGGTCGACGATGTCCCGGGTGGCGTCGATGCCGACGTCGGCGGTGATCAGGCTGTCCTCGATCTCCTCCCAGGCGTCCTCGTCCAGGTGGTCGCGGCTGAGCAGGCCGAGCAGGCCCTTGCCGAACACGTTCTGCGAGCGGGACAGCCGCGAGCGCAGCCGGACCAGCCGGCCGGCGGTCGGCTCGGGGACCTCCACGACCGGGGCGGGAGCCTCCACCACCGGCGGCTCGACCAGGATCCCGGTGGAGATCTCGGCCTCCGGCGCCTGCACCGGCGGGCCGGCCAGGTCCTCCTCGGCCCGGGTCTCGACCTCCGTCGTCGGCAGCGGCGGCTCCGGTCGCCGGCGCAGCCGCGGCACGACCAGCCCGATGCCACCGAGGATCAGCACGCCGAGCAGCGCGAGCGCGATGAGGAGGTATTCGGTCATGCCGGAATCCTGTCAGATGCCGGCGAGACTGTCCCAGCCACCGCTCCCGACCGCGCCGGGAGAGCGCGGCGGTAGGCTCGGTCACAGCCAGCAGTGGTGCGAGCGTCGGCCGGGTAGTAAAAGATGAAGTCCGCTCATCTGGAGGTCGACCATGCCCGCGGCAAACCTGCTCATCGGCCCGCTGCTGCGGAGGGTGGTCGGCACGCGGGCCACCGTCTGGGTCGAGACCAGCGCCCCCGCCGTGGTCACCGTCCGTACCGCCGACGGCGCCGGGGGCAGTTCCCCCACCTTCTCCGCGTACGACCACCACTACGCACTCGTGGTGGTGGAGGGGCTCACGCCGGACAGCGCCACCAGCTACGAGGTGCTGGTCGACGACGAGGTCGCCTGGCCGGAGCCGGGCGGCACGTTCCCGCCCAGCGTGATCCGCACCCGGGCGGCCGACGACCTCGACCAGCCGGTCCGGTTGGTCTTCGGATCCTGCCGGGAGACCACTCAGCACGCGACCACCCGACGGCTGCCCCCGGACGCGCTCGACGCGTACGCCCGGCGGCTCATGGCCGACCAGGAACAGGCCGAGCAGCCCGACCTGCTGGTGCTCCTCGGCGACCAGGTGTACGCCGACGTGACGTCGCCCACGGTCCGGCGGCTGCTGAAGCGGCGCCGCCGGCGGCCGAAGGGCGCGCCGGTCGACCAGGTGGTCAGCTTCGACGAGTACACGAAGCTCTACCTGGAGTCGTGGCGGGACCCGGAGATCCGCTGGCTGTTGTCCACGGTGCCGAGCGTGATGATCTTCGACGACCACGAGATCATCGACGACTGGAACACCTCGGCCTCCTGGCGGGCCGACATGCGTGACCAGCCCTGGTGGGCGGAACGGATCGGCAGCGGCCTCGCCTCCTACTGGGTCTACCAGCACCTGGGCAATCTCTCCCCCGACGAGATCGCCGCCGACCCGGTCTTCGCCGAGGTCAGCGCCGCCGAGGACGCCACCGGCGTGCTACGCGAGTTCGGGCGGCGGGTCGACACCGAGGCCGACCTCGCCCACGACACCGAGCGGTGGCGGGCCGTGCAGTACCAGTGGAGTTACGCCCTGGACCTGGGCCGGACCCGGCTGGTCATGCTGGACAACCGGTGCAGCCGCGTGCTGGAGCCCGGCAAGCGGGCCATGCTGCCCCCGGGTGAGTGGTCGTGGTTCCTCGACCGGGCCCACGGCGTCTACGACCACCTCGTGGTCGGCTCGTCGCTGCCCTGGCTGCTGCCGCCGGGCATCCACCATGTGGAGGCCTGGAACGAGAAGCTCGCCGACGCCCGACAGCGCTGGGTGGCCCGGCTGTCGGAGAAACTGCGCAGAGGGCTGGACCTGGAGCACTGGGCCGCGTTCCGCCGCTCGTTCGACGCGCTCGGCGCGCTCTTCGCCCGCATCGGCAGCGGCACCCCCGGCGACCCCGGCGCCCGGGTCGGGGCGGGTCCCGCGTACGCGCCACCGGCGTCGATCAGCGTGCTCTCCGGCGACGTGCACCACTCGTACGTGGCGCGGGCGCGGTTCGACGACCCGACCGTGGTCACCCCGGTGCACCAGCTCACCTGCTCGCCCATCCACAACCAGGTGCCCGCCGGGATGCGCCCGTTGATGCGGCTGGGCTGGTCGTCCGGACCGGCCGGGGCCACCCGGGCCCTGGCCCGCACCGCCGGGGTGCGCCGCCCGTCGTTGCGGTGGAAGCGGCTGTCCGGGCCGTACTTCGGCAACGCGGTCGCCACCCTGGCCCACTCCGGGCGGACGGCCGAGGTGACCGTCGAGGGCACCACCAGCGACGGTCACCTGCGCGAGGTGATGCGGCACCGCCTGACCTCGGGCGGCTGACCCACCGCGCCGCCGCCGGGCACCATTGACGTACGACTTTCCCACTGCAATTCCCCCGGACCCGGCCTACGAATTTCAGCGACCCGCCCGGGGGACGGCGTTACCAGAACGAGATATTCGACCGCGATCATTCACCCGTGCTTCGTCGTGACGGACTTTCGCGGCATCCGCTCCCCCATCGCCCGGCGACATTGTCGCCGTTGCCGGCGCGATACGCGTTTCGCTGCGCGCCATCGCCGACAGTGAACCCGGCGCCCGACGCCGTCGATACGGTCGGCAACCGTTTCGTCGTACACGATTGTCTGACCCCTGCCGCAATGCGGCAGGGTCACACTTGTATTGACTGAAAGGGTCGCATCATGGCAATCACCAGATCCGACGAGACGGCGCGCACAGCATCTCGCGGCCCGTTCCGAACCGTCAGTCGGCGCACCCTGATCGCTTCCGCGGCGGTCGTCGCGGTGGGGCAGCCGCTGGCAGGCCAGCCGGCGCTCGCGCAGTCCCGCGCCGTCGAGTGCCTCGCCGACCTCGGGACCGTGTGATGGGGATCCCCTGGCTCGCCGACGTGCTGCGGGCAGCCGGCGTCGCGGTCGTCGAAGAGGGAGACTGGCGGTCCCGGGGCGTCAGCGGCGCGTTCGACCCGATCGGCGTGCTGTGGCACCACACCGCCGCCACGTCCAGCCCGAGCCGGCCCGCACCGGCGCTGGGCGTCTGCATCAACGGCCGGTCCGACCTGCCCGGCCCCCTGTGCCACGCGCTCGTGGACTATCACGGCGTGTTCCACCTGATCTCCGCCAACCGCGCCAACCACGCCGGCAACAGCCGGGGCAGCGGCCCCATCCCGGCGGGCAGCGGTAACACGATGCTGATCGGCTGGGAGATCGACTACAACGGTGTCAACCAGGCGATGACCCAGGCCCAGTACAACGCGTCGGTCGCGGCCACCGCCGCGGTGCTGCGCAGACTGGGCCGCGACGCTAGCTACGCCCGGGGTCACCGCGAGACCAGCACCACCGGAAAGATCGATCCCTCCTTCATCGACCTGGACGCGATGCGCCGCGACGTCGCCGCCGCCATGACGGGCGGCGGCTCGGGCGCCGGCACCATGTACCACCAGTCGCGGTTCCCCACCGGGTCGTGGAGCGGATTCCAGCCGTTGGCCGGCTACCGGACGACCGCCCCCGGCCAGGCCCGCGACATGGCGATCACCGGACTGCCGGACCGCTCCGCCCAGGTGCTCATCGTCGGGGCCGACAGCAGCATCTTCCACCAGATCCGCAACCCCAACGGCACCTGGACCGGATTCGCACCACTCGCCGGTGCGGGCACCCCCACCCCGGCCGCCGGGAGCCGTGTCGGCATCGCCGGCATGCCCGACGGCTCCGCCCAGGTCCTCATCGTCGGCGCGAACAACGGCGTCTACCACCAGATCCGCAACCCCAACGGCACCTGGACCGGATTCCAGCCCATCAACGGTTACGACACCACCGCCCCCGCCGCCGGCAAGGACGTCGCCATCACCGGCATGCCCGACGGCTCCGCCCACATCCTCATGATCGGCGCCGACAACGGCGTCTACCACAGGATCCGCCACCCCAACGGCACCTGGGACCCGCTGCGCCCCCTGCCCGGCGCCGGAACGACCAGCACGGCGACCGGCAGCCGTGTCGGCATCGCCGGCATGCCCGACGGCTCCGCCCAGGTCCTCATCGTCGGCGCCAACGGCGGCGTCTACCACCAGATCCGCAACCCCAACGGCACCTGGACCGGATTCCAGCCCATCAACGGTTACGACACCACCGCCCCCGCCGCCGGCAAGGACGTCGCCATCACCGGCATGCCCGACGGCTCCGCCCACATCCTCATGATCGGCATCGACAACGGCGTCTACCACAGGATCCGCCACCCCAACGGCACCTGGGACCCGCTGCGCCCCCTGCCCGGCATGGGCACCCCCACCACGGCCGCCGGCAGCAACGTCAGCATCGCCGGCATGCCGGATGGTTCCGCCCAGGTCACCATCGTCGGCAGAGGTTGACGAGGCACCCACGACCCGACGCATCCGGACCGCTCCACCTGTCCACCACGTAGCGGCTGCGGGAGATCACCGTCGAGCAGTCGGGGTACGGCCCAGGTCGGCCGTACCCCGATGCACCGGTCCACCGTCGTGCCCGTCCGCCCTCCCGGCGGGCAAGCTGGTCGACCCGCCGCCCCGAGAATGCGGTCGCGGGCTGTCAGGGGTGACCGCGAGGATGGCCGGCATGACATGGCGCGCACCGGAGATCACCCGGACCCCTGAGCCCTACGTCGGCGACGAACGCACGATGCTGGAGGGCTGGCTGGACTACCACCGGCAGACCCTGCTGCTCAAGTGCGCCGGGCTGACCGCCGAGCAGCTGCGGACGCCGAGCGTCGAGCCCTCGGCGCTCACCCTGCTCGGGCTGGTCCGGCACCTGGCCGAGGTGGAGGCCTCGTGGTTCCGGGAGAACTTCGCCGGCGAGCCGGTCGACTACCCCTACTACACGCCCGAGACCCCCGACGCCGACCACGACGTCAGCGCCGCCGACGCCGAGGCCGACTTCGCCACCTACCACCGGCAGGTGGAGCTGGCCCGGGCCGCCACCGCGGGCCGGTCGCTCGACGAGACCTTCACCGAGGTCGGCCCGAAACGCCGGACGTTCAACCTGCGCTGGGTCTACGTGCACATGATCGAGGAGTACGCCCGGCACAACGGCCACGCCGACCTGATCCGCGAACGCATCGACGGCCGCACCGGCGAGTGACAGCCCGGCCTCGTCACGCGCGCCCCGAGCAGGCCGAGCACCGCCGTCAAGCAGGCCGGGCACCGCCGTCAGTAGGCCAGCGCGGCCCGCAGGTAGCGCAGGTCGGCCGGGCCGCTCCAGCGCAGCGCCGACAGCCCGGCGACGCGGGCGCCCCGGATCGCCCAGTCCTCGTCGTCGACGAAGAGCACCCGGGCCGGCGAGGTCTCCAGGGCCGCGCAGGCCGCCTGGAAGTACTCCTTCGCCGGCTTGTGCACGCCGACCTTGGACGAGTTGACCACCACGTCGAACTCGTCGGTCAGGCCGAGCGCCGCGAGGTCGGCGTCGAGGAGGTCGGTGGCGTTCGTGCCGAGCCCGATCCGGATGCCGCCCGCCCGCGCCTCGCGGACGAAGGCGAGCACCTCGGGATCCACCTCGCCCCGGTAGCGCTGCCACTGCTCCACCGCCGCCCGGGCCCGCTCGGGGCTGCCCACGGAGTCGGTCAACGCGTCGGCGACGCTGGTCATCCAGTCGGCGTGGCTGACCCGCCCGGTCAGCACCGGCTGGAGCCGCCCCCACTGCATGGCGATCTCGGACAGCACGCCCGCGGAGAGGCCGTACTCCCGCTCCACCCCGGCGGCCACCGTCGGGTCCCACCGCCGCAGGACGCCGTCGAAGTCCACCAGGAGCGCCGTCGCCCGTTCCCGACCCACTACTCGTTCTCCTCGCCGCGGCCAGGCCGCTCGTCGTCGCTGTCGACCCGGTTGAGCCGCTGGCTGATCACCTGGGTCACCCCGTTGCGCATGGTGACGCCGTACAGGGCGTCGGCGACCTCCATCGTCCGCTTCTGGTGCGTGATGACGATGAGCTGGCTCTTCTCCCGCAACTGGGCCAGCAGCGTGATCAACCGGCCGAGGTTGACGTCGTCCAGCGCCGCCTCCACCTCGTCCATGATGTAGAACGGGCTGGGCCTGGCCCGGAAGATGGCCACCAGCATCGCCACCGCGGTCAGCGAACGCTCTCCGCCGGACAGCAGCGACAGCCGTTTGATCTTCTTACCCGGCGGGCGGGCCTCCACCTCGACGCCGGTGGCGAGCAGGTCGTCGGGGTCGGTGAGCACGAGCCGCCCCTCGCCACCGGGGAAGAGCACGGTGAAGACCTGCTGGAACTCCCGGGCAGTGTCCTCGAACGCGCTGGCGAAGACCTCCAGGATCCGGTCGTCGACGTCCTTGACCACCGTGAGCAGGTCGCGACGGGTGGCCTTGAGATCCTCCAGTTGCTCCGAGAGGAACTTGAAGCGCTCCTCCAGCGCGGCGAACTCCTCCAGGGCCAGCGGGTTCACCTTGCCGAGCAGGGCCAGTTCCCGTTCCGCCTTGGCGGCCCGCTTCTCCTGCGCCGGCCGCTCGTAGCGGACGGGCTCGGGCACCGGCAGGCCGTCCCGCTCCGCCGCCGCCACGTCGGCCTGGGTCGGCGGCACGGGCTGCGTCGGGCCGTACTCGGCGACCAGGGTCTCCACGTCCAGCCCGAAGTCCTCGGCGGCCTTCGCCTCCAACTGCTCGATACGCAGCCGCTGCTCGGCGCGGGCCACCTCGTCCCGGTGCACCTGGCTGGTCAGCCGCTCCAGCTCCGCGCCGAGCCGCTTGGCCGCGCCGCGTACCTCCTGGAGTTCGGCCTCGCGGGCGGCGCGTTCGCGCGCCACGGCGTCGCGGTGTTCCTCGGCCGTGGCGATGGAGGTGGCCAGCCGGGTGAGGGCCTCCCGGGCCCCGCCGGCCACGGCCCGGGCGATCCCGGCGCCCCGGGTACGTGCCGCCCGCCGGGCCGCCGCGCGTTCCCGCGCGGCCCGCTCGGCGGTGGCCTGCCGGCGCAGCGAGTCCGCGCGGCCGGCGATCGAGGAGACCCGTTCCTCGGCGGTACGCACCGCGAGCCGGACCTCCATCTCGTTCTGCCGCGCCTGCGGCACCATGGCGGCGAGCTGGTCGCGTTCCTCGGTGGACGGCTCCGCGTCGACCGGCGTCTCCTCGGCCAGCCGCAGCCGTTCCTCCAGCTCGGCCAGGGTGAGCAGGTCCCGCTCCCGGGCCGCCTCGGCGCGGGAGCGGGACTCGCCGAGCCGGTCGGTCTCGGCCTTCGCCGAACGGGCCGCCGCGCCCAGCTCGGCCAGCCGTCGGGCGGCGGCGTTGCGGTGGCTCTCCGCCTCCCGCTTGGCGGCGGCGGCGTGCTGCACCGTCTCCTTGGCGGCGGCCACCTCCGCGCGGGCGTCCACGAGCTGTTCGCGCAGCTCCGCGCCGGTCTGTTCGGCGGCGAGCCGGTTCGACCGGGCCTCCTCGACGGCGGCCTGCACCTCGATGAAGCTGGGTGCCTTGGCCGACCCGCCGGCCGCCGCGTACGCCCCCACCACGTCCCCGTCCGGGGTGACCGCGCGCAGCTCCGGGTTGCCGGCGACCACCTCGGTGGCCGCGGCGAGGTCGTCGACCAACACCACGTCGCGCAGCGCCCGGTGCACCGCCGGCCGGATCTGCGGCGAGCACTCCACCAGGTCAGGTGCCCAGCGGGCGTTGTCGGGCAGCTTCGGTCGCAGCGCGTCGGCGGGGCCGTCCATGCCCGGGCCGGCGGGGCTGCCGACGAGCAGGCCGGCCCGGCCCGCGTCGGAGATCTTGAGCAGCCGCATGGCCTCGACGGCCTCGTCGACGCCGCTGACCGCGACCGCGTCGGCGAGCCCACCGAGCGCGGCGGCGAGCGCGGCCTCCTGCCCGGGGGCGACCGTCAGCAGGCCGGCCAGGCTGCCCAGCAGGCCCGGAACCTCGTCGGCGCGGGCCAGCAGCGCGCCCGCGCCGTCCTTGCGGCGCAGGCCGAGGGCGAGCGCCTCCTCCCGGGCCTTCCAGGTGGCGGCGTCCTTCTCCGCCGCGCGCTCGGCGTCGGTCAGCGACCGTACGGTGGCCTGCGCCCGTTCCTGGGCGGCGACCGCCTCGGCGTGCCGGGCGTCGAGGTCGGCGTTGTCCCGGTCCGCCTCGGTGGACTGCTCGGCGACCGCGTCCAGCTCGGCCTGTGCCTGCTCCGCCCGGGCCAGCGCGTCGGTGTGCGCGGCGGCGAGCCGTTCGATCTCCTCGCCGGCGCTGGTGGTCCGGGCGCGGGCGGAGTTGACCTGGCCGGTCAGCCGGGCCAGCCCCTCCCGGCGGTCGGCGATCGCCTTGGCCGCGGCGACCAGCTCGCGCTCGGCCGCGGCGAGCTGCCGCTCCAGTTCCTGGCGGTGCTCGACGGCCTCGGCCAGCCGGATCTGGTCGTCGGTGAGCGCGGCCCGCAGGTCCTCCTCCTGCTCGCGGATCCGCTCGGCCTCGGCCTCCAACTGGTCGGGGTCGCGGCCGGGCCGCTCGTCGTCGGGGGTGGCGCTGAGGTGCCGCAGCCGCTCCCGGGCGAGCTGCTCGATGGAGCGGAACCGCTCGGAGAGGGCGGAGAGCTTGTACCAGGTGTCCTGGGCTGCGGCCAGCAGCGGCGCGTCCTCGGCGAGGGCCGCCTCCAGCTCGGCCAGCCGCGCCTGCACCTCGGTGTGCTCGGCCTCGACCTGCTCGCGTCGCTCGCGCACCGCCGTCTCGTCGGCGATCTCCCGGTTGAGGGTGGTACGCAGGGTGGACAGGTCGTCGGCGAGCAGCCGCAGCCGGGCGTCGCGCAGGTTCGCCTGGATGGCGGCGGCGCGGCGGGCCACCTCCGCCTGCCGGCCCAGCGGCTTGAGCTGGCGACGCAGCTCGGCGGTGAGGTCGGTGAGCCGGTTGAGGTTCGTCTGCATCGCGTCGAGCTTCCGCAGCGCCTTCTCCTTGCGCTTGCGGTGCTTGAGGACGCCGGCCGCCTCCTCGATGAAGGAGCGGCGGTCCTCGGGCTTGGCGTGCAGCATCCCGTCGAGCCGGCCCTGGCCGACGATGATGTGCATCTCCCGGCCGATGCCGGAATCCGACAGCAGCTCCTGGATGTCGAGCAGCCGGCAGGAGTCGCCGTTGATCTCGTACTCGCTCTCGCCGGAGCGGAACATCCGGCGGGTGATCGACACCTCGGTGTACTCGATCGGCAGCGCGCCGTCGGTGTTGTCGATCGTGAGGGTCACCTCGGCCCGGCCGAGCGGGGCCCGGCCGGCGGTGCCGGCGAAGATGACGTCCTCCATCTTGCCGCCGCGCAGCGCCTTGGCGCCCTGCTCGCCGAGCACCCAGGCGATGGCGTCGACGACGTTGGACTTGCCGGAGCCGTTCGGCCCGACCACACAGGTGATCCCGGGCTCCAGCTTCAGCGTCGTCGCGGAGGCGAAGGACTTGAAGCCCTTCACCGTCAGGCTCTTGAGATGCACCTTCTCGATCCTCGTCCGGTGGCCGCCGTACCGTCGCCGGCTGCGCGGACCTGGGTGAACCCGCAGACTAACCCGGGACCGGGAACCGCCGGGCACGCGACCCGCCTAGTGACCGTCGGGGCGCGGGCCCCGGGGCGTCAGCCGGGGCGGCCGGTGATCAGCTTCCACCCGGTGCCGGGCGGGATCGCGAGATCGTCACCGGCGAGGCGGCTGCGGACAAAGCTGCGCGCCGGCACTGAAGTGTCGGCGCGCTTTTTGCGTGGTGCGATTCAGTTGTGCGACCCGGAGATCAGGTCAGCGCGGGCTCGGCCAGCCGGAGCAGATCGTCCGCCTCCGACGCAGCCGCCGCGAGCCGATCGTTCTCGGCACGCAGCCGCGTGATCTCGAACTCCAGAGCCCGAACCGTGGCACGCAGTCGGGTGACCTCGTCGAGCATGCGCCGATCGGGCGCTGCGCCTACGTGGCCGTACAGGGCCTTAGCCATGATGACTCCTTGATATGCGCTGCCGGAAAGGCCGGTCAACGCGCGCCCACGCGTACGCGGCTGTCATCCCAAGCGATTCTGGGCATGAGCGGGCGCGACTGGCGACATCTACATATTGAGCCGACACCCCCTCCTTCGTCAAGTTCCCGCAGGCCGTAGATCATTTCCACGTCGACCTGTCCGCTTGTCAGGAGGGGCTGCCGTGAGGCGCGGACACACTCTGTCCGGACACCCTGACTCTACGCCTCGGATCCCGGGAAGTCCCTCCCCGGCGCCCGCCCTCCCCTTAACTCTTCCTTAGCCGCGTTGCCGGTGCTCGCGACCGTCACGTAGCGTCACCCCGGCCCGCAACCGACCCCGTGGAGGCACAGGCGTGTACGGCTGGACCGACCCGAACGACCCGGACGGCGCCCCCCGGCGTCGGCAGCAGCCGCTGGGCGACGAGCCGACCTGGCTGACCGACCGTCCGGAGCCGAGGTCGGCCTACCTGTTCGGGGACGACCCGGAGCAGCCAGCCGACGGGTGGCACCGCGACCAGCCGACCCCGCGCTGGCAGCCCGAGTCCACGGCGACCTGGCAGCCCGAGCGGGCCGAGCCGACCGGCCGCTGGCAGCACGACCAGACCGCGCCGGGAGCGCACTGGCGACCCGAGCGGGCCGAGCCGGCCGCGCACCGGCAGCCCGAACAGGGCGAGCCGGGCGGGCGTTGGTCCCCCACGGTGATGCCCACCATCGCCGACGGCCGGCACCGGTCCCGCCGGCGGCTCTCCCGCCCCGCGTTGATCGGCGCCGCCGCAGCCGCGACGTTGGTGGCCAGCCTCGGCGTCGGCGCGGTCGCGCTGACCGGCGGCGGGCCGGAGACCGAGCCGAGCGCCGTCGACGACACGGTCGCCGCCGCCCCGGTGCTGCCGGCCGAGAAGCCCGGCGCCACGCCGGCCCCGCCCACCCCGAGCGCCGTACCGACCACCGTCGCGCCCACCCCCTCCGCCACGAGGACCACCCGACCGACGCCGGCACCGTCGCGCTCCACCGCGGCCTCGCGGCGCACCACCGAGCGGAGCACGTCGCCGACCACGCAGGCCCCCGTCAGCAGCGGTGTCAGCAGCCAGGCCCGGCAGGTGGTCAACCTGGTCAACGCCGAGCGGGCCAAGGCCGGCTGCGGCGCGCTGAGCATCGACGACAAGCTGACCACCGCGGCACAGCGGCACAGCCAGGACCAGGCCGACCACCGGAACATGTCGCACACCGGCAGCGACGGCAGCAATCCCGGGACCCGGCTGGACCGGGTCGGCTACGCCTGGCGCACCTACGGCGAGAACGTCGCCTGGAACCAGCAGACGCCGGCGGCGGTGATGGACGCCTGGATGAACAGCTCCGGCCACCGGGCCAACATCGTGAACTGCGCCTTCACCGAGATCGGCGTCGGCGTCGCCAGCAGCAACGGGCCGTACTGGACGCAGGTCTTCGCCGCGCCGCGCTGAACGCGAATCCCCGCCGGGTCCGCGCTCGTTTGACGGGGTGAGGTACGCCGACGCGGCGTACCCGCCCCGGGCGGCGTGCGGCCGTCCGCGACCTGCGGAGCTGCCGATGCGGATCCGGCCGAGTACGCGCGCCGTCGGGCGGGGCCTGCGCAGGACCCTGCCGGCCTGCGTCACCCTGACGCTGCTGGTCGTGGGCACCGGCTGCCGGGTGAACCTCACCCCGCCGGGTGCGCCGACCGCCTGGCCGGCGGCGTCGGCCGGCCGCTGGCAGTGGCAGTGGCAGGTCAGCGGCGTGCTGGATCTGGCCGTCGACGCCGACGTCTTCCTGCTCGACCCGGTCACCACCACCGCCGCGCAGACCGCCGAGCTGCGCTCCCGGGACCGCCGGCTGGTGTGCCAGGTGCACGTCGGGTCCGTCCTGCCGACCGACCCGGACGCGGAGCGCTTCCCGGCCGCCGTGCGAGGCGCGGCGGCCCGCCGGCCGCAGAGTCGCTGGCTCGACGTACGACAGTGGGACACGCTGCGGCCGGTGCTGGCCGACCGGTTCCGGCTGTGCCGGGGCAAGGGCTTCGGGGCGGTCGCGCTCGCCGACGCCGACGGGTACGCGCGCCGCTCCGGCTTCCCGCTCGACTTCGACGACCAACTGCTGTTCAACCGCCGGCTGGCCGAGCTGGCCCGGTCGTTGAGCCTCTCCCCCGGCCTGGTCAACGACGTGGCGCAGGTGGCCGCCCTGGCCCCGGACTTCGACTTCGCCGTCAACGAGGAGTGCGTACGGCTGGACCAGTGCGCCAAACTGCTGCCGTTCGTCGAGGCCGGCAAGCCGGTGTTCCACGTCGAGTACGCCGGATCGACCACGGACTTCTGCGTCACCACGGTGGGCTACGGCCTCTCCTCGATCCGCAAGGAACGGGAGCTGGACGCGTGGCTGATCCCCTGCCAGGTGCCCTGACGGTGGCCCGGAAGTGACCGGGGTCAGCCCCGGAGGGAGCCCCGGGGCCGGGGCTGGCAGCGCGGGCAGCTGAAGGACGAGCGGTTCATGAACGCCTCCCGGCGGATGGGCGCGCCGCAGTGGCGGCACGGCAGTCCCTCCCGGCCGTAGACGTTCAGCGCCCGGTCGAAGTAGCCGCTCTCCCCGTTTACGTTGACGTAGAGGGCGTCGAAGCTGGTGCCGCCCTCCTTGATCGCCTCACCGAGGACGTCCCGGACGTGCCCCAGCAGCCGCAGCCCGGCCGGCCCGGTCAGCGCGTCGGTGGGTCGGGCGCCGTGCAGCCTCGCCCGCCACAGCGCCTCGTCGGCGTAGATGTTGCCCACCCCGGAGATCAGCGTCTGGTCCAGCAGCGCCCGCTTCACCTCGGTACGCCGCCGGCGCAGCGCGGCGACGAACGCCGGGTCGGAGAACTGCGGGTCCATCGGGTCCCGGGCGATGTGCGCGATCTCCGCCGGCAGGTCCGCTCCCCCGGCCGAGACCGACAGCCCGCCGAACGTGCGCTGGTCGACGAAGCGCAGCTCGGAACCGCCGTCGGCGAACCGGAAGCGGACCCGCAGGTGCGTCTCGTCGGGCGCGTCGGCCGGCTGCACCAGCAGTTGGCCCGACATGCCCAGGTGCCCGATCACCGCGTCGCCGCTGTCCAGCGGCAGCCACAGGTACTTGCCGCGCCGGCGCGCGTCGAGCACCGTCCGGCCGGCCAGCACGTCGGCGAAGTGCCCCCCGCCGGGCGCGTGCCGGCGCACCGCCCGGGGATGGCGCACCTCGACGGTGGAGATCCGCCGGCCGGTGACCCACCGGGCCAGCCCCTGCCGGACCGTCTCGACCTCCGGCAGCTCAGGCACGGCCCAGGCCAGCCTCGGCGGCGCCCGCCGTCGCGTCCTCGTCGACCGGGCCCTCCGGCCCGGCCCCGGCCGGCTCCCGCTCGGCCCGGTCCCGCTCCGCCTGCTCGGCCCGGTCCCGCTCCGCCTGCTCGGTGAGCGTCCGCCAGGCCGCCTCGGCGGCCCGCTGCTCGGCCTCCTTCTTGCTCCGCCCGTCGGCCCCGCCGTAGCGGTTGCCGGCGACCACCACCCAGGCGGTGAAGGTCTTGAGATGGTCCGGACCGGTGCCCTCGATGCGGTACTCGGGGACGCCGAGACCGAGCGCCGCGGTCAACTCCTGGAGGCTGGTCTTCCAGTCCAGCGCCGCGCCCCGCCCCGCCGACTCGGCCATCAGCGGATCGAACAGCCGGTGGATGACGATCGCCGCGGTGTCCAGCCCGTACTGGAGGTAGATGGCGCCGAGCAGCGCCTCCAGGGTGTCGGCCAGGATGCTCGCCTTGTCCCGGCCGCCGGTGGTCTCCTCGCCCTTGCCGAGCAGCAGGTAGGCGCCGAGCCCGTCCGGGCCGAGGCCCCGGGCCACGTCGGCGAGGGCGCGCATGTTGACCACGCTGGCCCGCAGCTTGGCCAGTTGCCCCTCGGGCAGGTCGGGGTGGTTGTGGAAGAGCGCGGTGGTGATCACCACGCCGAGCACCGAGTCGCCCAGGAACTCCAGCCGCTCGTTCGTGGGCAGGCCGCCGTTCTCGTACGCGTACGAGCGGTGGGTCAGCGCGCGTTCCAGCAGGTCCGGATCCAGGCTGATGCCGAACGCGGCCTCCAGGTGACCGACGGACGCCCGTCGCCGCTTGTCGTTGCTCATGATGTGGGTACCTCGGTGTCGGTGGTGCTGTCGGTGCTTTCCTCACGGTCGCCCGCCATCGCGCCGTCGAGCAGCGCACGGACCTGGTCGGCGGCACGACGCCGCCAGAGATGGGCGGCCAGGGCGATGCCCTCGGCGACGTCCTCGGCCCGGGCGGCGCCGTGGCAGACGACCACCGTCCCGGCCACCCCGAGCAGGGCCGCCGCCCGGGGCGCGCCGCCGCCCGGCGGAGGTCCACCTGCCATCGCGTACGCGCCCTCGATCGCCTTGAGCAGCACGTTACCGGTGAAGCCGTCGGTGACCACCACATCGGCGCGCGTGCCGAACGAGACGTCGTATCCCTCGACGAGGCCGACGTAGCGGCCACCGCAGGGCAGCGACGCGGCCGCGAGCGCGGGATCGGCGAGGCGGCGGGCGCGGTCACCCTTGCCGGCCTCGGTGCCCACCGACAGCAACCCCACCCGCGGGGCGTCGACGGCGTGCGCGACCGCCGCGTAGGCGGCGCCGAGCGTGGCGTGGTGGGCGAGGGTGGCCGGGCGCGGCTCCAGCGAGCCACCGACGTCGAGCAGGACCACCGGCCCGGCGACGGCCGGCAGGGTGGCGACCAGGGCCGGATGGCGTACGTCCGGCCAGCGGCCGAGGCCGAGCGCGACGGCGGTGACGGTGGCGCCGGTCGAGCCGGCGGAGACGATCGCGTCGGCGACGCCGTCGCGGACGGCGTGCACGGCGGCGCGGACGGTGCTCTCGGCGCGGGCGGCCACCGGGTGGTCGGCCATGCCGACGGCGGCGCGGACAGGCCGCACGGCGACCCGGGCGCGCTGCGCCGGGTCGAGGGAGCGGATCAACTCGTCGGCGGCCTCGGCCGGGCCGACGAGCAGCAGGTGCAGGTCCGGGTCGGCGCGCACCGCCCGCAGAGCGCCGTCAACCACGACGGCGGGAGCGTCGTCCCCGCCGAGGAGGTCAACGGCGATCCGCGCGGTGCCCGGCTCCACCGGGTCGCCGGCCGGAACAGGCCGGCCGGCGACGGAGGGAGCCGGGACACCGGGCGGGTGCCAGGGTGCGCGAGCCGCCCGACCAGCGGTCGGCGGCGTCACTCGGCGTCCAGTCAGACCTCGAGGACCTGGCGGCCGTTGTAGGTGCCGCAGACGGAGCAGGCGGCGTGCGGCAGCTTCGCCGACTTGCACTGCGGGCAGGCCACGGTCGCGACCACGGTCGCCTTCCAGTTCGCCCGGCGGGCGCGGGTGTTGCTGCGCGACATCTTGCGCTTGGGGACGGCCACGGTTCCTACTCCTCTTTACGGTTCAGTTGCGACAGGCCCGCCCAACGCGGGTCGATCTGCTCGTGACTGTGGTCGGCCGGCAGATCGTCCCAGTGCACCCCGCAGTCGGGGCACAGGCCTGGGCAGTCCTCCCGGCAGCGCGGGTTGGTCGGCAGCGCGAGCACCACCGCGTCCCGCAGTGCCGGCTCCAGGTCGATCAGATCGCCCTGCATCCGGCCCACCTCGTCCTCGTCGGTCGTCGAGTCCGTGGTGCTGTTCTCGTACGCGTACAGCTCCTGGATCCGCACGGCCACCGAGTCGTCGATCTCGCGCAGGCAGCGACCGCACTCGCCCCGGACGGGACCGGTGACGGTTCCCGAGACGAGCACGCCCTCGGACACCGACTCCAACCTCAGGTCGAGGTCGAGGCCCGCGCCCTCCGGCACGCTGATCATCTCGCCGCCGAGGTCCGCCGGTGCCGGCGACACCCGCTTGACCGTACGCAACGCACCAGGCCGACGCGGCAGGTCCCTCGTGTCGAGGACCAGCGGCGACCTGGGGTTGAGTGTGGGAGGCGTGTGTTTGGGCATAGTCAGACTCCGGCCGGTGATAGGCCGACGAAAAAGGTTACCTGGGCGACCGCCGGACCGTCGAACCGGGGGCGGCGCCCGCCTTCGTCCGTCAGCTGGTGAGGTGCCGCTCAGAAGGGTAGCGGGCGTTCCGCCTCGTCCCCAGCGAAGGTCCCGATCTCCCGCAACGCGTGCATCTTGTCCCGCCCGCGCTCGATCGAGGCCAGCGCGCGGGTGAGGAACTGCTCGAAGTTGGCCAGCGCGGTGTCGACGTAGTCGTCGACCTCCTCGCGCAGGCGCTGCGCCTCGGCCCGGGCCTCCGCGATGATCCGCGCGCCCTCGTGCTCGGCCGAGACAGTGATCTCGTTCACCGAGACCAGCCGGGCGTGTTCCGCCTCACCCTCGCTGATGATCCGGTCGGCCTCCCGCTTGCCGGCCTCCATGATCTTGTCCCGCTCCTCCAGCAGCACGGCGGCCCGGCGCAGGTCGGCGGGGAGTTCGGCGCGCAGCTCGTCGAGCATCGCGATGACCTCACCCCGGTCGACCATGCAGTTGTTGCGCGACATCGGGACGGAGCGGGCCTGCTCCACCATGGCGATCAGTTCGTCGATGCGATCGAGCGGGTCCACCGGTACCTCACTCCTGTCGTTCGTCGGGCCGACCTACATGATGCGGGCTGCGGCCGGTTCCCGCTCCACCCATCATGTCGCGCCCCGGCCACACCACGGCGTTCACCGTGGCCCGGCGCGTCGCGACGCCCGGGGCCGCCGGCCCCGTCGGCCTGCCAGCCCGGCCGACCGATGCCAGGGCCGGCGGAGCGGGTGGGCCGTCCCGGACGACGGGCGTGGTCAGCCGCCGGCCGGCGGCGCAGTCAGCCGTGGGCCGGCCGGGCGGTCAGGCACCCGCCAGCGGCATGGTCAGTCGCGAGCCGGCCGGGCGGTCAGTCGCGGGCCGGCGGGGAGAGGCGGGCCTGGAGCGCCTCGCGGACCCGGTCGGGCACGTGGGCGGAAATGTCGCCGCCCCACTTCGCGACGTCCTTGACCAGGCTGGAGGAGAGGAACGAGTAGAGCGGGTTGGTGGGCATGAACAGGGTCTCGACGCCGGCCAGGCCGATGTTCATCTGCGCCATCTGCAGCTCGTAGTCGAAGTCGCTGACCGCCCGCAGGCCCTTGATCAGCACACTCGCCTGCTGCGCCCGACAGAAGTCGACAAGCAGGCCGCGGAACGACTCGACCCGGACGTTGTCGTAGGAGGCGGTCACCTCGCGGAGCATCTCGATCCGCTCCTCGACGGTGAACAGGCCGCTCTTCGACTGGTTCACCAGCACGCCCACGATCACCTCGTCGAACAGCCGGCTCGCCCGGCCGACGATGTCGAGGTGTCCGTTGGTGACCGGATCGAACGAGCCGGGACACACCGCACGTCTCATGATCGGCGACCGTACCAAAGGGTGCTCTCGCCGTACCGCCGGCTGCGCTCGCCGGTGATGCCCTCCACCCAGCCGACCGGGCCGGTGCGGGTGGAGCGCTCGACCACCACCAGGGCGTCCGGGGCCAGCCAGCCGCCGCCGACCAGCGCGGCGAGCATCGCGGTGATCTCCGTGTCCGGCACCGCGTAGGGCGGGTCGGCGAAGACCACGTCGTACGGGTCGCCGTCCGGGCCGCCCGCCAGCACCGTGGCGACCCGGCCGGTGACCAGCCGGGCGGCCGGGGCGGCCTGCAGCGTCGCCACGTTCTCCCGGATCACCCGGGCCGCCCGGGCGTCGGACTCCACGAGCAGCACGTGCGCGGCGCCCCGGGACAGCGCCTCCAGGCCGACCGCGCCCGACCCGGCGTACAGGTCGGCGAAGCGGGCGCCCGCCAGGTCGACCTCGGCCTGCACGGCGCTGAACAGCGCCTCGCGCACCCGGTCCGACGTCGGCCGGGTGCCCGCGCCGGGCGGCGCGGCGATCCGACGCCCGCCGAGCGTCCCGGCCACGATCCGGGTCACGGTCTCCTCCTGCTCATGCCCACGACGCTACGCGACCCGGTGGCGGCCAGCGCCGACACGGTGCGTCCCCTCGATCGACTCAGATGATCACGGAACGTGTATCGATGATCTCGCATTCATAACAACATCCTCGACGGTTCCTGTGCGCTGTGCCACGCGCGGCGATCTCGCTAGGGTCTGCCGGTGCCGGCGGGTGACCCGCCGGCCCGACGGCACGACGGGGCGCCCGCATCGGCCGCGCACGCTCGGCAGAGCCCGCCCGATCGCCCCCTCCGCGCCGGTCCTCTGACGCTTCCTCACACCCCGGGAGTACGCGTGATCCGTCCCCCGCTGTCGCCACGGCGACCGCTCACCGTGGCAGCCGCCGCCCTGGCCGGCCTGCTCACGGCGTTCGCGGTCTCGGCTCCGGCGATCGCCACCAACTCGTCGCCCTCGGCGTCGCCGAGCAGCGTGGCCACGCCGCAGCCGGCCGAGACCCCCGCCCCCACGGCGCCGGAGTGCGTCAGCGCCGCCGACGCGCGCTACACGCACACCTTCGACGGGCCGAAGGGCGAGGCGACGATCACGCTGACCAACGGCCCGCTCTGCGCGGGTGAGAAGCAGGACTTCGCCCTGGTGTCCTACGTGGCGCCGTCGGCGAAGTTCGCCGTGCCGCAGTACCTGTTCGACAAGTCGGTGAAGGCGTTCACGTCGGTGCCGGACGGCGAGATCGGCACCGTCGCCAAGCTGGAGTTCAAGGTCGCCGTGCCGACCTGCTTCACCCAGGTCGACTTCGTCTTCGGCAGCGAGATCATCGACCCGCTGGTCGAGGGCGGCAAGCGCTACGACAACCGCAAGGTCGGCAGCTCCGCCGGCATCGGTTCCCGGTCGGAGGGGCCGGCCGCCTGGTACAACGGCGGCGAGGGCACCTGCGCGGCCGAGCCCGCCGTCGAGGTCACGTACGACTGCGTCGGCACCGCGAAGCTCACCCTGCTCAACCGGGGCAACGTGGCGGCGGTCTTCGCGGTCACCGGCAGCGGCGAGTTTGCCGAGAAGGTGACCGTGCCGGCGGGCAAGTTCGAGACCCTCGAGCTGACCAAGGAGCAGGCCACGGAGATCACCGTCGCGGCCGAGGGCATGGAGACCTGGAAGGGCGGCTGGACGCAGCCCGAGGACTGCCAGCAGCCGGAGGTCGGCGAGCCGGCGACCTCCTACGACGCCACCTGCGAGGAGCTGATCCTCAAGGTGGTCAACCCGAAGGACGGCATCAGCCTCACGTCGACCTTCACCCCGAGCACCGGCGAGCCGAAGACCGTGACCTTCGAGCCGGGCACCACGAAGACCGTGACGTTCCCGGCCGCCAAGGGGCTCAGCGTCGTCGTCACCGGTGACCTGGAGTCCGAGAAGCCGATCACGTGGACCGCTCCCGAGGGTGGCTGCGACGACGGCGGCGAGGGCGGCGGCCTGCCGGTCACCGGCGCGGCGGCCGGCGGTATCGCCGCCGGCGCGGTCGCCCTGCTCGCCGTGGGCGCGGTGCTGTTCGTCGTCGCCCGCCGGCGTCGGGTGCGCTTCACCGCCTGAGCCGAACCGAGCTGACCCGTGAGGGCGCGCCGACCGTGGGGTCGGCGCGCCCTCACCCGCTTCCGCCGCCTGGCGCGGACCGGTGGCGACCCGCCCGGCGAGCTGACCCAGCGTGAGCGGCGGCGGGCCACGACCGGCGGTGGCGGGCCGGGACGTCAGCCCTTTTCCAGGTACTCCGCGCGTTCCTCGTCGACCAGGGCGGCCACCGAGGCGGCCAGCGCCGGGTGCCGGTCCAGCTCCGGATCCTCCTCGACCAGGGCGATCGCCTCGGCCCGGGCGTCCCGGATCAGGTCGGCGTCGCGCAGCAGCGAGAGCAGCCGCAGGTGGGAACGGTGCCCCGACTGGGTGGCCCCCAGCACGTCGCCCTCCCGGCGCTGCTCCAGATCCAGCTCGGCGAGCTTGAACCCGTCGGTGGTGGAGGCCACCGCGTCGAGCCGCTCCCGCGCGGACGTGCCCTCCAGCGCCTCGGTGACCAGCAGGCAGAGCCCGGGAGCGGAGCCGCGGCCGACCCGGCCACGCAACTGGTGCAGCTGGGAGACGCCGAACCGGTCGGCGTCGAGCACGATCATCACGGTCGCGTTCGGCACGTTGACGCCCACCTCGACCACGGTCGTGGCGACCAGCACGTCGAGGTCGCCGGCGGCGAAGGAGCGCATCGTCGCGTCCTTCTCGTCGGCCGGCAGCCGACCGTGCAGCACCCCGATGCGCAGGCCGTGCAGAGGGCCCTCGGCGAGCAGCGGGGCCACCTCGGTCACCGCCATCGGCGGCCGGCGCCCATTGTCGTCCTCCCGGGGCGGCTCCTCCTCGCTCGCGGGGCCCTCACCGATCCGGGGACAGACCACGTACGCCTGGTGGCCCGCGGCCGCCTCCTCGCGCAGCCGACGCCAGGCCCGGTCCAGGAAGGCCGGCTTCTCGGCGGCCGGGACCACGTGCGAGGCGATCGGCGAGCGGCCCTGCGGCAGCTGGGAGAGGGTGGAGGTCTCCAGGTCGCCGTAGACGGTCATCGCCACCGTGCGCGGGATCGGGGTGGCCGTCATCACCAGCACGTGCGGCGGCTGCTCGGCCTTGGCACGCAGCGCGTCACGCTGCTCGACGCCGAACCGGTGCTGCTCGTCGACCACCACCAGGCCGAGGTCGGCGAAGTCGACGCCCTCGTAGAGCAGGGCGTGGGTGCCGAGAACGATGCCGGCGGCGCCGCTGGCGACCTCGGCCAGGGCCCGCCGGCGGGCCGCCGCCCCCAACGAGCCGGTGACCAGCTCGACCCTGGTCGCGTCGTCGGCCGCACCCAGCTCGCCCGCCCGCCCGAGCGGCCCGAGCAGGTCGAGGATGCCCCGGTGGTGCTGCGCGGCGAGCACCTCGGTCGGGGCCAGCAGCGCGGCCTGCCCGCCCGCGTCGACCACCTGGAGCATCGCGCGCAGCGCGACCACCGTCTTGCCGGAGCCGACCTCGCCCTGGAGCAGCCGGTGCATCGGGTGGGCCGTGGCCAGGTCCGCCGCGATCTCCTCGCCCACGTCGCGCTGGCCGGGCGTCAGCTCGTAGGGCAGCCGGGCGTCGAAGGCGTCGAGCAGGCCGCCGGGCTTCGCCGGGCGGGGCCGGGCCGGCCAGGCGGCGGCCCGGTGCTTGCGCTGCACCAGGGTGAGCTGCACCGCGAACGCCTCGTCCCACTTGAGCCGGCGCCGGGCCCGGTAGAGCGCCTCCTTGCTGGTCGGCCGGTGGATCTCGCTCAGCGCCACGCCGATGCCGCCCAGGTTGCGGCTCGCCCGCAGGGTGGCGGGCAGCGGGTCCTCCGGCGGCGTGAAGGTGTCCAGCACCACCCGGACGCAACGGGCGATCACCCAGGTGGGCACCGCCGCGGCCGCCGGATAGACCGGGATCAGCGCGCCCGCGAACTCCTCGATCTCCTCGTTGGCCGCCGCCTCGCCGTCGCCGCCCTCGCCGAGCAGGACGTACTCCGGGCCGTTGAGCTGCCGCCGGCCCCGGAACTCGGTGACCTTGCCGGCGAAGAGCCCCCACCGCCCGGGCCGCAGCTCGCGCTCCCGCCACGCCTGGTTGCCGAAGAAGGTCAGGGTCAGGGTGCCGCCGGCGCCGTCGCCGACCGTGACCTCCAGCAGGTTGCCCCGGCGCTGGCGCATCGGGCGTACGGCGGTGCGCTGCACCTGGGCCAGCACGGTGGCCTGCTCGCCGACGTCGAGCGAGCGGATGTCGGTGTGCTCGCCGCGCTCGTCGTAGCGGCGCGGGAAGTGGTAGATCAGGTCGCCCGCGGTGTGCAGGTCGAGGTGCCCGGCGAGGGCCTTCGCGGTCTTCTCCCCGACCAGCTTCTTCAGCGGCGTGTCCATCGTGGACGGCTCGGACGTCATTCGACCCCCACCAGGAGCGGAAAGTGCGGCTGCCCACCCCGGTACGCCTGCACCTCGACGAACGGCCAGCGGTGGGCGACGTGCTCGCGGACCGCCTCGGCCAGCCCTTCCGGGGCGTCCGCCCCCGAGAGCAGCGTCACCAGCTCACCGCCGCCGCCGAGCATCCGGTCGACCACGGCGGCGCAGGTGTCGGTCAGGTCCGCCCCGATCAGGTGGACCTCCCCCTCGACCAGGGCCAGCACGTCGCCGGGCCGGCAGGGGCCGGCGACGGTGAGCGCCTCGCGCCGGGCGTAGCAGACCTCGGCGTAACGGCAGGCGCCGGCGGCCTCGGCCATCGCGATGACGTCGTCGGCGAAGCGCCGGGCCGGGTCGCGTACGGCGAGCGCGGCCAGCGCCTGCACCGGCGAGCGGGTCGGCACCACGCTGACCCTGACGCCGAGCGCGTGCGCCTCCCGGGCGGCGGCGTTGGCCACCGCCTGCGTGTCCGGGTCGTTGGGCAGCACCACCACGCGGGCCGCCCCGGTGGCGCGGACCGCGTCGAGCAACTCACCGATGGACGGGTTGCCGGGCACCACCGTCGCGCCCTCACCGGCGAACAGCTCGGCGATGCCCGTGCCCGTGGCCACCACCACCGCCGCCCGGCCGTCGGGCTCCATCCGGGCGGTGGTGGCCGGCTGGTCGGCGAAGCGGGTCACCGAGATGCGGTGCGGCCGGCCGGCGACCACGCCCGCCTCTATCGCCGCGCCCACGTCGTTGACGTGCACGTGCACGTTCCAGGTGCCCGTGCCGGCGGTGCCGTCGCCGACGACCACCAACGAGTCGCCCAGGGCGGCCAGCTCGACCCGCAGCCGGTCCACCGCCTCGGGCCCGGCGTCGAGCAGGAACTGCACCTCGTAGGCGTACTCCTCGGAACCGGTCTCGCGGACGGCGGTGGCCGGCGGACGGACCGGACGTGGCGCGGGGGCCGGATGCTCGGGGCTCTCCCCGGTGACGACCTCGACCAGCGCGTCGAGCAGCAGGCAGAGGCCCCGGCCGCCGGCGTCCACCACCCCGGCCCGGGCCAGCGCCGGCAACTGCTCGGGGGTGCGCGCCAACGCCCGCGCCGCCCCGCCCGACGCCGCGCGGGCGACCGCGCGCAGGTCGTCGCTGTCCGCCCGCTCCGCGGCGTGGGCCGCCGCGGCGACGACGCTGAGCACCGTGCCCTCGACCGGACGGGCGACCGCGGCGTAGGCGGCGGCGGTGGCGTCGCGCAGGGCGGCGGCCAGGGCCCGCCCCCGCACGGCGGGCAGAGGGGCGACGGCGTCGGCGAAGCCGCGCAGGATCTGCGACAGGATCACCCCCGAGTTGCCCCGCGCGCCGAGCAGCGCGCCCCTCGCCATCAGCCGCAGCGCGTGCCCGTGCGGGGTGGGCCCGTCCTCCGGGAGGGTGCCGAGGCCCATCGCCAGCGCCTGCTGGGCCGAGGTGAGGGTGAGCACCATGTTGGTGCCGGTGTCGCCGTCGGGCACCGGGTAGACGTTCAGCTCGTCGATCTCGCCCTGGTGCCGCCGGAGCGCCACCAGCCCGCCCGCGCACCAGCGGCGGACCGCGGCGGCGTCGAGGGTGTCCAGCACGGCGAGAAGCCTACTGGCGCGCACCGACAGGCGCCCGGGTCGACGGGATGTCCCGCGGCGTGTCCGGGCGACCGCACCGGCCGCGGCGCGGTGCCGCGGGCGCCCGGGGCCGGCCGGGACCGCGACGGGGCCGGCCAGCAGCGGCGTGCACCGGGCCGGTTGGTAAGGGCCCCGGGTCATCGGGTAACCTGGCCAGGTTGCCCGGGCAGCGCCTGGCGGCGACCTCATGAACGTTTCAATCCCAGGAGTATCCCGTGGCTAGCGTGTGCGACGTCTGTGGCAAGGGACCGGGCTTCGGCCACAACGTGTCCCACTCGCACCGGCGGACCAACCGCCGCTGGAACCCGAACATCCAGTCGGTGCGTACCCCGGCCGGTGGCGGCAACACCAAGAAGTTGAAGGTCTGCACCTCCTGCATCAAGGCTGGCAAGGTCACCCGCGCCTGACGCGGCAGGCCGCAGCCTCGCACAGTCGCCATTGCCGGCGGGCCAGTTGGTCCGCCGGCTCTGTCGTGTCCCGGTGGCTGCGCCCACGCGCCTCCTGACGGCTGCACCCACGGCCGCCGCCGGGACCGGCCCCCGTCGCGGGCCGATCCCGGATCGAGCTGGTCAGAGCGTGCGGCCGAAGGAGATGCAGCCTGGCTCGTCCCGGTAGAAGCCGAAGTTCGGGATCCGCTCGTAGCCGGCCGTGGTGTACATGGCGATGGCCTCGGGCTGCTTGTCGCCGCACTCCAGGATCATCCGCTCGCGCCCCTGTTCCCGGGCCGAGCGCTCCACCGCCGCCAGCACCGCCCGGGCCACGCCCCGGCCCCGGACGGACGGGTCCGTGTACATCCGCTTCAGTTCGGCGGTGTCGCCCTCGTCGCCGTGGCTGCGCCAGCCCCCGCAGCCGACCGGTTCGCCACCGAGGCGGGCGACGAGGAAGGCGCCGGCGGGCGGCACGAACTCCCCCGGGTCGACCGGGGTGTCGTCGCCGCTGCCGCCGTACCGGGTGCCGAGTTCGGCCAGTGCGGCGCGGATCAGCCGCTGCGCGACCGGCGAGTCGAAGTGCTCGGCACGGATCTCGATCTCACTCACGGAGGAAAGGGTACGACCCCCGCCAGGCCCTTACCGAAAGTGGTCCCAGCCAGTGGGTCCGTCGTACGGGCGGCCGTCGACCGTGATGCCCGAGCCCGCCGTGACCCGCCCGATCGGCCGCCAGTCCGGCGGCAGCGCCACCGCCGGGGGGAAGGTCGCGGCCAGCGCGTGGTCCTCGCCCCCGGCGAGAAGCCAGGAGTACGGGTCGACCCCGAGGGCCTGGGCCGCGTCGCGCATCTGCGGGGGCACCTCGAAGGCGTCCCGGCGCACGTCCACGGCGACCCCGCTGGCCTTCGCCACGTGCCCGAGGTCGGCGAGCAGCCCGTCCGACACGTCGATCATGGCGGTGGCGCCGAGCCGGGCGGCGTGCGGCCCGGCGTGGTAGGGCACCTCGGGCCGGCGGTACGCCTCCACCAGCAGCCGGGGCGTGCGGAAGCCCCGGGAGAGCACGGTCAGCCCGGCCGCCGCGTACCCGGTCCGGCCGGCCAGGGCCAGCACGTCCCCGGGGCGGGCGCCGGAGCGCGTCACCGGCGGCCGGCCACCGAGATCGCCGAGGGCGGTGACCGCGATCGTCAACGTCGGGCTGCCCGACATGTCCCCGCCCACCACGCTCGCGTCGACCTTCGCCGCCTCGGCGGCCAGCCCGTCGGCGAGTTCCTCGGCCCACCCGATCTCCAGATCCGGCGGTATGCAGAGCGCGACCAGCAGCGCCGTCGGCCGCGCCCCCATGGCGGCGATGTCGGCCAGGTTCGCCGCCGCCGCCCGGTGGCCGACGTCACGCGCGCCGGACCAGTCCCGCCGGAAGTGCCGCCCCTCGACCAGCACGTCGGTCGAGGCCACGACACGGGCGTCCGGCGCGGCCACCACCGCCGCGTCGTCCCCGGGGCCCAGCAGCACGGTCGGTCCGTACGACAGCCGGGCGGTAACCCGGTCGATCAGGCCGAACTCGCCGACCCCCGTGACACTCATGCAGGTCCTCCACCGTGTTCGCTCACCGCTTCTCCTTGACCACCGATCGGGATCAGACCTGGTCCGTAAGGTAACTTCTCCCTTCGGGCCGCTCCTGGGCGGCGACGGACGGAGGTCGAGTCGTGGTACAGGCGTACATCCTCATCCAGACCGAGGTCGGCCGGGCGCGTGACGTGGCCGGTCTCATCTCGGACCTTGCCGGCGTGGTACGGGTCGACGCCGTCACCGGGCCCTACGACGTGGTCGTGCTCACCGAGGCGAACACCGTCGACGAGCTCGGCAAACTCATCGTCAGCAAGGTGCAGATGGTGCCCGGCATCACCCGCACCCTCACGTGTTCGGTGGTGCGCCTGTAAGTGGACAAGATCATTGACTCCCCCGTGACCGATTCCGACCCCGACCGGACGGACGGGAGCCCCGACCGCCCGGGCCGGGACCGGACGACCCGCGGCGCCGCGCTGATCGCGACGCTGATCGCGCTGCCGATCACCGTACTGGTGGGCGGGCTCGCCTTCGCCCAGCTCTCCCCGGACGAGTCCGCCGGGCCGGCCGCCACGCCCGGCCCCTCCACCGCCGGGCCGCAGTCCAGCGCGCCGGTCGAGATGGCCGCACCCGCGCTCGCCGAACGGCCCGCCACGGTCTGCCGGGCCCTGCTCTCCCAGTTGCCGTCCACGGTCAACGATCTCGTGCAGCGTCCGGTCACCGCCGGCCCGGAGCAGAACGCCGCGTACGGCGACCCGGCGGTCACCGTCGCCTGCGGCGGGGCCGAGCCGGACGTCGGCGAGACCGACGACGTCTGGCGGGTCAACCGGGTCTGCTGGTACGCCGTCGAGCAGCCCGACGCCACGGTGCTCACCACCCTCGACCGCGAGACCGCCGTCACGGTCCGCGTGCCGCACCTCTACGGGCAGGGGTTGCAGTGGGTGGCCCCCGTCTCGGACACGATCGTGGCCTCGGTGCCCTCCGCCGGCGACTCCCCCAGCGGCTGCCGGCGCTGACCCCACCCTCACTCCCGCCCCACTCCCGCGCACCCATCGGTCGGGAAGGGCACCTTCCTGCGCACCAGGCGTCAGGAAGGTGCCCTTCCTCTCAGTGCAGGCCGACGCCGCGGTGCAGGGCGGTACGGATGAGGCGGTTGACCAGCTTCGGATACTCCAGCCCGGCCGCCGCCCACATCCGGGGGAACATCGACGTCGGGGTGAAGCCCGGCATGGTGTTGATCTCGTTGAGGTAGACGTCCAGCTCCGGGGTGACGAAGAAGTCGACCCGGGCCAGGCCGGCGCAGTCGAGCGCGCTGAAGGCGCGGACCGCGTACTCCTGGATCTGGCGGGTCACCCGGTCGGGCAGGCCGGCGGGGATGTCGTACTCGCAGGCGGACTCGGCGTCGATGTACTTCGCCTCGAAGTCGTAGAAGTCGTAGTCCCCGACCACCCGGACCTCGGCCAGCACGGACGCCTCCGGCGCGCCGCCGGCCTCGCCCTCCAGCACCCCGCACTCGATCTCGCGGCCGACGACCGCCCCCTCGACGAGCACCTTCGTATCGATCTGCCGGGCGGTGGCGACCGCCGCGTCCAGGGCCGCCCAGTCGTCGACCTTGGTGATGCCGAACGACGAACCGGCCCGGGACGGCTTCACGAAGACCGGCAGGCCGAGCCGCTCCTTGTCCGCCTCGCTCAGCGTCATGCCGTTGCGCAGCACCGCGTACGGGCCCACCGGGATGCCCTCGACGGCGCAGAGCTTCTTGGTGAACTCCTTGTCCATCGCCGCGGCGGAGGCGAAGACGTTCGCCCCGACGTAGGGGATGCCGGCCATCTCCAGCATGCCCTGGATGGTGCCGTCCTCGCCGTAGGCGCCGTGCAGCACGGGGAAGACCACGTCGACGTCGGCGAGCGCCCGGGGGCCCTCGGTCGGGTCGAGCACCATCAGTCCGTTGCCGGTCGGGTCGGCGCGCAGCACGATGTCGGTGCCGGACTCGGCGGTGATCTCCGGCAGCCGGCGCGCGTCGATCGCCAACTGGGCCGGGTCTCCGCTGGTCAGCACCCACTGGCCCGCCCGGGTGATGCCCACCGGCACCACGTCGAACTCGTCCGGGTCCAGCGCGCCGAGCACGCTGCCCGCGCTGACACAGGAGATGCCGTGCTCAGGGCTGCGTCCGCCGAAGACGATCGCCACGCGGGTCCTGCCTGGGGTGGTCACTCCGGTCACCTCTTCGTACGCGACTGCACGGTCGTGGCGCTTCACCGGTTGACCTTACTGTGCGTGGCGGGTGGCGGCTGCCGATACCCGGGACAGGCGGCGGGACGGCGGCAATCGGTCAACAAGGGATATACGTTGCGTTACCGCACGCCCGGTGCTCCGGGGCGGTGGGGGCACCACCCGCCCACTACGCTGCTCGACCTATGAGCCCTGATCCCCTCATCGACTCCCTCTCGGCGGCCCTGGACGCCCGCCCCGACGACCTGCCGCTGCGTCTGCACCTCGCCTCGCTGCTGCTGGACGCCGGCCGGGCCGGGGAGGCGATCGCGCAGGTCGGGCAGGCCCTCGCCCGGGATCCGGGCAACGGGCAGGCGCAGGCGCTGATGCAGCGGGCGCTGGGTGGCTCCGTACCCCCGGCGCCGACGCCGCCCCCGGCGGGCCCGCCGGCCGGGCCCGCCACGGAGCGGGATGGTGCGCGTCCGCTTGCCGCCGGCACGACGCAGCAACTTCTCCGCCACCTCGGCGGTGATCCGCTCGTCCGGGTCCTTGCGCA
>NZ_JBEYVB010000023.1:0-89269 GCF_040643815.1 Micromonospora sp. NPDC047074
GCTGCCGCACCTGTTCGACAGCACACCGGTGACCCGCCCGCCCACCGGCTGGATCATCACCCCGGTCTGCGCGGCCGCCGGCTGCGCCGGGACGATCGCGATTCCGAGCAGGATCGCCGTCGTCGCCCCGATCGTCCGTAGCCGGTGCCACATGCTTGCTCTGGCCATATAGCCGTCCCTTTCGCTGATATCCGGAACATCGGCATGATGTGGCATCGCCCGGGTGTGCACAAGGAGACGCCGGCGCGTCCGCGCCGTTCAGCCGGCCATCGGCAGCGGTTGAACAGTCCACTGTAGATAACAGTTTCGTCTCGCCGCCGAAACAGGGTGGCGCGTCTCGATATGCATTGTTGGCACCGCCGCCCGCGGTGTGGGAGACAATTCTGTGCGCCACGGAGGTCGGCGATGCACGACGGCAAGAAGAGCGCGTCCGGCGACCGGGCCGCCGACCTGCTTCCCGACCTGTTGGGTGCGCGCCCGCCGCTGCGGCGGACGCTCACCACCGCGTTGGCGGCAGCGATGGCGCTCGTCATCGCGGTGAGCGGGGTGGGCGAACAGCCGGCGCCGATCGAGTTCCCGACGGCGGGCTCGGCGCCGGGGGCCGACAGGGCCCGGAGCGGGCAGGGCGCGGCCGCCGCCCCGCGACAGCGGTGGGACGGGGTGCCGGCCGGCGGCGAGCAGTCGCGGCAGCACACCAACCGGAAGATCCCCGCCTCCCAGCGGTCGCGCTACCCACAGCACGCGCTGCCGCAGCAGCCGACCGTTCCCGCGAACAAGGCATCAGTGCAGCAGCCCCCGGCGGAACCGGCGCGCGGCTACCAGCCGGCCACCAGCGCGGAGCTGGCGCAGGAGCGGGACGCCTTCCGGCAGGTCTACGCCAACGCCGACGGCACGCAGACCACGGTGTTCTCCACCGCTGCGGTGAACTACCGGACGGCCGGCGGCGGCTGGGCGCCGATCGACCCGAAGCTGACGGCCGACGCCGCCTCCGGCTGGCGCAACACGGCGGACGCCGTGCAGGTCCGGCTCGCCGCCCGGGCCGACGCCCCGGCCGTGGCCCGCTTCGCCCTCTCCGAGGGTCAGGCCGTGTCGTACGGGCTGGCCGGCGCCGCGTCGGTGCCCGGACAGGCCGACGGTGCGCTGGTCACCTACCGCGGCGTGCTGCCCGGCGTCGATCTGGAGCTGGAGTCGCGCCCCGGCGCGCTGAAGGAGACGCTGGTACTGCACTCCCCGAACGCCCCGCGGGTGTACGACTTTCCACTGCGCCTCGAAGGGCTCACCGCGGCGGTACGCGACGGCTCCGTCGAGCTGTCCGACGCGGCGGGCACGGTGCGGGCCGTCTTCCCACCGGGCTACGTGGTCGACGCCGCGCCCGTTCCGGTGACCTCGACGGCGGTCAGCTACCAGCTGCGTACCGCCGGCGGTAAGACCGTCCTGCGGGTCTCCGTTGACGACGGATGGCTGCGCGACCCGGCCCGCGTCTACCCGGTGCGGCTGGACCCGACGGTGGAGCTGCCGGTCGCCGACGGCGCCGCCGACTCGGCCATGTACGTGCACGGCGGCAGCTCCGCCTCGGGCAGCAGCGAGCTGCGGGTCGGCACGGTGGACGGCGCCAACGCCGCGTCGTACGTCAAGTTCGGTGGGCTGGTGGACCGGCTGCGCTACCACACCATCTACGGCGCCCAGCTCCAGGTGGTCAACTACGACGCCGACTCCTGCCGGGCGCGCGAGGTGACCGTGCACCCGGTGACGGCCGCGTGGTCGGCCGGCACCGGCTACTCCTACCCCGGCCCGGCGGTCGGCGCCGCGCTGGCCAGCCGGTCGTTCGCGCACGGCTACGTCGCGTTCGGCGAGGATTCGTCGGCCTGCCCGACCGCGGCCGAGGCGTTCGACCTGGGCGGCGCCGGGGGCAACCTGGTGCAGCGGTGGGTCAACGGGGAGCAGGCCAACCACGGCCTGTCGCTGCGCGCCTCCACCGATCCGCTCAGCGGCAAGCGGTTCGCCGGCCCGCAGACGGCCAACCCGCCGAGGCTGTACGTGACGCACAGCCCGTACAACGCCTCGTACCAGATCCCGAAGCCGGTGCCCAACCCGCCGGTGTTGCAGAACCAGGACGGCCGGGTCGCCGTGACGGTGACCAACCGCAGCGCCGGCGCGTGGGCGGTGGGCGACTACTACCTGGCCTACCGGGCCTACAACGCCCGGACCGGCGCGGCGGTCACCCAGCAGCGCGCGGCCAACCTGACCGCCCCGGTGGCGCGTGGTGCCGCGGTGACCCTCGACGCGACCATCAAGGCCCTGCCGCCGGGCCGGTACTTCCTCGACTTCACGATGGTGCGTACCGGGGGCGTGGTCTTCACCGACCACCAGGTGCCGCCCGCCCGGATGGTGCTCGAGGTCGTCGACATCCCACCGGTCGTGCAGGAGCTGTACCCGCCGAACGGCTACGCCGCACAGACCCTGACCCCGCAGCTGTGGGGCCGCGCGCTGGACATCGACGCGCCCCCGGGAGTGTCGCTGTCCTACAAGTTCGAGGTGTGCGAGCAGCCGGCGTCCGGCGATCCCACCGGGTGTTTCGACTCCGGCTTCCAGGCGAAGACCGCCTGGGCGGTGCCGGCCGGCCGGTTGTCCTGGAGCAAGACCTACCGGTGGCGGGTGATCGTCAAGGACGCCGGCAACGAGGTGTCGTCGCCGACCTCGACGCTGCTCACCGCCGTGCCCCAGCCGGAGATCACCTCGCGGATCGCGGGCGCGACGACGGCGGCGCGGGACCGCGAGTTCGACGCCCAGACCGGCAACGTGTCCACCACCGCGATGGACGCCACGGTCACCACCGTCGGGCCCGAGCTGAACCTGGTCCGCACCTACAACAGCCTCGACCCGCGCCGCGACGGCGCGTTCGGTGCCGGCTGGTCGAGCCGGTACGACATGCGCGTCGTCGCCGACGCGGACGGCTCCGGCAACGTGCTGGTCACCTACCCGGACGGGCAGCAGGTGCGCTTCGGCCGCAACCCCGACGGCACCTTCGCCGCCCCGGCCGGCCGCACCGCCTCGCTGACCTGGAACGGCACTTTGTGGACGCTTGTCGACAAGGCGCGGATGACGTACCAGTTCTCCGCCGCCGGCCGGCTCACGAAGATCACCGACGCGGCCCTGCGGTCGATCGTGCTCACCTACAACGCCACCGACGGCAAGCTGGCCCGGGCCCGGGTCGCCAACAGCCAGACCAACACGGCCGGCCGGTCGCTGACCTTCACCTGGACCGGCGCGCACGTGACGAGCGTCGCCGCCGACGCGGTCGGTGGCGTGGCGCCGACGTGGACCTACACCTACAGCGGCGACCTGCTCACCTCGGTCTGCGCCCCCGGCAACGCCTGCACCCGGTACGGCTACGCGGCCGGCTCGAACTACCGCACCGGGGTGCTCGACGCGAAGCCCGAGTCGTACTGGCGCCTGGGCGAGCCGCAGGGCACCGCCGCCGGCAGCGAGGTCGCCGTCAACCTGGGCAAGGACGCGGGCGTCCACACGGGCGTGACCCTCGGCACGGCGGGCGCGCTGACCGGCACCGGCAACACCGCGGCCACCTTCAACGGCACCTCCTCGGTCGTCGAGCTGCCCAAGGGCGCGGTGAAGAAGGCCCGCGACACCGCGGTCGAGCTGTGGTTCAAGGCCAGCACCACCGGCGGTGGCGGCCCGCTGCTGGGCTACCAGGACAAGGCGCTCGGCGCCACCTCCACCACCGGCGTGCCGGTGCTGTACGTGGGTACCGACGGCCTGCTGCGTGGCCAGTTCGGCGGCCCCGCGATCGCGCCGCTCACCTCGACCGCCGCCGTCAACGACGGGCGCTGGCACCACGCGGTGCTGTCGGTCATGGGCGGCGTCCAGACCCTCTACCTCGACGGCGTCAAGACGGCCGAGCGCACCGGCACGACGGTCGAGCACTCGCTGCTCACCTTCAACCAGCTCGGCGCGGCGTACGCGACCAGCCCGGCGTCCTGGCCGGCGTGGGGCACGACGGCCCGCCGGCACTTCGCCGGTGTCATCGACGAGGTGGCCGTCTACTCCCACCCGCTGGGCCAGGCGGCGGTCACCGCGCACCACCGGTACGCCGCCGGCACCGACCAGCTGACCACGGTGACCCTGCCGAGCGGCAAGATCGCGGCGCAGTTCGGCTACGACACCGCGGCCGACCGGGTCACCAAGCACACCGACCGGCACGGCGGCATGTGGCTGATCGGCGCGCCGCTGGTCTACGGCGGCGACACCGACCTGCGCCGCAGCGTGCAGGTGCTGGACCCGGCCAACCGGCCGCACCTGTTCGAGTACGACGCGCTCAGCGGCCAACTGCTGCGTTCGGGCACGCCGCTCGGCCTGGAGATCCGCGAGGAGGACCGGCCCGGCTCGCCCACGCCGCCACCGCCACCGCCACCGACGGAGGTGTGCTCCACGCCGGACCCGGGTGACCCGTCGTTCTGCACGGTCATCCCCGGGGACGCGGGCGGGCCGGTGTTCGTGCGGCACCCGCTGGAGGGCATGGCGATCCGCACGTTCGAGTACGACGACCGCGGCAACCAGACCGTGGTCACGAACGAGAACGGCGACGCCGTACGGATGGGCCACGACCAGCGCGGCAACGTCACCTCGAAGCGGACCTGCCGCGCAGGCGGGGTCTGCCACACCGCCTACACGACCTATCCGGCGACGGTGACCGACCCGTTCGACCCGCGCAACGACCTGCCGACCGAGTCGCGGGACGGGCGCTCGGCCAGCGCCACCGACAACACCTACCGGACCAGCTACACCCACACGCCGTTCGGTGAGCTGGCGACGCAGGTCAACCCGGACGGGGGCACCGTCCGGCACACCTACACCACCGGCGGCGAGGCGGCGTACGGCGGCGGCACCGTGCCGGCCGGCCTGCTGCTGACCACCACCGACGCGCGCGGCAAGATCACCCGCTACGCGTACTACCAGAACGGCGACCTCTACCGGACCACGGAGCCGTCGGGGCTGGCCACCACCCACACCTACGACGCGTTGGGCCGGCTGCTCACCACCACGGAAATCTCCGACAGCTACCCGGCGGGCGTGGTCACCAGCCACACCTACGACGCGCTGTCGCGGCCGGTCAGCACCACCGCGCCGGCCACCACGGACGCGGTGACCGGCCAGGCGCACCAGAAGCGCTCCACGACCACCTACGACGTGGACGGCAACGTGACCCGCGTCGAGGTCGACGACGTGCGCGGCGACGACGAGACCCGGGTCAGCACCTGGGAGTACGACCAGTCCAACCGGCCGGTCAAGACCACGGACGCGGAGGGCAACGAGACCGTCAAGAACTACGACCGGTTCGGCAACGAGACCACCGTCGTGGACGCGAACGGCAACCGGTACGACTACGCCTACACCGCGCGCAACGCCCTGGCCGAGGTGCGCCTGCGGGCGTACGCCGGCGACGAGGGCCCCACCACCGGGGACTACCTGGTGCTGCACACCTACACGTACGACCACGCCGGCCGGATGGCCAGCCACACCGACGCGATGGGCCGGCGGCTGGAGTACCAGTACTACGGCGACGACCAGTTGCACCGTCTCGTGCTGAAGAACTTCCGCAACCCGGACGGCAGCACGCGCGACTACGTCGTGGAGGAGAACACGTACGACGGCGCCGGCAACCGCACCCGGCAGGCCTCGGCCAACGGCACCTCGGTCACCCAGCAGACGTACACCCCGGCGGGTGCCGTCGCCAGCATCGTGGTCAATCCCGGCGCCGCCGCGCTGACCACGTCGTACACGTACGACACGATGGGCAACGTCACCCGGATGACCCGCGCCGGGCGGCCGTCCAACGTGCCGTGGACCCTGTCCACCGCCGGTGAGCAGGTCGACTACGCCTATGACGACAGCGGCAACCCGATCCGCCAGACGGTCGTCGCCGGGACGGTCACCCGGGTCACCACCAGCGCCTACGACCAGCGCGGGCTGCTCACCGCCGCCACCGACCCGCTCGGGCGGACGATCCGCTACCAGCACGACGAGCTGGGCCGCCAGGTCAGGGTCGTCGCCCCGGCGGTGGCCGCCGAGGAGAACGGCGGCGCGCCGGCCACCGTCACGCCGACCACCGTCACCGGCTACAACACCTTCGACGAGACCGTGCACACCGCCGACGCCCGGGGCAAGGTCAGCAGCTACACCTACAACCGGCTGGGCCGCCAGGTCGGCAGCACCGCCCCGACGTACGCGCCGCCGGCCGGGGTCAGCTCGTTGCAGCCCACCACGACGGCGCGGTACGACCCGGCGGGCAACGTGGTCGAGACCGTCGACGCGCGCGGCAACGCCACCCGGTACCAGTACGACCAGATGGGTCGCCTGGTCAGCCGGGACGAGCCGGCGGGCACCGCGGACCGGGCGGTGACCCGGTACACCTACACCCGCACGGGTGAGCTGCTGTCGAAGACCAGCCCCACCGGCAGCCGGGCCGAGGCGACCTACGACGACCTCGACCGCCAGGTGACCGCGACGGTGCTGGAGCGGTACCCGACCCCCCGCACGCTCACCAGGCAGTACCGCTACGACGACGGCGGCAACGTCACGTCGGTCGTGTCGCCCGGCGGCGCCACCACCGCCAACACGTACGACGTGTTCGGCCAGCTCACCCGGATGGTCGACGCCGCCGGGGTGGCCACCAGCTACGGCTACGACTACGCCGGCCGGCAGGTGCGGGTCAGCGACGGGCTGGGGCGTACCGAGCGGATCGACTACGACCTGCTCGGGCTGATCACGGCCGAGTCGGACGTGGCGCCGGACGGCGCGATCCTGCGCACCCAGACCTACGGCTACGACGCAGCCGGCAACCTGACCTCGGCGGTCAGCCCGGGCGGCGTCACCACCACGTACGAGTACGACACGCTCGGCCGGCTGGTCCGGCAGGTGGAGCCGACCACCACCAGTTCCTCGATCACCACCAGCTTCGGCTACGACGCGGCCGGCAACCCCACCCGCTACACCGACGGCCGGGGCAACCGCACCGTCTCCACGTACAACAGTTGGGGCCTGCTGGAGTCGCAGATCGAGCCGGCCACCACCGCCCACCCGAACGCGGCCGACCGCACCTGGACGGTGGCGTACAACATCGCCGCGCAGCCGACCAGGCTCACCGCGCCCGGCGGGGTGACCCGGCTGCGCAGCTACGACGCGGCGGGCCGGCTGACCGGCGAGACCGGCAGCGGCGCCGGCAGCCCGGAGCGCACCCTCGGCTACGACCTGGCCGGCCGGCTGATCCGGGCCGCCGCGCCGGTCGGCACCGACACGTACAGCTACGACGACCGGGGCAACATGCTCAGCGCCACCGGCCGGGCCGGCACCGCCCGCTTCCAGTACGACGCGGACAGCCTGCTGACCAGCCAGACCGACGCGGCCGGGACCGCCACCTACACCTACACCCGGCAGCGGCTGACGGCGGCCCGCGACGGCATCACCGGCGTCACCCAGAGCTACACCTACGACGCCGCCGGGCAGCCGACGGGCATCGACTACGGCTCCGGCCGCACCCGGACCTTCGCCTACGACAACCTGGCGCGCCTGAGCAGCGACGTCACCCGCAACGCGACCGGGCAGCCGGTCAGCTCGGTCAACTACACCTACGACGCCGACGACAAGCTGATCGGCAAGACCACTGCCGGAACGGCCGGGGCGGGCAAGCACACCTACGCCTACGACCTGGCCGGGCGCCTGATCTCGTGGACCGGGCCGCAGGGCACCGTGGCGTACGCCTGGGACGCCTCCGGCAACCGGATCCGCGCGGGCGCCAAGACGGCCAGCTACGACGAGCGCAACCGGCTGCTGTCCGACTCGGACTACACCTACACCTACACCGCGCGGGGCACGCTCGCCTCGCGGACCAGCGCCGGACTGACCGAGAAGTACACCTTCGACGCGTTCGACCGGCTCACCACCGCGGGCAGCGTGACGTACACGTACGACGCGCTGAACCGGGTGGCGGCCCGTGGCACCTCCCCGTTCGGGTACGCGGGCCTGGCCGACGACGTGGTCAGCGACGGCACCGGCCGCTTCTCCCGGGGGCCGGCCGGTGAGGTCCTCGCCGTGGGCGAGGGCGACGAGAAACTGCTGGCCCTCACCGACGGGCACGGCGACGTGGTGGCCGGCATCGACCCCACGGACACCGCGCTGACCGAGCTCACCGACTCGAAGGCGTACGACCCCTTCGGCGCGGTCGTCGCCACCGAGGGTGACACGGGCGAGCTGGGCTTCCAGGGCGACTGGACCGACCCGACCACCGGCCAGGTCGACATGGGCGCGCGCTGGTACGAGCCCGGCACCGGCGGCTTCGTCTCCCGCGACACCGCCAACTACAGCACCGGCGACTCGATTCTGGCGAACCGGTACACGTACGCGGCGGGCGACCCGCTGGCGCACATCGACCCGGACGGGCACTGGCCGTCGTGCGGCTGGTGCAAGTCCGTCGTCAACAAGGTCAGGAAGACGGCCTCCAACGCCTGGTCGGGCCTGAAGCGGACCGCCTCCAACGCCTGGTCGGGTGTGCAGCGGGTCGCGTCCAGCGCCTGGTCCTGGGCGAGACGGACCGCCTCGAACGTCTGGTCGGGCGTGCAGCGGGCGGCGGCCTGGGTCGGCTCGGCCATCAGGAAGGTGGGCAGCGCGATATCCAACGGAGCCAGGTGGCTCTACAACAAGGCCCGCACCGCCGTCACCTGGGTCGGCAACAAGATCCAGTCCGCGGCGAGCTGGGTCGCCAACAAGGCGTCCCGGGCGTGGAAGACGGTGACCGGCGCCGTCTCGGCGGGGATGACCTGGGCGAGGCAGAAGGCCGAGCAGGCGCGCCGGGTGCTGCACGAGGCGAAGCGGCGGGTCACCGAGACCGCCCGCCGGGCCATCGAGTACGCGGTCAAGCACAACCCGATCAAGGCCGTGGCCGCCGCGCTCAAGCCGGTCGTGTCGACCATCAAGACGGTGGTCTCGGCCGCGGCGCACATCCCGGCCGCGGTGGTCGCCACCGTTCGGGACGTGGTGACCGACGTCGTCCAGGCGACCAAGGTCATCTACCAGTCGGCCGTCCTGGCCGTCGGCAACGTCGTCGAGGAGGTCTCCAAGGCGACCGAGGCGGTGGCGGACTTCGCCCGGGCGGCGACGCCGTACCTGAAGGACGCGCTGAGCTTCGCCGCCGAGGCCGTCGGCGTCACCGACCTGGTCGACTGCGTGAGCAAGGGCGACCTGGAGGCGTGCGCCTGGACGGCGGCGACCGTGGCCGGCTTCGCGCTCGGCGGGGTCGGCGGCGGCGCGGTGCGTACGGCGCGGTTGGCGCGCCTGGCGGCCAAGAACGGCGACGAGATCGCCGACGCCCTCCGTGGGGGAACCCGGGTGCCCACCGCCCGGCGGGCGGACGACGCGGCTGACGTCGCGTCCTGCGCCACCGGCAACAGCTTCACCGGCGACACGCTGGTCCGCATGGCCGACGGCTCGACCAAGCCGATCAGCGAGGTCAGGGTGGGGGAGAAGGTGCTCTCCACCGATCCCACCACCGGCCGTACGGGTGCCTTCGCGGTCACCGCCGTCATCGTCGGCGAGGGGCGCAAGGAACTGGTCGAGGTCGAGGTGGACACCGACGGTCCGACCGGTTCGGCCACCGCCTCGGTGACCGCCACCGAGGGCCACCCGTTCTGGTCCCCGGAGCGCGACACCTGGGTCGAGGCCGGCGACCTGGCCGCCGGCGAGCGGTTGCTGACCTCCACCGGGGGGACCGGGACCGTGCTGGCCACCCGGGAACGGACCGAGCGGGAGCGGGTCTACAACCTCACCGTCGACACGACGCACACGTTCTACGTGCTCGCCGGCGCGCTGGACCTGCTGGTGCACAACACCGACGCGGGCTGCCCGATGCACGGCCCCTCGGCGCTGCCCGAATCCGTCACCGGCAGGAAGCCCCCGGGCAAGTGCGACTGCGGCGACTCGAAGTTGGACGACGCCTCCGACCTGCGCACCGGCACCGCCCAGCGGCGGAACGCCGACCGCATGGAGGAACTGCGGAGGGAGATCGAGGGGCGGGGCAAGCGGGCAGAACTGCCGAAGAGCGTCACCGGCCAGGTCGAGGACGTCCTGGAGACCATTCACGATCTCTTCGTCCCACCGGGGGGTTCACCGGGGGCACCGGGCTTCTGACACCGCCCGACGCCTCGACATCCACGCACACCATCCACAGGCGAACAACGACGACAAGGGGAAGTGACGTGTTGACCGAAGGCACGTACAGACGGCGGCCGGTGCGGCTGCTGGCCGTGCTGGTGCTGCTGGTGGCGGCGTTGGGCGTGGCCATCTCACGGCCGTCGCCGGTCGCCGCGGACGCGGCCGGGTTGGGTGGCGACTTCGTGCCACTGCCCAGCGGCGTCGCGTTGCTGGACACCCGGTCCGGGATCGGCGGGCGCACCGGCGTGGTCGGGACCGGCGGCGTGGTGTCGTTCCCGGTGCTGGGCGTCGGTGGCGTTCCCTCCGCCGGGGTGAGCGCGGTCCTGATCCGGATGGTGACGACGGACGGCACCGCCACCACCTACCTGCGGGCCTACCCGGACGGCACCACGCCGAACGCGGTTTCGATGCTCAACACCTCCCCGAAGGAGCAGATCTCCAACACGGCGGTCGTCCAGCCGGGCAGCAACGGCCGGATAGCCGTGCGGCAGGACGCCGGCAGCGCGCACGTCATCGTCACCGCGCAGGGCTACTTCCGCTCCACGGTCGGTGCCGGCGGCGGGTTCGTGCCGGTCGTGTCGAACAAGCTTGTCGACACCCGGGACGGCACGGGGACGACCAAGGCGAAGGTCCCCGCGCAGGGCACCCGCACGGTGACCCTGACCGGCGGCGCGATCCCGGCGACCGCGACCGCCGTGCTGGCCAACGTGATCGCCGTCAACGTGACCGCGCCGGGTTGGCTCGGCGTGATGCCGGCGGGCGGCGGCACGCCGTCGCACTCGGCGGTGAGCTTCGAGGAGACCGGGCACAGTGGCCACCTCGTCTCGGTGCCGCTCTCCTCGGCCGGGCAGGCCACCTTCTTCAACAAGAGCGGGGCCGCCGTCGACCTGGTCGTCGCGCCGTACGGCTACGTCAGCGGCGAGGCCGGCCAGGGAGCCGGATTCCGCCACCTGGCGGCCACCCGGCTGTACGACGGCTCCGTCGCGGCGGGCGGGGTGGTCGACGTGCAGGTGACCGGCAAGCTCGGGATGCCCACCCGGGGCGTCGCCGGCGTGGTCCTCAACGTGACCGCCGTCGCCCCGGACGCCGCCGGCAACGTCCAGGTGTGGCCGACCGGCAGCGCCGTTCCTGCCGTCGCCCAGGTGCACATGCGCAAGCCCCACACCGTGGGCGCCCTGGCCGTCGTCCAGCCCGGCACCGACGGCGCGATCCGGCTGAGGCACACGCTGGCCACGTCCACCCGCCTCATCGTGGACGTCCAGGGATACTTCGCCGATCCGATCCCGCCGGCCGCGGTGGAGTCGTACGCGGCGTCGGTGGGTGTGCAGGCCGGTCCGGTGGCGGGTGCGGCGCTGGGGATGGTGGAGTACGCGTACACGGACAACATCGGTCGGGTGCTGATCGGGCACCAGACCGACGTGGACAACTTCGGTTCGGTGCAGTGGACCGTGGTGTCGGGTAACGAGGCGTTCTCGGGCCGGCCGTCGCTGGGTGTCCTGGGTGACGGCAAGGTGCAGGTGGCGGCGCGTTACTCGGACTCGGACGTGTGGGCGAAGACGCAGACGGCGGTGGGTGCGGCGACCTGGGGCGCCTGGGCGGACTTCGGCGGCTCGATGGCCGCCGCTCCGGCGGTGACCCGGCTCCCGTCCGGGACGATGGCCGTGTTCGCCGTCGACGCGGACGGGAAACTGTGGGTCCACCAGCAGACGGGCACGATCCCGGCCTGGCGGCCCCTGGTCGACCAGGACTTCACCGGCACCCCGGTCGTCGCGCCGACCCGTACCGGTGTGCGGTTGTTCCTGCGTACCACTTCCGGCACGGTCGCGACGGCGGAGTACGTCGAGGGCGTCCTGTCGGCGTGGACGAACCTCGGCGGCACCGGCACCGGCGCCCCGGCCGTGGTGACGTATCCCGGCTACCGGACGCGGGTGTTCGTGCGGACGGTCGACGGGACGATCGCGACGAAGTACCAGGACGCGGCGGGGACGTTCCCGGCCGGGTGGACGTCGCTGGGGTCGTACGTGTCGGCGGGCGCCCCGGCGGCGGTGCTGGATCCGGTGCTGGGCCGCACGGCGGTCGTCACCCGCAGCCCGTCGGGTCAGGTGATGCTGTCCTGGGAGACGGCGCAGGCCTCGGGCGCGTTCTCCGGGTGGTCGCCGGCGATTCCGGACCTGTTCGAGGTTACGGCGACGGATCCGACGATCGTGCCGGTGACCAACAGCGCGGGGCAGACGTGGCTGATCCTGTTCCGCAACGCCAACAACGCCAGCCGCATCTACGAACGGCAACCGGTCGCCGGCCTCGCCGGCACGGACGGCCGTAGCTCGACCACGGCGATGGACGAGGCCGGGGAGGCCGCCGCCACGGCGGTCGCGCGCGGCGTCTTCGCCGCGCACACCCTCCCCGCCCCACCGGCCTGACGCACCAACGGGTCGGGGGCGGCACCGTTGCGCGCCCGACCCGGCACGACACACAGCACCTCACCTCTCGATATTGATCAGCTGGCCGTCCACCGGACCGTCGCCCCTGAAGGGAACCGGCGGCGACCGGGGACGCCAGCTCGATGGAAAGGCATGTCATGAACCGGTCACGATGGCGCGGCGGGCTGGCCGCCACGCAGGTCGCGGCGCTGGCCGCGGCGCTGCTGGCGGTGGTTACGCCGACGCCCGCGCACGCCGCCGACACGGTGAGCTGCGCCGCCCAGACGTCGTTCTTCGCCGCCGACACCACCGGCAGGCTCTGGCGTTATCCGGTCAACTCGCCCGGCAGCACGAGCCTGAGCTTCGCGACCCGCAGCCAGATCGGCAACGGCTGGCAGACCTACGGCCGGGTCATCGGTGGCCCGGGTGGGCGGGTCTACGGCATCAACGCGAACGGGATGTACCGCTACCGCTGGACGAGCAGCGGCTGGGAGCAGATCAACGGCAGCGCCGCCCAGCGGATCAGCACCGGCTTCACCCAGTTCGCGTCCGGCAGTTCCCGGGACAAGATCACCGTCGACGAGCGGGGTGACTTCTACGCCGTCGACGGGCTGGGGAGGCTGCGCACCTACCGGTACGACGAGACGGCCGGCGCCTGGGCCTTCTCGGATCGCCTGCTCGACACCGGGTGGGGCCGGTTCAACCTCATCGTCGCCGCCGGCCAGGGCGTGTTGTTCGCCCGGGACGCCACCGACGGCCGGCTCTACCGCTACCGGTACGACGCGGACAGCCAGCGGTGGATCGACTACCAGTTGTCGCTCGGCACGGGCTGGAACGTGTTCACCAAGGGCGTCGTCTCGGCCGGCGGGGACACCCTGTTCGGCATCGAGGCCAGCGGGCTCATGGCGCAGTACCGCTTCCGCGAGGACAACAACACCTGGGTGGTCCTGCGCCGGACCATCAGCACCTCCGGCTGGCAGAACTTCAGCAGCGTCGCGGCCACCACGAACGGCTGCACGTTGACCGCCTCCCACGTCCCGGCCCGGCCGTCGGTGCCGGTGGCCCAGAACGCCGCGGCGAGCGTGACGCAGGCCAGCTCGAACAGCATCGAGCTCGCGCACACCGACAACATCGGCCGGCTGCTGCACGGCCGGATGAGCCCGGACAACTTCAGCTCGCTGCAACTGACCGCGGTCTCCGGCAGCGAGGGCTTCAGCGGCGTGCCGGCGGTGTCGGAGAACACCCAGAACCTCACCCGGATCACGGCTCGCAACATCAACAGCGACGTCTGGACCCGTACCCAGTCGGTCGCCGGCAGCCCCGGCTGGGGCGGCTGGGCCGACCTGGGCGGCCGGATGGCGACCAACCCCGCCGTGGCGCGCCTCTCCGACCAGCGTGAGGTCGTGTTCGCGGTGGACGCGGGCGGCGCCCTGTGGGCCCGGCGGCAGGACCCGGCGCACGCGGACCTGCTGGCCTGGCGCAAGCTCGGTGGCAGCGGCCTGACCGGCACCCCGGTGGCGGTGCCGTTGGCCAACGCGAGCGCCCTGGTCGTCGTCGCGGACAGCGCCGGCACGTTGCAGGCGGCCGTCTACACGGGAGGCACGCTGGGGGCGTGGACCAGCCTCGGTGGCAGCGGCTTCACCGGCACCCCGGCCGTGGTCGTGATGCCCGGCTACCGGCTGCGCATCTTCGCCCGCAACGCCGAGGGCCGGATCGCGGCCACGGAACGCCGGGTCGACGGCACCTTCACCGGCACGTGGACGCCTGTCGGCGGCACCGGCGTCGCCCCGGCGGGTGCGCCGAGCGCGCTGCTGAGCCCGGTCACCGGCCGGATCGGCGTCTACGTGCGCGGCACCGACGGCTACATCCACTACGCCGCCGAGACGGCGCAGGGCAGCGGCACGTGGGGCGCCTGGATCCCGGCGCAGGACGCGTTCGAGACCTACGCCACCGACCCGACCGCGTTCAGCTTCGTCAACGCCAACGGGGCGAACGTGGCCTACCTCGCCCGCACCCCCGCCGGCTCGCTGCGGCTGTACACCGTCCAGGAGCCGACCTCCTGGATCGCCGGCTCGGCCAGTGCCCGCACGGCCAGCGCAGCGGCTGAGCGTCCGGTCTTCCACCGGCACGTGCTGCCTTCGCCGCCTCCCGTCGACTGACCGGAGGCTGGTCGTAGAGGGGTCCGTGGGCCGATGCCCACGGGCCCCTCTTCGTTCGCCACCGCTGCCGGTGGTGGTTGAGAACGGCCTGTACGGAGCGTGTACGCCGCCTGTACCCATCCGTCTCCGGAGCGCGCTAGCTTCTACCTGCCCACCACCGGCCTGAGGTGGTTGTCCGGGTAGCTGCTCTCTGATGGGGGAGAAAGCAGATGAGTCCTGTACGGGTGGCGATGACCGATGTCGCACCGCCACGCGCCGTCGCGGCGGAGACGCGCGCCGAGGACGCCATCGAGCGCATTCGTGGCGAGGCCGAGCAGGTGGACGTGACCCTGCTGCGGGACGGCCTCTCACCCCGGCTCGACGGCGTCGACACCTCCCACGTGCGACACCTCGCGGGCCTGGCGGACGAGTTGCCGCCCCTGGTGGTGCACCGGGCGACGATGCGCGTGATGGACGGGCTGCACAGGCTCGCCGCGGCGCGCGTACGCGGCCAGCGGCAGGTGCCCGTGGTGTACTTCGAGGGGACCTCCGCGGAGGCCTTCGTCGTCGCGGTGCGGCTCAACGCGACCCACGGCAGGGCGCTGCGCGCGAAGGACCGGGCCGCGGCGGCACGGCGCATCCTCGACGCGTACCCCCATCGGTCGGACCGCTGGATCGCCTCCGTGTGCGGGGTCGCGCCGCGCACCGTGGCCACGCTGCGGCAGAAGTCGGCCGACGCCGGTCAGCGGCTCGACACCCGGATCGGTCGCGACGGCCGCCGCCACCCGCTCTCCGCCCACGAGGGCCGCCGGCTGGCCGAGCAGATCATGCGCGAGGAGCCGGAAGCCAGCCTGCGCGAGGTGGCCCGCCGCGCCGGGGTGTCCGTCGGCACCGCCCTGGACGTACGGCGGCGTCTGCTGGCCGGCGGCCCCGAGCTGGTCGTTCCCGCCGCCGGCGCGGCGGAGCCCGGGACGGCGCAGTGGGTCGCGGGCGGCGCCGGGCAGCTCACCGTGCTGAGGATCCGCGAGCAGCTGGAGTGGCTGGCCAGGGAGCCGGCGCTGCGCTACACCGACCGGGGGCGGGCGTTGCTCCGGCTGGTGTCGGCCACGCTGGCCTTCCTGGAGCACTCCGGTCCGATGGCGGACGCGGCGCCCGACCACTGCCGGCGCTCGCTCGACGCGGTGGCCCGGGCCTGCGCCGGTGGCTGGCTCGACTTCGCCGACCAGTTCGGCGACGAGAATCCGCCGCGGGTGCACTGACCTTTTTTGAACGATCGGTCAACAACCGCTATGCTCGGATCATGGGCCGGCCGCAGAGTTTCGACACGCCGGATGCCCTCCGTCGCGCCGCAGCGGTGTTCGCCAGGCGTGGCTACGAGGGCGCGTCGATCTCGCACCTCGTCGAGGCGACCGGGCTGAAGCGCGGCAGCCTCTACGGTGCCTTCGGCAGCAAGGCCGAGCTGTTCCGTGAGAGCTTCGGAGCGGCCGTCGGGGCCGCCGAGTCCCCGGATCTGGTGACCGACCTTCTCGTCGTGGCGCTGCGCGAGCGGGCCGCGTACGACCCGGTCGTCGCCGCGACCACCGAGCGGGCCATCGCCTGGCTCGCCAGTTCCTCCTCGGCCCCGATCAGCGAACTCGTCTTCACCCGCCTCCTCGCCGTCGCCCGCCCCGCGACCGGCGGCGAGGAGGAGCGGACCCCGTAACAAGGAAGGGCACTCCCGTGGCCAGCATCAAGATCGAAGACGGCAACCTCGTCATCGCCATCCACGGCATCCGGAAGCTCGGCACGCTCAAGAGTGAGCTCACGATCCCGCTCGCGAACGTGCGCGGCGCCACCGTCGACCCGACGTTGAGCATCAACTGGGCCGGGTTCAAGAAGTCCGGCGAGTGGCCCGGCTACAAGATCGCCGGGACCAACGCCTACGGGCACTACCTCGGCGGCACTTTCCGGCAGGACGGCGACCGGGTCTTCTGGGACGTACGTGACCCGGAGCGCGCGATCGTCGTCACCCTCGAAGACGCGGAGTACGCCCGTCTCATCGTCGAGGTCGACGAACCGGACACTGCCGTCGCGCAGATCGAGGCGGCGCTCGCCAGGGGCACCTCGGCATGAACGGCGCGCGTTAGCAGGAACCGGGAGGCCGCCTGCGCGAGGCGCCCCGCCGCGTCGGCGTGTCCGTTGGCACCACCGGTGGGCATGATTCCGGGGTGGACGTCTGGATCCAGGACCTGTGGCTGGCGGCGATCCGTGAGGAGGTGCCCGACGACGAGGTCGGGCGGTGGTGGAACAGCCACGAGGCCGACTCCATGGACGACCTCGTCAGGGCCGCGCCCGCGCTTCGGCTGGGCACGATCCTCACCACCTCGCAGGAACCGGAGCCGGGCGGGGCCACGCGCCGGGTCTTCGACCTGATGTTCCTGCGCGGCACCCTGCCGCAGGAGTTCGAGCCGGACGCCACGGCGTCGTACGTCCTGCCGCTGCTCGACGCCGGGCTCCGGGCGGCCCTGCTCGCGGCGTTCGCCCCGCGGCCCGGAGACCATCCGTTGGCGGAGGCCGCGCCGCTCGGCGAACTCGCCGGATTCCTGGACAGCCACGCGGGCGCCCGGTTGGCTCCGCACCCGCGCACCGCCGCGGTACGGGTGCCGCTCGACGCCGGGTGACCGGTGCCGCGGTTCGTCGGCGCGCGGGCACCACGTTGGCCTCGGCGTCGCCGTCCTCGGCCGGTCCGCCGTCGGCCGCTGCCCCCCGGTTTTCCGGTGGGGGGTGTCACCGGGCCGCGGGCTGATTGGTCTCAAGGGTGCAGAGGCCGACGAGGAGGGGACGATGTGACGAACCAGGAACATATCCGGGAGTTGTACGCCGCCGCGGCGCCGCGCCTGGTGTCGCAGCTCTTCGCCATCATCGGTGACTACGCGGAAGCCCAGGACGTCGTGCAGGACGCCTTCGTGCGGGCGCTCGCCCGACCGGGTCGGTTCGGCGAGGTGGAGCATCCGGAGGCATGGCTGCGCACGGTGGCCCTGAACATCGCCCGCAGCCGGTACCGCCGCACGGCGGTCTTCCTCCGGCTGGCGCGCTCCGGCAGGCTCGATACCGGGCGGGGGAGGATCGCGGGCCTGTCGCCCGACCATGTCGCCCTCGTCACCGCTCTCCAGCGGCTGCCGCGACCGGCGCGTGAGGCCGTGGTCCTCCACCACATCGCGGACCTGCCGGTCGCCGACGTGGCGACGGCCCTGGGGTGTTCGGTGGAGGCGGTCAAGACCCGGCTCGTCCGGGCCCGCCGCGCTCTCGCCGCCGACCTCGACGACACCGCCCACGTGCGGACTGTGTTGCCAGCGAGCGTGAACGAGGGAGGACGCCGCCATGCCTGACCTGGATTTCGCCGGGCTCGACCGGGCCGCCCAGGCGGCGTTCAAGCCCGACTTCGCCGCGGTGCGGCACCGGGCGCGCCGTCGCCAGCGGACCCATCTGGTCGCCGTGTCGCTGACGGCGCTGGCGCTGGTCGCGGCAGCGGCGAGCGTCGGCCTGCGCGCCGGCGAGCCACCGGCGCCGGTGCCCGGCTCCGACGTGACCCCGACGCCGGCCTTCGTGCCGTCCCCGGGGCCCAGCGCGACCGCGTCCCCCGGTCCCCGCGTGGGGCGCACCGCCCACACCGGTCCGATGGTGGCGGGCGACCTCGACCATTTCTATCTGCGGTGGTACGACTGCGACGGGGAGGACTGCGCGACGATGGTGGCCGGCACGGCCGACCGGGGGGCGACCTGGCGCACCTTCCCCCTTCCGCTGCCGGACAACGCGAAGTTCGTCGTGGCGGCGGCGGCGAAGCGGACCCTGGTCGCCCACTACCAGTTCGGCGCCGGAGGGGTGCCGATCCGTCAGGGCTGGCTCGCGAGCGTCGACGGCGGCGAGCGGTGGCGGGAGGCGACGCCGGGGACGGCTGCCCAGGTGCCCGAGGGTTGGCGGGTGGTGAACCACTGGCTGGGTCACCGGTTCCAGGAGATCGTGGCGGTTGACCCGGTGACCGGTGACGTCGTGCTGGTGCCGCAGACCTCGGGGCTGAAGATGCCGGAGTTCGCCGGTGACGTGCCGGCCGAGGCGGGCATCTGGGCGAGCGGGTACGAACGCCAGCGGACCGAATCCGGCGGCCGGCTCGTCGGCCAGGGCAGCGCGGTCGCGGTGAGCCGCGACGGGGGCCGCACCTGGGAACGGCACGTCTTCGCCGGGGCGCTCACCGCCGGCGACGACGTGGCGCTGGACGTCGCGACGCGGGACGGGCGGACCGTCTACGCCGTCGGCCGCGTCGGTGCGGCACTGGTCGTGCACCGCAGTGCCGACGGGGGACGGACCTGGCGGCGCACCACCGGCACCGCGGCCGTGGGGGAGCGGTCGGTCCGGGCCTCCGTGCGGCCCGACGGGACCCTGGTCGTCCAGGCCGGGATCGTCTCGGGCGACCGCCCGCTGATGTTCACCAGCGGCGACGAGGGGGAGAGCCTGGTTCCGGTGGAACCCGCGCCGGGTGCCGCGGCGGATCCCGTGCCCGGCGCCGACGGTCACGTGCAGAAGACCTGGCCGTACGCCTCGGGCCTCTGGCTCTCCGCCGACGGGGCCACCTGGTCCTATGTGAGCCCGCCCGACCTGCCCTGACGGCCGGGCTCCCCGCCGCCCGGCGGGGAGCCCGGCTCATGGCGTCGACTGGCGCGGTGACCCGGGCGTCAGTCGGTCCCGCTGCCGTCCGACGGTGACCCGCAGGCGGCGGCCGGGGCGGCCGCGGCCTCGGCGAGCGCGGTCCGGAGGATGTCGAGCAGCGGCCCGTCGGGGTGGTCGATCCAGTGCTGGATGGCCACGCGCAGGGTGGCCAGGAGGGTCGCGGCCAGGACGCGGGAGCGTAGCGCATGGTCGGGGCCGGTGAGGTGCGGGGCGAGCGCGTCGGCCAGGTCGCGCTCGATGGCGGTGTAGGCCGCGATCTGGTGTGCGACGAGGCCGGGGTGCCCGCGTAGCTGCCGGCGGCGGACCAGCCAGGAGGGCGGGGCGTTGCCGTACGCCTCGACGGCGAGACGCTCGGCCGCCGTGCTCAGCGCGACCCACGGGGGCTCGTCGGCCGGCTGCCGGCGGACGAGTTCCAGCAGCCGGCGCAGCCGGACGGCGTCGCCGTGGAAGATCGCCTCCTCCTTGCTGGAGAAGTAGTTGGAGAACGTCCGGCGGGAGACGTTCGCGGCGTCGGCGACGGCCTCCACGGTGACCCGGTCGAGGCCGTGCTCGGTGGCGAGGCGCAGGGCGGCCTCGTGCAGCGCGAGCCTGGTGGCCGCCTTCTTCCGCTCCCGTAGGCCGGTGATCTCCTCCATGGGCGACAGCTTACGGGTGGTGACCCAGTTCTCAACGAGCAAACTTGCACTCTGGGCAAGATCGGCAGATGCTTGTATGCGGCAACCATCTGCGACCACGGGGAGGACAGGGTGGAAACTGCCGGTCGTGAGCTCGGTGCGAGGTTGTCCGAGCTTGTCAGGAGCGTACGGCTGATCAAGCGGCGCCGGGCCGACGTCAGGCCGGGCGTGCCGATCGGCCTGGCCGGCCTCCTCATGCAGATCGAGAAGAATCCCGCCGACTGCCACGCCCGGGAGTTGGCGGTCCGCAGCGGGCTCGACCCGTCGACCGTCAGCCGCGCCGTCGCCTCCCTCGTGAGCCACGGCCTGGTCGAGCGGCGCGTCGACCCCGCCGACAAGCGGGCCAGCCTGCTGACGGTCACCCCGGCCGGGCGGGCCGCCCTGACCGAAACCTACGACTGGTACGGGCGGGTGCTCGACACCGCGCTCGCCGACTGGACCCCCGCGGAGGTGGCCGCGCTGGCCGCCGCGCTCGGCCGGTTCACCCGCGACATCGAGACCGCCCTCGGACACCACGACAACGACAACCTGGAGGCCGCGCGATGAGCGCACCCACCACCACGGCCGGCGACGCGCCGATGACACACCGGCAGACGCTGGAGGCCCTCAGCGGCCTGCTGCTGGTGCTGTTCGTCGCGATGCTGAGCGGCACGGTCGTCTCGACGGCGCTGCCGAACATCATCGGCGCGCTGAACGGGTCGCAGACCCAGTACACCTGGGTGGTCACCGCCACCCTGCTCACGGCGACCGCGACCACCCCGATCTGGGGCAAGCTCGCGGACCTGTTCAACAAGAAGCTCCTGGTGCAGATCGCCATCGTGGTCTTCCTGGTCGGCTCGGTGATCGCCGGGTTCGCCCAGACCGCCGGCCAGCTCATCGGCGCCCGCGCGTTCCAGGGCATCGGTGTCGGTGGCCTCCAGGCCCTCGTCCAGGTCGCCATCGCCGCGATGATCCCGCCCCGCGAGCGCGGCCGGTACAACGGCTACCTCGGCGGCGTCATGGCGGTGGCGACGGTCGGCGGCCCGCTGCTGGGCGGGCTCATCGTCGACACGTCCTGGCTCGGCTGGCGTTGGTGCTTCTTCGTCGGCGTCCCCGTCGCCGCCCTCGCGCTGGTCCTCCTCCAGGCCACCCTGCGCCTGCCGACGGTCCGCCGCGAGAACGTGAAGATCGACTACCTGGGTGCGACACTGATCGCCGCCGGGGTCAGCCTGCTGCTCATCTGGATCTCCTTCGTCGACGACTCGTTCGCCTGGGTCTCCTGGCAGAGCGCCGCCATGGTGGGCGGTTCGCTCGTGCTGCTCGCCCTGGCGGTCTGGGTCGAGTCCCGGGCCGACGAGCCGGTCGTCCCGCTCGACCTCGTCCGCCAGCGCACCACCGCCCTGGCCATCCTGGGCAGCCTCGCGGTGGGCATGGCGATGTTCGGTGGCGCCGTCTTCCTCGGCCAGTACTTCCAGATCGGGCGCGGCTACAGCCCGACCGAGGCCGGGCTGCTCACCATCCCGATGATGGCCGGCGTCCTCGGTTCGTCGATCATCGCCGGCCGGCTGATCACCAAGACCGGAAAGATCAAGCCGTACATCGTCTTCGGCGCGATCGTGCTGGTCATCGGGTTCGCCATGCTCGGCACGATCGACCACGAGACCTCGCTGACGCTGGTCGGCGCGGCCATGTTCATCGTCGGCGTCGGGGTCGGCATGACGATGCAGAACCTCGTCCTCGCCGTGCAGAACACGGTCTCGCTGAAGGACATCGGCGCGGCCAGCTCCACCGTCGCGTTCTTCCGCTCGCTCGGCGGCACGATCGGCGTCTCGGTGCTCGGCGCGGTGCTCGCCCGGCGGGTCACCGACCAGATCACCACCGACCTCACCGCCGCCGGCATTCCCGCCTCCGGCAGCAGCGGAGCCGGCAGTCTCAACCTCGACGCCATGCCCGCCGTGGTCCAGCAGATCGTCCGGGCCGCGTACGGCGACGCGACCGGCCACATCTTCCTCATCTCCGCCGCGATCGCCGTGGTGGGCGTCATCGCCGCGATCCTGTTGAAGCCGGTCGCCCTGCGCACCAGCCTGGACCTGCCCGACCCGGCCAGGTCGGCGGCCGTGGCCGCCGACGCGGTCGACGGCGCTCCCGCCTTCGACCAGGTGACCGTCGACGCCGGGGCGAAGGAGGCGCCGGCCCGCCGCTGAGGCGCCGACCGACGAGACCGGGGTCGCCACCGTCTTCGAAGACGGTGGCGACCCCGGTCTCGTCGGGTGCCTGGGAGGGCGCCGTCGGTTGCCAGGCCCGCCTCGGCCGGGCGTCACGATCGCGACGGCACCGGCCGGAGGAGGAGCTTCCCTACTGGAGGCCGCCGCCCATCGTCACCGGATCGGTGTCCCGGTTGCAGGTCGGGAACAGGTTGTCCCACAACGAGGTGCCCCTGTCCCTGTCCACGCAGCCCGACTCGGAAGGCGGCGGGAGAACGACGCCCCCGCCGATCGTCAGGCCGCTGCCCGGTCCGGCGACGGCCCGGCTGTCGGCGCCGTCGGCGGCGCCCACGGCGGGCGACCCGAGAGCCAGGAACAGGAGCGCGCCGGGTACGAGCAGCCGTGCAGCGCGTCGACCGTCGACTACCGTCCGCATGTGTCCTCCTTGGAGTTGTCGTCGGATGCTGCGAGCGTCATCGAGCGCGGGGGCAGGGTCAAGACCGTCTCGGTCACGACCGGGTCACGCGAATCACGCGGCATTTATGCTGCTCAATGACATTTCCTGGCCATTGGGGCGGGTCCGCGCCTTCCAGGTGACGCCGGAGACCAGGCCCGCAGAAGGGCGGGCCCGATCCGCGACTGGTGACGGAAAGTGCCCGGCGGGTTGCCCAGGGTGATGGTCGGGGCGCCGTTTTCGGCTGCCGGTGAGAAGCGGAACGACGGTCCGATGCCGGTGTCGCCCCTGTGGTAGAAAGCCCGGGTGGCCGCCATGCGTTTCCAACTCCTGGGGCCGCTCGAGGTCCGGATCGACGGTCGGCCCGTGCCGCTCGGCACGGTGAAGCAACGGCTGCTCTGCGCCGCCCTGCTGCTGGACCCGAACGAGGTGCTGCACACCGAGCACCTCGCCGAGATGCTGTGGGACGAGCCCCGGCCGGCCTCCGCGGCGGCCAACCTGAGGACGTACGCCCACGGGCTGCGGCAGGCCCTGCGCGACCGGTCGGACGGCGTGAGCCGGCTGCACACCGGCACCGGCGGCTACCTGCTCCAGGTGCACCCGGGCGAGCGGGACCTCGACGAGTTCGAGGAGGCGGCGCAGCAGGGCCGCGACGCCCGTGCGCGGGGCGAGCTGCGGCAGGCCGAGGCGAGCCTGGCCCACGCGTTGTCCCTCTGGCGTGACTCCCCGCTCGCCGGGCTGCCCCTGCCCCACACGATCGCCGTACGCCTGACCCGCCTGCACGAGCAGCGGCTGATGGTCGAGGAGGATCACGTCCAGGCCAGACTCGACCTGGGTGCGTCCGCCGAGTTGGTCGGGCGGCTGCGCGAGCACGTCGAGAACCATCCCCTGCGGCAGCGTGGCTGGGGCCAGCTGATGACCGCGCTCTACCGCACCGGTGACATCGCCGGCGCGGTCGACGCGTACCTGCGGGCCCGGCGGGTGCTGGCCGACCAGCTCGGCATCGATCCCAGCCCGTGGCTGGAGGCGCTCTACCGGGACATCCTCGACCACAGCCCGCACCTCACCGGCGAGCCGCAGCGGCCGGCGCCCGCGCGGATCGTGGTGCGCGGGCTGCCGCCGGACGTCGACACCTTCGTCGGCCGGCGGGCCGAGATCGACGCCGTGAGCAGCTGGCTCGAAGGGCCCGCGACGAGCCCGGTCGTCGCGCTGCACGGCCCCGGTGGGGCCGGCAAGTCGGCGCTGGCCGTCCGGATCGCCCACCACCTCGCCGACCGGTACCAGGGCGGCACCCTCTACGTGGACCTGCAGGGAGCGGACGCCGACCTGCCACCGCTGCGGCCCATCGACGTCCTGGGCCGGTTCCTGCGTGCGCTCGGGGTGCCGGGCAACGCCGTGCCGTCCGACGTCGGCGAGGCCACCGTCGCCTACCGGTCGGAGATCGCGGGACGGGGCGTGCTCGTCGTACTCGACAACGCCCGGGACGCCGCCCAGGTCAGGAGCCTGCTGCCGGCCGACGGGTCGTGCGGTGCCGTGGTCACCAGCCGGCGGATGCTCGCGACCCTGCCCAACGGTAAACATCTCGCCGTGGGGCTGCTGTCCCGCCAGGAGGCGGTCGGGCTGCTCGCGGGCGAGTGCGGCACCGATCGGGTGGCGGCCGAGCCGGACGCGTCCGTACGCCTGGTGGAGCTCTGCGGCCTGCTGCCGCTGGCCATCCGGATCGTCGGCGCCCGGCTGACCAGCCGGCCGGGCTGGCCGATCGCCCGCCTGGTGCAGCGGCTCGCCGACCCCGGGCTGCGGCTCAACGAGCTGGCGTTCGACGACCTCAGCGTCCGGCCGTCCATCGCGCTCACCTACGCCGCGCTGCGCGACGGGGATGCCGGCGGGCAGTTGTGCGCCCGGGCCTTCCGGATGATCGGCGGCAGCCACCTGCCGGGCGTCACCGCCCGGGCCGTCGCCGCTCTCCTCGGCGAGTCCCCGGCGGTGGCCGAGACGGTCCTCGAACGGCTCGCCGACGAGCGTCTGACGGAGCCCCGGGAACCGGGTGTCTACGGCATCCACGACCTGGTCCGGCTGTACGCCGTCGAACGGTCCGCGGACGAGCCGACCGACGACCGGGAGGCCGCGTTGCGGCGGCTGCTGGAGATGTACCTGGAGGGGGCGCGGGAGCTCGAACGGATGGCCAACGCCGGCTGGTCGCCGACGGACGCCGGAAACCAGGACCGACCGGCCTGGCAGGAGCCGCCGCAAAACCCGGCGCAGGCAGTGACCTGGCTGGCCGAAGAACATCTCAACATCCTCGCCGCCTTCCGGCAGGCGTCGACCGCGTCCACCGGCACCGCGAAGCTCGCCGCCGGGCTCGCCTGGGCGAGCGTCGCCTCGTTGCGCCGGCACGGCTTCCTGCAGGAGGCCCTCACCCTCGTGGACGGCGCCGCCGCCACCACCGAGCGGCTCGGCCTCACGCTCGAACACTGCGCCGCGCTGTTCTACCGGGCGGCGTTCAACAAGGGCACCGCCGATCCGTCGGTGGTCGAGGCGGACCTGCTGCGCTGCCTCGAACTGGTCCAGTCGCTGGGTGACCGCGACCGGATCTCCACCTGCCTGGAGGCGCTCGGCAACCTGCGCCACCGGATGGGTGACGTGCCGGGCTCGCTCGCCTACCTCGACGAGGCGCTGGCGCTGCGCCGGGAGTCCGGCCGGCCCCTCATGGTCGGCGCCACCCTGAGCAACTCCGCGCAGGCCCGCATGTCGGCCGGCGCGCGGGAGGAGGCGTTCGCGGACGTCGAGGAGGCGTTGCGGATCGCCCGCGACATCGACGCCGTCGGTCTGGAGGGCGCCGCCCTCAGCATGCGGGGGCAACTGCTGTGCCGCGTCGAACGGTGGTCCGAGGCCCGTGAGTGTCTCGCCGAGGCGCTGGCCGCCACCGAGCGGGCGGGCGACCTGCCGTCGCGCTGCGAGGCGCTGCTGTCCCGCGCGGCGGCACACCTCCAACTCGGGGACCACGTCGCCGCCGCCCACGACGCCGAGGAGGCGGGGCTGACGGCCGTCCGGATCGGCGACCGCTACCTGCTGGCCGTCGCGCGGCGGGCCCTGGGCCGGATCGCCGGGGCCGCGGGCGACGCCGGCACCGCGTCGAGGCTGGACTCCGACGCCCGGGTCCTGTTCAGGTCGCTGCCGGGCTATCGGGAGCCGCAGTACGTCGAGTACTTCGGCCAACCCTGACCGGGGCGGGCCCCGCGCGGCGACGTCCGCCAGGTCGCTTCGGTACCCGGCCCACGACGGCCCGGGACACGTCGTTCCTGGTGCGTGGACGCTCGCTGTGCGGACCGGACGCGGGCTGGCGGCCGGTGGGCGCAAACGGCGGCGGGGAGGGAGCGCTGTCGCGCCCCTCCCCGCCGCCGACGTAGCCGCTCAGGACAGGAACTTGTCCAGGGCCGCCTCGATGGTGCCGGAGTCCGGCGCCGCGTACGACCGCATGGTGCTCTTGTTGTACGAGATGAAGCTCGGGCACCGGTTCGCCGGGGCGCTCACGGTGCCGCCGTCGCCGATCTTCTCGCCGGTCTTGGCGGCGTAGAAGGTCAGGGTGTAGCTCGACGAGACGTAGTCGACGGTGACCTGCTTGTCCGAGCTGTCCTTGTACTGGCACTTCCGCGGCGTGCCCTGGCTGCCGTCCACGAACTTCAGGCAGCCGACCACCGACACCGTGGTGAAGTCGGCGCTCTTGGCGTAGTAGGGCTTGTTGGAGGCGATGCTCCGCGACGACCAGGAGGTCTGCCGGTCGGGGTTGTTCGAGAACGTGTACGCCTTGGCGCCGGCCGGGCCGCTGTAGGTCGCCGCGTTCAGGATCGCCCCGCCCTCGCACACGTTCGACAGGTCGCTGGAGTAGCGCGCGGTCACCGCGTTGTTGTTCGGCGGCGGGTCCTGCTGCCCGGGTGTGGGGGAGGCGTCGGTGCCCGGCGAGGTGTTTCCACCACCGGCGTCGGGGGTGGGGCTGGAGGACGCGACCACCACGGGCTCGTCGTCATCGTTGACGAGCACGAAGCCGATGCCGGCGCCGCAGATGGCGAGTACGAGGACCACCGCACCGGCGACCAGCCCGATGACCAGGCCCTTGTTCGACTTCTGCGGCGGCGGGAGAGGGGCGCCGTACTGCGGCTGGGCTGGCTGCCCGTATCCCGGGTACCCGCCCGGTGCCGGGTATCCGCCCTGCTGCGGGGCCGGCGGCCCGCTCCAGGGGGTGACGTTCGGGTCCGGCTGCTGCCCTCCGTACGGAGGGTAACTGTCGCTCATGTGATGCCCTATCGATGTCGACGTGTGCCCAGGCACGGGATCATCGAACAGGGTAGTGAGCGCTGCAAACCCGGATGCCGGGCGGCCGAACCCGGGCGGCCCGGGTGGCCGGTGCCGGTGGCGCGTCCGGTGACTCTCGGTGCAGGCTACCCCTCCGTACGTGTGTGGTGTCGCCCCAATTTGGAGGGTGGCGACGCCCCGAATCCCGGTCGCCGGAAGGGAATTCCGTTGTGCGGCCATTGTCGGGCGGGGCGGGAAGGCGCAGAGGGGCTTAATGTGACCAAGCTCACTCAAAGACGGGCCGAGACGTAGGTGACACCGAGATGCCCACGGTTCCCCGATGGCTGTCGGATGCCAAAACCTGCCGCCCCGGAAGACCTTGCCGTTCGGCCCGCTCCCACCCGTGCCCGCGATCTTGCACTTCCTGCCCCTCCCGTCGGCGATCTTGCACTTCCTGCCCTGACAAAAAGGGTGTATGTCGCAAGAGTGGGGCCGAAAGTGCAAGATCGCCGGTGCGGGGTGCGGGGTGCGGGGTGCGGGGTGCGGGGTGCGGGGTGCGGGGTGCGGGTGTGGGCGGCGGCCCGGACGGTGTTTCGTGGGTGTCCGGGCCGCCGGTGGTGGCGCTGGGGGTGGTGTCGTGGCGGATCAGCCCGTGGTGCAGTTCACCGTGGGCTCGCCGGGGCTTCCGGCGGTGCTGCCGAGGAAGCCGAAGGTGGCCTGCGCGCCGGGTGCCAGGGCGCCGTTCCACTCCACGTTGCGGGCGGTGACCTCGGCTCCGCTCTGGGTCAGCCGGGCGTTCCAGGCCTGACTGATCGCCTGGCCGGCGGCGAGGGTGAAGCGGGCGGTCCACCCGGAGATCGGCGCGGTGCCCGAGTTGCGTACCGTCACCTCGCCCTGGAAGCCGCCCTGCCACTGGCCCACCACCCGGAAGCTCGCGGTGCAGCCGGTGGGGGCCGGCGTGGGGCTGCCGGTCGGCGTCGGGGTCGGGCTGCCGGTGGGGCTCGGCGTGGGGCTGCCCGTGGGCGTCGGGGTGACGCCGCCGAGCGCGGCGGTCAGGGCCGGGTACCAGCGGTCGGCCATCTTCTGGTCGCCGGACGCGTTCGGGTGCACCCCGTCGTAGGTGTCGGTGGCCGTGCTGAATCCGGTCCACTGGTCGACCACCACCACGGGGGAGGCCGCGGTGGTGGTCGCCGCGGCCCAGCCGTCGATGGCGGAGTTCAGCGCGACCGTCCGCTGGCCGCACGCCGGGCAGGTGGGCGGGGCCATCGGGATGATCTTCGCGACGAGGACCTTCGTCGCCGGGTTGCTGGCCCGCATCTGGTCCACCAGTCGGCTGTACGCGGCGAGGATGGTGGCGGGCGGGATGTTGCTCCACACGTCGTTGGTGCCGAAGTGCATCAGGACGATGTCGGGCCGGGTGGCGGCGAGCCAGCCCGGCAACAGGTTCTGGTTGGCCACGTTGGTCACCAGGTAGCCGCCGTGTCCCTCGTTGTCGCCGTCGTGCGGCTGGCCGCACCCCTGCGGGCCGAGGGTGCCGACGAAGTCGATGTTCGTGTGGCCGGTGGACTGGAGGCGGTTCCAGAGCAGGGATCGCCAGCAGCCGGGCGAGCCGGTGATGGAGTCGCCCAGCGGCATGACCCGCACCGGCGTGGCGGCCGCCGGGGCGGGGGAGGGGGCGGAGAGCCCGACGGCGAGGGCGAGGGGGATGGCCGCCAGCGCGGCGAGCAGGGCGTGGATCAAAGGCCTTCGGAGCATGGTGGAGGAACTCCTGTCACAGGTCGAGGTGCGATGTGTGACGGCCCGGTGCTCCCCCGGCAGTCAACCAGAGAACCCGACGCATCTCAATGGAATGCCCTCTCACGCAAGTCATTCACGTTCATCTTTATCAACATCATTCTCACATCGTGAACATCAACAAAATGTACGGACATGAATGTGACGGCTAAGGTTTCCTCATCGTCCAGATCGCCTCCCGGGTGAGCTACGAGCTGCCCGGAGGCCACCACAGTAGGAGGACCGGGAGATGACACTCCCTCGCACTCGCCGGCGTACTCTCGCCGTCGCGGCCAGCGTGTTCGCCAGCGCAGCCATGGTCACCACCATGCTCGGCGCCCCGGCGGCAGCGGCCCCGGCAACCGGCGAGATCCGTAGCGCCGGTGGCGCGACCGCCCTGGCCGACAGCTACATCGTGGTACTCAAGGACAGCAGCGTCGGCGGCCGCGCCGGCACCCGGCAGGCCGCGGTGAAGGACACCGCCGGCAGCCTCGCCAAGCGCTTCGGCGGCGCCGTGGGCCACGTCTACGGCGACGCGCTCAACGGCTTCGAGGTGAAGCTGTCGGAGCAGGCCGCCAAGCGTCTCGCCGCGCACCCCGCCGTCGAGTACGTGGAGCAGAACCACACCGTGCAGATGACGGCCACCCAGAACAACCCGCCGTGGGGGCTCGACCGGATCGACCAGCGGAACCTGCCGCTGAGCGCCAGCTACACCTACAACAGCAGCGGCAACGGCGTCACGGCGTACATCATCGACACCGGCATCCGGACCACCCACGTGGACTTCGCCGGCGCGGCCGTCGACGGCTACGACGCGATCGACAACGCCCTGCCGGCCGCCGACTGCAACGGCCACGGCACCCACGTCGCGGGCACCGTCGGCGGCAACACCTACGGCGTCGCGAAGAACGTCCGGCTGGTGGCCGTCCGCGTGCTCAACTGCCAGGGCAGCGGCACCTGGGCGCAGGTCATCGCCGGCATCAACTGGGTGACCTCGAACCACCAGGCGGGTCAGCCGGCGGTGGCGAACATGAGCCTCGGCGGCGCGACCAACGCCTCCCTGAACACCGCCGTGGCCAACTCGATCGCCGACGGCATCACCTACGCCGTGGCCTCCGGCAACTCGAACGCCAACGCCTGCAACTTCTCGCCGGCCTCCGTGCCGACGGCGCTGACCGTCAACGCGTCGCAGAGCAACGACGCGCGGGCCTCGTTCTCCAACTGGGGCACCTGCACCGACCTGTTCGCCCCCGGCGTGGGCGTGCTGTCCGCCTGGTCCACCAGCGACACCGCCACCTCCTCCATCAGCGGCACCTCGATGGCCTCCCCGCACGTCGCGGGCGCGGCTGCCCGGGTGCTCAGCGTCAACCCGAGCTGGACGCCCGCCCAGGTGCACTCGTACATCGTCAGCCAGTCCACGCCCAACGTGATCACCAGCCCGGGCACCGGCTCGCCGAACCGCCTGCTGTACCTCGCGCCCACCTTCTGACGGCACCGTCGTCCTGACCGACACCGTCGTCGCACCGGCCCCGAGGCGTCCCCGCCCCGGGGCCGGTGCCCGTCGGGCCCCGGCCGGGCGCCTCCACCTCGTGGATGGCGGGGCGGCGAGCGTAGGGCGGACCAGCTAGTCTGGCCGGCTGCCCACGCGAAAGGTCGACCATGACAACGGACCGAGTCCAGCTCTCCGAACTCTGGAGGTTGACCTGGAAGGACGTCGACCCCGCTGCGCGGCCCGCGTTCGACCCCGCCGACGTCGCACAGGTGGTGAGGGCGCTGCCGCCGGCCGCCGAGGTTCCACCGGCCGGCACCGACTGGCGGCTCACCGACTTCTGGTACGACCGGATGACGGCGGCGCTGGTCGAGCGTCTGGGCGTCTGGGTCGTGGGCTGGCCGTACACCGTCGAGATGGAGGACCACCAGGACCGCGGTGTCATCCCGGTCTGGCGGACGGGACGCCCTCCGGTGACGACACCGGCCGAGACCCTGGCCCGCTTCGCCGACGCCGTGGTGGCCTGGCACGAACTGCTGGTCGAGTTCGCCACCGATGCCCGTGGCCGGTTCGCCGCGGCGGCCCCGACGGCAGCGGATGGCACTGGCGATCCGCCGGCCTGGCGGGCCGTGAAGGGTCACGGCATGGTGGTCGTCCACACCGGTCTCCCGGACGGTCGTCTGCCCGATCCGAGGGAGCTGAGCTGGGCGGAGGTCGACCCGGCCGGCCGGGACTTCGATCCGGGGACGGTGCCGGCGACAGCGGCCGGCCTGGTCGCGGCGTTCGAGCCGCCGTCCGCGGAGGCCGACTGGCGTCTGAAGGACCTGTGGCTGGAGAACGTGACGACAGGGCTCGTCGACCGGTACGGGCGGTGGGCGGTGGGCTGGCGCTGGTCGGTCGGCGAGGGCGATCTCGACGGTGGCCCGGTCGGCTCCTGGTGCTGCTTCCCGCACTCGGTCACCACACCGGAGGCGACCGCGGCCACGATCGTCGCGGCCCTGGTGGAGTGGCACGACTGGTTGGCCGACCTGGCGGAGCGGTTCGACCGGTTCCTGCCGCTGCCCGCCGGGGACCTGGACGGTTGGGAACGCGCGGTCGCTCACCTGGTGACCGCGGTCGGTGACCGCACGCAGTACGAGTCGGCCTGGTACGGCTGTTGTCGGACCGTGCTCGGCTGGTTCCTCGACGCGGCCGGCATCGCGGCCACCCGGCGGGAGGAGTTGCTCGAACACGCGATCGCCGGCCGGTTCGACAGTTGGTTGGAGCCGCCGGGAGCGGTCGTGGAGTCGGTGGCCGGGCAACTGGCGCGGCGGGTGGCCGGTGACCACCCCTGATCACCTGGTGGTGTGGCAGCGGGTGCGGGAACAGGTGGCCTGGCGGGACATCGTGCCACACCCGGATACTCCGGTGTCCGGCCTTCGGGACGGCTTCGTCGGCTTCGCCGCAGGAACTGCCGGGCGTGGCCCGCGACGGTTGAGCCGGCTGCTGAGCGCGTACGACGACGTGCGGTGCGAGGCGGCCGCCAACGCCGACCTCACCATGGACCTGCTGGCCCGCTGGAACCGGATCGTCCGTGGTGTCCCGGTCGCGGCGTTCCGCCGGGCACCGGCGTACGCGAAGAACGGCCGGGAACGGTACGGCCTGCACGCCGACACCGAGGCCCGGTTCGCCTCCTGCCTGGCGGCGACCGCCGACCAGGAAACGCCGGTGACGGCCCGCGCGGCCCGGGCCTACCTCGACGTGGCCTTCTACCACCCGTACGACGACGGCAACGCCCGCCTGGCCGGGCTGGTGCTCCAGTTCGTGCTGCTGCGCGGGAGCGTCGAACTCGACGAGGTCACGCCGATCCTCACGACGGTGCGTCGCGCCGACGACGCCGCAGGCGCAGCGGACCTGGCCCGACTGGTCCACGGGATCGCCGCGGCCACCCGTCGCCGATGGCTGCGGGCGAGCATCTAGCACTGTCCATGTTGCGGGGAGCCGGCGGCGCGCCTAAGCTGCCGATCAATGGGAGCGCTCCCGGCCCGATGGGCAGGGACTTTCCGTGAGCCTCCCGGCCAGCCGGCCCGTCGTCGGGCCGCTGCCGTACGCGTGTGGGCGGACGTGGCGTCCCGCCGCCCTGTGCTCCGGCACCCCCCACCACCGATCGGAAGCGAAGGCACCCCGCATGAAGCTCCTACCGCGCCTGTCCCGGCGCACCCTGGTCATGGCCGGCGCGGTCGGCGCGCTGACCGTCGCGGCATCGGCGGTCGTCCCCACCGCCGACGCGCAGGCCGCGACGGGCTGCGCCGTCACCTACACCACCACCAGTTGGGCCGGCGGCTTCACCGCGAACATCGCCATCAAGAACCTGGGCGACGCGGTCGACGGCTGGACGCTCGGCTTCACCTTCCCGGACGCCGGCCAGCGGGTCGGCCAGGGCTGGTCGGCGACCTGGAGCCAGACCGGCGCCGCCGTCACCGCGCGCAACGTGGCGTGGAACGGCACGCTGGCGACCGGCGCGTCGACCAGCATCGGGTTCAACGGCACCTGGGCCAGCGCCAACCCCGTCCCGACGTCGTTCACCCTCAACGGCACGGCGTGCACCGGCACGACCACGCCGACCACCCCGCCGCCGCCCACGACCCCGCCGCCGACGACGCCGCCCCCCACGACCCCGCCACCGACGACGCCGCCGCCCACCACGCCGCCGCCCGGCGGGGTGACCCCGGTCGCGATCAACGGCCAGCTACGGGTGTGCGGCGCCAACCTGTGCAACCAGTACGGGAAGCCGATCCAACTGCGCGGCATGAGCACCCACGGCATCCAGTGGTTCGCCAACTGCCTCAACGACGCCTCGCTCGACGCGCTCGCCGACGACTGGCGGGCCGACCTGCTGCGGATCGCCATGTACGTGCAGGAGGACGGCTACGAGACCGACCCGGCCGGATTCACCAACCGGGTCAACGGCCTCGTCGACGAGGCTGAGCAGCGGGGCATGTACGCGCTGATCGACTTCCACACGCTGACGCCGGGCGACCCGATGTACAACCTGGAGCGGGCCAAGACCTTCTTCGGCGCGGTCTCCGCCCGCAACGCCGCCAAGAAGAACGTCATCTACGAGATCGCCAACGAGCCGAACGGCGTCAGCTGGGCGACCATCAAGAGCTACGCCGAGCAGGTCATTCCGGTCATCCGCGCCAACGACCCGGACGCGGTGGTCGTGGTCGGTACCCGGGGCTGGTCCTCGCTCGGCGTCTCCGACGGCTCGAACGCCAACGAGATCATCAACAACCCGGTGAACGCCACCAACGTCATGTACACGTTCCACTTCTACGCCGCGTCCCACAAGGACAACTACCGGGCCGAGGTGGAGCGGGCCGCCGCCCGGCTGCCGTTGTTCGTCACGGAGTTCGGCACGGTGGCGTACACGGGTGACGGCGGGGTGGACGTGGCCAGCAGCACCGCCTGGATCGACCTGCTGGACCGCCTGAAGATCAGTTACGCGAACTGGACCTACTCGGACAAGGCCGAGGGCAGCGCCGCGCTGCGGCCGGGCACCTGTGCCAGCGGCGTCTACACCGGCCCGAACGTGCTCACCCAGTCGGGCGCCCTCGTCCGGGACCGCATCCGTACCCCGGACAACTTCCCCACCGCCTGATCGACCGGTCCCCACGCGGGGCCCCGCCGGAACCCGGCGGGGCCCCGCCGCGCGTTGCCGGCCGTCACGCCGGTGCGGGGTGGTTGGCCTCGAACCGCTCCCGGCTCAGGAACGCCAGTTGGGCCCGCTTGTCGGGCATGTCGATTTCGGCGTCCAGGGTGAAGCCCTCCCGCTCCAGCCGTTGCAGCGCCCGGTGGTTGCGCACGTCGGGCTCGACGACGATCCGCTGCCGGGTGGGGTCGCTGAACAGGAACCGGGCGAGGGCGGGGCCGACGGCGTCGGTCAGACCCTTCGGCGGGCGGTTGCCCGGGGCGAGCAGCAGGTGCATCCCGACGTCGCCGTCCTGGACCGGGTAACGCTCGCCGACCGGGTCCGCCTCCGGCTGGTAGGTCTGGAAGATGCCGATGGGCGTGTCGTCCAGCGTGACCAGGTACGCGTGGTGGGTGTCGAGGCTGTCGACGAACTCGTAGATCTCCCGTACGTCGTCGACGGAGTGCGACCCCATGCCCCAGAAGGCGGCCCGGGGCTCGGTCACCCACCCGTGCACCAGCTCCGCGTGTGTCTCCGGGTGCAGCACGACGAGCGAGAGCTCGCCGAGGTCGGGAATCTTCTCCTGGTATGTCATGGTGTCTCGTTTCCTGGTTCTCGGGTGAGTTGGTGCCAGTCGGTGACCACCGGGACCAGCTCTCCGCCGGCCCACAGTGGCAGTTGGTCGTCGAAGTGCGGGTCGCCAGGGCGTCCGGAGGCGCCGAAGGGGACGACCCAGCGGCTCTGGGCGCGGTCGGCCAGGTGCCACACGTAGCGGGCCACCGGGCCCCGCCAGCACGCGTCGGACACCCCGGGGACGCTCGACGTGGCCAGCACGCAGTCGGAGTCGCCGGCCAGCGTGACCCGCGACCGCATGGCGTGGACCGCCTCGTCGACCTCCGGCGCCACGCCGAGGTGCACGGGGTGCAGCACGTGCCGGCGCCCCCACGGGCCGGGCGGGTCGCCGGCCGCGACGTCCTCGAGGGCGGCGGCGGCCACCGGGCCGACCTCCCCGCCGAGGCGGTGCAGGCCGGTGGCCACCCCGTCCAGGGCGTGGCCGATGCGGGCCAGCGGGTCGGTCCACGGCGTGAACAGCTCGTCGAACGCGCTCCGGGCGTGCAGCGGGCGCAGGCAGGGGTGGTCGTACAGCCGGCGGGCCAGGGCCGCGCGCCAGGCCGCGTAGGCGCCGGCGTCCGCGCTGTCGGCCGACATGTGCCCGTCCCACGTGGTCAGCCGGTCGCGCAGGCGCCGCGCCGGCTCGCTGAGGCCGCCCGGGTCGAGCCGGTCGAGCACGGCGCGCAGGGCGCCGGCCTCCAGCCGGGTGTCCATGTGTACGGCCGCCGCCTCCGTGCCCTCGTCGAGCAGGGCGCGGATGCGGCGGGCGCGGTGCGGCGGGGCGAAGTCGGTGCCGAGGTCCGCCACGTCGGTCCGGCGGTTGTTGGCGCAGACAGCGATGCCGTCGACCGTGCTGCGGCGGGGTGCGGCGTACCCGCCGTGCCACGCGTACCGCGGCTCCCAGCCCGGCACGGGCTCCCGCCGGCACCGGTCGTCGCGGGTGGGGACGAGCCCGGCGACCAACTGGTGGACCGTTCCGTTCCGGTCGGCGACCAGGACGCTGTTGACCGGCTCGACCCAGTCCCGCAGCGCGTCCGCGACGTCGTCGGCGCTCCTGGCACGCAGCAGCGGCAGCAGCGCGTCGAAGCCGAGGCGCGCCTCGACCCGGCTGGGCGTACGCAGGCTGATCGCCTCGCCGGTGGCCCGGTCGTGGTCGACGACCGGGCCCCGGGGCGTCTCGATCACCTCGACCGACTCCGGTTCGCCGCCGCGGACCTCGATCCGCTCGACGTGCCGGTGGGCGGGCGCCCAGCCGTCCGCCTCGCGGACCAGCACCCGGTCGCCGTCGTGGCGCAACTGCTCCCGGTAGAGGTCCTGGTAGTCGGCCATCGCGTTGGTGACGGCCCAGGCGACCTCGCCCGCGTGTCCGAAGTGGGGGAGGCCGGGAACCCCCGGGAAGGCGAAGCCGAACACGTCGAACTCGGGGCAGGCGAGGCGCACCTGCTGGTAGATGTTCGGCAGTTCGAGGATGCGGTGCGGGTCGCCGGCGACGACCGGCGCCCGCCCGGCGTCCGGGTCGCCGGGCGTCACCCAGGCGTTGCTGCCCGCCCCGCCGGGGCCCTCGACGGCGAACAGGTCGGCCGCCGACGGGCCGAGGGTGGCGGCGACGTGGGCGTGCCACAGCTTGTTGGGGAAGGTGGAGAAGAGCACGTGCTGGACGAGGAAGACGCCCAGCGGCGACCACGGCCGCCACCGGCCCGGGGTGGCGCCGACGGCCGCGAACTCGGGTGCCGCGGCGGCTCCCTCGGCGAGCGCCTCGTTGACGCCGTCCACATAGGCGGTGACCCACCGTCGGGTGTCGGGGGCGAGCCCGTCGAAGCAGCGGCGGGCGGTGTCGTCGAGGCGGACCCGGCGGGCGAATTTGTCCCAGCCCAGCTCAGCGGCGCCGACGTGCTCGGCCAGCCGGCCCTCCGAGCGCCACCGTTCGACCTCGATCTGCCAGGCGCGGTCGGCGGCGGCGACCCGCCCCTGCAACCGGGCGAGTTCGTCGACGGTGCCGGCGCGCAGGTGTGGGATTCCCCACCGGTCGCGATAGACGCCGGTCAACGGGGGACCGGGCGGATGGGGTGGACTTCCCGACTGCCACAGGATCGTCAACTTAGGCTACCCTCCCCTAACTGAGGCAGACCTTACCTGGAGGGGTCCGTGAAGCGAAACTGGGAAGCGCTGGTGCTGAAGGCGATGGGCGGCCGCGACTTCCGGCTGACCGTGCTCGGCACCGAGCCGGTCGGCGAGCACTTCCGCCGGCTGCGCGTGGACGGCGGGGGCCTGCTGGAGGCCTGCGGCGTACACCCCACCATGTGGGTCCGGCTCTGGTTCGACAACGACGGCCGGCCGCACCAGCGCGCGTACACCCTCGTCGACCCGGACCCGGAGACCGGCCACTTCGACCTCGAGTTCGCCATCCACGACGGATGCGCCGCCCGCTGGGCCGCCGCCGCCCAGGTCGGCGACACCATCGACGCCACCGTCCAGGGCACCGGGTTCAGCCTGCCGGACCCGGCTCCGAGCCACCTCTACCTGGTCGGCGACGCCGCCTCGCTGCCGGCGGTGAACAGCCTGCTCGCCGCCGCCCCCGACGTCCCGGCGACGCTCTGGCTGGAGTACGCCCACGAGGGCGAGAAGGCGCTGGCGCCGAGCGCCCGGGCGGGACGGGAGATCACCTGGGTGCCGCGCCGCGACGGCGGGCAGCACCTGGTCGAGACGGTCTGCGCGGCCCTGCCCGCGGCCGACGACGCCCACTACTGGGTGGCCTGCGAGGCGGCCAGCACGCGGGGCATCACCAAGCACGTGCGGCGGACCCTGGGCGTCGGCAAGCACCAGCTCACCTCGCTCGCCTACTGGAGCGCCCGGTGAGGAGTCGCTACGGCACGCTCACCGCGCTCTACGTCACCCAGTACCTCGGCATCGGCTTCATCACCGTCGGGCTGACCGCCATCCTGCGCGACGGCGGCACCTCCCTCGACACGCTGGCCGTGTTGCAGATCGTCGGCCTGGTCTGGCCGATCAAGTTCCTCTGGGCGCCGATCCTCGACCGGTACGGCTCCCGGCACCGGGGCCACTACCGGTCCTGGCTGCTGGTGTTGCAGGGCGGGCTGGTGCTGGCCCTGCTGGCGCTGCTGCCGTTCGACCGCCCGGCCGGGCAGCTCGGCCCGGTCATCGCGATCTGCGTCGCGTACGTGTTCCTCTCCGCGACGCAGGACATCGCCGTCGACGCCGTCGCCGTCCGGCTGCTCTCCGATCGGGGCCGGGGGACCGGCAACGGCATCCAGGTCGCCGCGAGCTACGTCGGCAACCTGCTCGGCGGCGGCGCCTGCGTGGTCGTCTACGACCGGTTCGGCTGGGTGCCGGCGATCCTGCTGCTCGCCGCGCTGACCGCCGTCGGCCTGCTGGTGGTGTGGCGGTTCCGGGAGCCGGACCGCACGGACCGCGTCGCCAGCGCCGGTGCGGCGTACCGGGCGCTGCTGTCCGTGCTCGGCCAGCCCGGCTGCCGCCGGTGGACGTTCGGCGTGGTGCCGCTGGTCTACATCGGAGCCGGCGCGACGTACGCCCTCGTCACGCCGGCCCTGGTCGACGCGGGCTGGTCGCTGGGTCGGATCGGCGTGGTGACCGGCGTGGTGACGAGCCTGCCGGCGATCCTGGCCGGTCTGGTCGGCGGCGCCGCGGTCGGCCGGTTCGGGCGCGGGCGCGTGCTGGTCGCCGGCGGGGTGGCGCTCGCGCTGTCCACGGCGATGCTGCTGCCGCTGCTGAACGGCCGGGCGCCGCTGGCCGGGACGGTCGCCGCGCTGTGCTGCTTCATGGCCGCCTACACGGTCGCCAACGTCGTGCTCTACACGGTCAACATGGACTACTCCCGCCCCGGCACGGGTGGTACCGACTTCACGGTGCTGTCGTCGTTCGGCCTGGTCTGCTCGTTCGTGGCGGCCTCCGTCGCCCTGGCCGCCGCCGACCAGGTCGGCTACCCGGCGGTCGCGGTGGCCTCCGTCGTCCTGGTGGCGCTGGGCGTCGCGTTGGGTCTGACGCACCAGCGGAGGTTCCCGCGTCCGTCCGATGTGGCGCCGGACGGGCAGCCGCTGGCGGCGGTGCCGGGGTGAGTGAGGTCGCTCGCAACGCGGCAACAATATTGACACACAATTAGGTTAGGGTAACCTAAGTTGGCGCGAAAATGCCGGACCGCGGGGCGGAAGAAGACGTCCGACGTCCGATGTTCGACGTTCCCGCCACCATCCACCCCCGACCGTTGAGGACCCGCATGAGCCTGCCCGGATCCACCGCCCAGGTGCCGTCGACCGGGGTGACCCCCGGGTCGGACGGCGCCCGTGCCCACCTGTTCACCGCCGGTTCGGTCGAGGACTACCGGCGGGTGCTGGCCGACGGCATCGACCGGGTGGCGGCCCGGATGACCGGCGTGGACCGGCCGTTCACGGGTGTGACACCGGACGAGCTGGCGCCGCGGATCGCCGGCATCGACCTGGACCGGCCGCTGGCGGACACCGGCGCCGCGCTCGACGAGCTGCACGACGTCTACCTGCGCGACGCCGTCTACTTCCACCACCCCCGCTACCTGGCGCACCTCAACTGCCCGGTGGTGATCCCCGCGCTGCTCGGCGAGGCGGTGCTCAGTGCCGTCAACTCCTCGCTGGACACCTGGGACCAGAGCGCCGGGGGCACGCTGATCGAACGCCGGCTGGTCGACTGGACGACCGACCGGATCGGCCTGGGGCCGGCCGCCGACGGCATCTTCACCAGCGGCGGCACCCAGTCCAACCTCCAGGCGATGCTGCTGGCCCGCGAGGAGACCTGCGCGAACGTGGTCGGCCGCTCGGCCGAGCGGCCGTCGCGTCCGGAGCTGCTGTCCCGGCTGCGCATCATCACGTCGGCGGCCGGTCACTTCAGCGTGCAGAAGGCGGCCAAGCTGCTCGGCCTCGGCGCCGACGCGGTGGTCACCGTGCCCACCGACGCCGACCGGCGGATGAAGACCAACGACCTGGCCCGCGAGATCGACAGGTGCCGCAGCGAGGGGCTGCTGGTGATGGCCGTGGTCGCCACCGCCGGCACCACCGACTTCGGCAACATCGACCCGCTGCCGCAGATCGCCGACATCTGCACGGCCGCCGGCGTCTGGCTGCACGTCGACGCGGCGTACGGCTGCGGGTTGCTCGTGTCGCCGACCCGGCGGCACCTGCTCGACGGCATCGAGCGGGCCGACTCGGTCACCGTCGACTACCACAAGTCCTTCTTCCAGCCGGTCAGCTCCAGCGCGCTGCTGGTGCGCGACCGGCGGGTGCTGCGGCACGCCACCTGGCACGCCGACTACCTCAACCCGGCGCGGATGGTCGAGCAGCGCATCCCCAACCAGGTCGACAAGAGCATCCAGACCACCCGCCGTTTCGACGCCCTGAAGCTCTGGCTGACCCTGCGGATCATGGGGCCGGACGCGGTCGGCGCGCTCTTCGACGAGGTGATCGACCGGGCCGCCGACGCCTGGCGGCTGCTCACCGAGGATCCCCGCTTCGAGGTGGTGACCCGGTCGCAGCTGAGCACCGTGGTCTTCCGCTACCTGCCGGCCGGCGCCAACCGGGGCCTCGTCGACGACGCCAACCTGTACGCCCGCGAGGCGCTGGCGGCGTCCGGCGCCGGGCTCGTCGCCGGGACCAAGGTCGACGGCGCGCACTACCTGAAGTTCACCCTGCTCAACCCCGAGACCACGCTGGACGACATCGCCCACGTGCTCGACCTGATCGCCGAACACGCCGCCTGGTACGCGCAGACCAGGGCCACCGCCGAGCTGTCCTGCACCGTCGGCTGACGATCCCCACCCCGCACTGGAGAACCACATGTCGACGCACGACTTCATCGCCGTCGGGCTGGGCCCGTACAACCTGGGCCTGGCGTGCCTGACGGAGCCGATCGACGAACTCGACGGCCTCTTCCTGGAGGCGCGGGAGAGCATCAGCTGGCACCCCGGGATGCTGCTGGAGTCGACCCGGCTCCAGACGCCGTTCATCGCCGACCTGGTCACGCTCGCCGACCCCACCTCGCCGTACTCGTTCCTGAGCTACCTCAAGGAATCCGGCCGGCTCTACCCGTTCTACATCCGGGAGAGCTTCTTCCCGCTGCGCAGCGAGTACGACGACTACTGCCGCTGGGCGGCCGGCAAGCTCGACAACATCCGGTTCGGCCAGCAGGTCACCGCCGTCGGGTTCGACCCGGCCGACGAGCACTACACGGTCCGGGTGACGGTGACCGCCACCGGGGAGTCGGTCACCTACCGGGCCCGGCACCTGGTGCTCGGCACCGGCACGCCGCCGTACGTGCCCGAGTCCTGCGCGGGGCTCGGCGGCGACGTGATCCACAACTCGCGGTACCTCGAGCACCGGGCGGCGCTGCGCGCGAAGCGGAGCATCACGGTGGTCGGCAGCGGGCAGAGCGCCGCCGAGATCTACCACGACCTGCTCGGCGACATCGACTCCTGCGGCTACCAGCTCAACTGGGTCACGCGGTCGCCCCGGTTCTTCCCGCTCGAATACACCAAGCTCACCCTGGAGATCACCTCACCGGACTACGTGGACTACTTCCACGCCCTGCCCGAGGAGACCCGCTACCGGCTGGAGTCCGCGCAGAAGGGCCTGTTCAAGGGCATCAACGCCGACCTGATCAACGAGATCTACGACCTGCTCTACGCGAAGAGCATCCCCGGCCCGGTGCGGACCCGGCTGCTGACCAACACCGCGCTGACCACCGCCACCCACGACGAGGCCAGCGGGACCTACACGCTGGGGCTGCGCAACGTCGAGCAGGGGCACGACTTCACCCTGGACACCGAGGGGCTGGTGCTGGCCACCGGCTACCACTACCGGGTGCCGGAGTTCCTGGAGCCCGTCCGCGACCGGATCCGGTGGGACTCCCACGGCCGCTTCGACGTGGCCCGCAACTACAGCATCGACCACACCGGCCGGGGCATCTTCCTCCAGAACGCCGGCACCCACACGCACAGCATCACCTCGCCCGACCTGGGCATGGGCCCGTACCGCAACTCGTGGATCATCCGCGAGCTGCTGGGCCGCGAGCACTACCCGATCGAGAAGCGCATCGCCTTCCAGGAGTTCGGCGTGTCCGCCGGGGCCGCATCGTGACCGACGTGGTCCACCGCCGGCTCGACGACCGGCTCGGCGAGTTCGCCCTGCGTACGCTCGACCCGGACGCCGACGCGGCGCTGCTGCACCGCTGGGTGACCCACCCGAAGGCGGCGTTCTGGCTGATGCAGGACGCCGACGTGGCGCGGGTCGCGCGGGAGTACCGGCAGATCGCCGCGCACCCGCACCACGACGCGTTCCTCGGCCTGCACGAGGGCCGGCCGGCCTTCCTGGCCGAGCGGTACGACCCCGCCCACGTCGAACTCGTCGGCCTCTACGACCGGGCCGACGGCGACGTGGGGATGCACTTCCTCTGCGCGCCCGCCGAGGCGCCGGTGCACGGCTTCACCCGGGCGGTGATCACCACCGTGATGTCCTGGCTCTTCGCCGACCCGGCCACCCGGCGGGTCGTCGTGGAGCCCGACGTGCGCAACACGGCGGTGCACGCGCTCAACGCGGCCGTCGGGTTCACCGTCGTCGGCCCGATCCGCAAGCCGGAGAAGGAAGCGCTGCTCAGCGTCTGCACCCGTGACCAGTTCGCCGCCGCAACCCGAGGAGACGTACCCGCGTGAACCCGCTCGCATCCGTGGCCCACCTGACGCCCGCGAACTGGGCCCACGCCAACCGGCTGCTGGTCCGCAAGGCGCTGGCCGAGTTCGCCCACGAACGCCTGCTCACGCCCGAGCCGCTCGACGCCGACCGGACGGCCCCCGCCGACCAGGCGGCACCGGCGGAGGGGGAGCGGCGCTACCAGGTGCGCGGCGACGACGGCGAGGTCGTCTACCGGTTCACCGCCGGCCTGCTGGCCCTGGACCACTGGCGGATCGACGCCGACAGCATCACCCGCCACCGGGGCGACACCGAGCTGCCGCTGGACGCCCTGGAGTTCTGCCTCGACCTGCGGGGCGCGCTCGGGCTCACCGACCAGATCCTCCCCGTCTACCTGGAGGAGATCAGCTCCACGCTGGCCAGCACCGCGTACAAGCTCGACAAGCCGGCGGTGAGCGCCGCCGACCTCGCCGGCGCGGACTTCCAGACCATCGAGACCCAGATGACCGAGGGCCACCCGGGCTTCGTCGCGAACAACGGCCGCATCGGCTTCGGCATCGACGAATACCTCGGGTACGCCCCGGAGGCCGGCCGCCCGGTGCGGCTGCTCTGGGTGGCCGGGCACCGCGACCGGACGACGTTCACCTGCGCCGCCGACCTGGACTACGACAGCCTGATCCGCGCCGAACTCGGCGACGAGACCCTGGCCGGGTTCGCGGACACCCTGACCGGGCTCGGCCTCGACCCGGCCGACTACCTGTTCATCCCGGTGCACCCGTGGCAGTGGTGGAACAGGATCTCCGTCACGTTCGCCGCCGAGGTGGCGCAGCGCCGGCTGGTCTGCCTCGGCCCCGGCCCCGACGAATACCTCGCCCAGCAGTCCATCCGCACCTTCTTCAACGTCAGCGACCCGTCGCGGCACTACGTGAAGACCGCGCTGTCCGTGCTGAACATGGGCTTCATGCGCGGGCTGTCGGCCGCGTACATGGAGGCGACCCCGGCGATCAACGACTGGCTCGCCGACCTGATCGACGGCGACGACGTGCTCAAGCGCACCGGGCTGACGATCATCCGGGAGCGGGCCGCCGTCGGGTACCGGCACCTGGAGTACGAGGCGGCGACCGACCGGTACTCCCCGTACCGCAAGATGCTGGCGGCGCTGTGGCGGGAGAGCCCGGTGCCCGCGCTGGAGCCGGGCCGGCGGCTGGCCACGATGGCGTCCCTGCTGCACACCGACCGCGAGGGCCGCTCGTTCGCCGCCGCGCTGATCGCGCAGTCGGGGCTGGCGCCGCAGGTGTGGCTGCGCCGCTACCTCGACGCCTATCTCACCCCGCTGCTGCACAGCTTCTACGCCCACGACCTGGCCTTCATGCCGCACGGCGAGAACGTCATCCTCGTCCTGGACGGCGGGACGGTCGAGCGGGCGATCTTCAAGGACATCGCCGAGGAGATCGTGGTGATGGACCCGGCGGCCGACCTGCCCCCGCAGGTCCAGCGGGTCAGGGCCGACGTGCCGGAGGACATGAAGCTGCTGTCCATCTTCACGGACGTCTTCGACTGCTTCCTGCGCTACCTCAGCGCGATCCTCGTCACCGAGGACGTCCTGGACGAGGAGACCTTCTGGCGGACGGTCGCCGAGTGCGCGACCGACTACGCCGACAGCGTCCCGCACCTGGCCGAGCGGCTGCGGCGCTACGACCTGTTCGCCCCGGAGTTCGCGCTGTCCTGCCTGAACCGGCTCCAACTGCGCAACAACCAGCAGATGGTCGACCTCGCCGACCCGTCGGCCGCGCTGCAACTGGTGGGCAGCCTGACCAACCCCCTCGCCCGCTTCGCCCCGGCCCGATGACCGCCACCACGCCCCGGACGCCGGTCGCCGACACCGACGGCCGGGTCCGGGGCCGGTGGCTCATCCTCGGCGTGCTCTGCCTCGCCCAGGTCACCGTGGTGCTCGACAACACCGTGCTGACCGTGGCGATCCCGGTGCTCACCACCGAGCTGAGCGCAAGCACCGCCGACGTCCAGTGGATGATCAACGCGTACGCGCTGGTCCAGTGCGGACTGCTGCTCACCGCGGGCAGCGCCGCCGACCGGTACGGCCGCCGCCGGATGCTGCTCGCCGGCCTCGTGCTGTTCGGGCTCGGGTCGCTGGCCGCCGGGCTGTCCCAGTCCAGCGGCCAGCTCATCGCGGCCCGCGCCGGCATGGGCGTCGGCGGGGCCCTCCTGGTCACCGCCACCCTCGCGGTGGCGATGCAGGTCTTCGACGACACCGAGCGGTCCCGGGCGATCGGCCTCTGGGCAGCGGCGAGCGCCCTGGGGTTCGCGGCCGGGCCGCCGTTCGGCGGGCTCATCCTCGCCCACTTCCCGTGGGGAGCCATCTTCCTGGTCAACGTCCCGATCGTGCTGGTCTGCCTGGCGGCGGCGTGGGCGCTGGTGCCCGAGTCGCGCCAGCCGGCCGGCGGGCGCCTCGACCTGGGCGGGGTGGTGCTCTCCACGGCCGGCCTGACCGGGGTCGTCTACGCGATCATCGCCGGCCCGGAGGAGGGCTGGGACGCCACCCCGGTACTCGGCGCGGCGGTCGCCGGGGTGCTCCTGCTCGCCGCCTTCGTGGCCTGGGAACGGCGGGTCGCCGACCCCATGCTGGACATGCACTTCTTCCGCAACCCCCGCTTCGTGGGCGCGGTCTCCGGGGTCGTCCTGATCACCTTCGGCGCCACCGGCGCGCTGTTCCTGCTCACCCAGCACCTCCAGTTCGTCCGCGGCTACCCGGCCTGGGAGGCGGGGCTGCGGATGATGCCGTTCGCGCTCTCCATCGTCCTGCTCAATCTGGGCGGGATCGCCGCGCGGGTGATCCACCGGCTCGGGCTGGCGTACTCGATCGCGCTCGGCATGACGATGCTCGCCGCAGGTCTCGCCCTGATCACCCACGTCCCGTCGGACGGCTACGGGGTGCTGCTGCCGGGACTGCTCGTGATGGGCGCCGGCTGCGCCCTGGCCAACCCGGCCATCGTGGAGGCGGTGATGAGCGCGATCCCGCCGGAGAAGGCCGGAGCCGGGGCGGGCGTGGACGGCACCATGACGGAGGTCGGCAGCAGCCTCGGCATCGCCGTGCTGGGCGCGATCCTCAACGCCCGGTTCGCCGCCCTGCTGCCCGCCGCCCTGGCCGGCGCCGGATCGTTTCCCGCCGCCCTGGCCGCCGCGCGGTCCGAGGCGGAGCGTGGGGTCGTCTCCGACGCGTTCCGCTCCGCGCTGGAGACCGGCCAGACGGTCGGCGCCGTGGCCGTCTTCGCGGGCGGCTGCGTGGCCGCCGCGCTGCTGCGTCGCGCCGAGCGGGCCGGCTGAGGCCGGGGCCGTCCAAGGTACGTGTCGAAGCCGGTGACCGTCGAGGTCGAGGCAGCGGCGCCGGAGCCACCAGTTAGGCAAGATCGTCAACGTTCGGGCGGCTCTGTCGGCCCCACGCTTGGGTAGCTGTCCCGGCACCACAAATAATTGATCCTGATAGTGGTGTCGGATATGGAATCAGCCGCGCCTGGCTGGGCGCGGCTGATGGTTAGAGGTTTGAGGTGTGACCCGCGTAAAGGTTCAGGCCGTCCGGGCGGGTAAGCCGTTGAGGTTCAGCGGTTCGAGGTCGTCCTCAGAGGTCCGGGTCAACAGCCTTGTCGCCCGCTGCTGATCTCGTAGCGGTAGCCCTGCCAGTCGATGTAGCCGATCGCTGCGACGCAGTAGTTGGCGGTGCCGGTGACCCCACGTGGTCCGGCGTAGTAGGCGTAGTTGCCGGAGTCCGCGCTGGAGCTGGCCGCGACGGTGCACGGCTCTCCCTCGCCGGACTGCTGCGTACACCGGTACGCGCGTACATAGGTCGGTGCGGCCACCCCGTACGCGGCACCCTTGTGGTAGAAGCAGGCGCTGTTCGTACCGCCGTTCGAGGTGTTGTAGAAGATCGTCAGCTCGCCCGGACCATAGGTACGGCTGTAGGTGATGGTCCCGGAGCACGAGACGGCGGCCTGTGCGGGTGACGCAGTGAGGACGACGAGTGCGCCGCCCGCGGTCACGAGGGCCAGGAGGAGTGCGAAAACTGTGCGGATGTGACGCAAGAGAGCTTACTCCCTTCGATGCGGTCGTTCCTCCATAACGGAGATCGACCCAGCGGCGTCCGGATCGCTTGGACCTGGCCAGCCTCTCAGCTACCTCGCCGGCTCATCTACGACAGTCTTCTTAAGGTGCGATAACCACACGTTATCGGTGCAGCTGCGTGGGGGCGTGGATTGCCCCAGCCCTTGTTGAGCGCGGTGTGCGTCCGCTGCGAGGGAAGGCATCCGCGACTTCCGGGCTTCGTCAGTGCCGCAGGGGTCCGTGTTCGCGGAAGATGCCGGCCAGCGCCTGGACGCGCGGGTCGTCGTCGCTGTCGCTGCGCCACACCAGTGCCCAGCGCATGTCCGGGGCGTCCTCGATATGGACGAAGGCAAGGTCGGCGCCACCTTCAGCGGGGGTCTGCTCGACCTGTCGAAGATCGACGGAGGGCAGCGGCTTCCGGCGTCCGGGCTGTGGCCGGTGGGCGCCCGGATCCCAGCCGGCCTACGGCTGCCACCTCCGGCGGCACCCGACGTGTGACCCTGCCGGGCCGCGACCGCCTCGACGCCGGTTGGCGTCAGCCGCGGCGCAGCGTCCGTAGCGCCCCGGCCCAGGCGACCACCTCGTCGAGCATGGTGCCGAGGGCCTGCTCGTGGTGCGCCGCCGGCCGGAAGTCGCGGAAGTTGACGAAGTCGGTCGTCAGGGAGAGCGCGACCTGGGACCGGACGTCGGCGACCCCGAGCTGCCCGAGCACCAGCCGTAGGTGCTCCGCCGCCCGGGTCCCGCCGTGCACGCCGTAGCTGACGAAGCCGGCCGACGCGTGCTGCCACTCCTGGAACAGGAAGTCGATGGCGTCCTTCAGCGCGCCCGGGATCGAGTGGTTGTACTCCGGGGTGACGAAGACGAAACCGTCGAACCCGGCGACGGTCGCCGCCCACCGGCGTACGGCCGGCCGCCTCGACGGCCCCATCGACGGCGGCAGCAACTCGTCGAAGTGCGGCAGGTCGTGGTCGGCGATGTCGACCAGCTCGACCGTGGCGTCGCCCCGCCTGGCGGCGACGCCGTGCACCCAACGGGCCACGGCGTCGGCCTTGCGGCCCGGCCGCGTGCTGCCGACGACGACACCGATCCTGACCATGGTTGATCTCCTCTACGGGGTGGGGGTGGGACGCACGGAAGCCGGCGCGTCGGTCAGGCCACGGGCCAGCTCCACCGCGCCGTGCAGGGACGACAACGCGCCGAGGGCGGCGGCCCGCACCGGTGGCGCCGGCCGCCCGGGCCGACCGGCGGCGCGGGCCCGTTCGGCGACGAGCGGCACGAAGCCCGGCAGCCCGGCGGCGAACCCGCCACCGACGACCGCCAGCGCCGGGTCCAGCAGCTCACCCAGGCTGACCACCGCCGCCGCCAGCGCCCGGCAGCTCGCGTCCACCGCGTCCACCGCCCAGGCCACGCCCTCGTCGAGCCCCGCCCGCAGGTCGTCGAAGCCCACCTCGGCGCCCCGGGCGGCACCCGCCCGGCGCAGGGTGGCCGGGCCGGACGCGATCGACTGGAGGCAGCCGCGCCGGCCGCAGTCGCAGCGTTCGCCGTCGAGGGCGACGATCATGTGTCCGACCTCGGCGGAGGACCGGCCGGGCACCGGCCTGCCGGCCAGCACGACGCCGCCGCCGATCCCGGTGCCGACGCCCAGGTAGACCACGTCGTCCCGGCCGGCGTGCCGGGCCTCCGCCAGCGCGGCGAGGTCACCGTCGTCGGCGACGGCCGTCGCCGCGCCGGGGAAGACGCGGCGCAGCGCGCCGGCGAGATCCAGGCCCGCCCAACCCGGCCGGCCGGGCCACGTGGTGACGATGCCGGCCGGGTCGGTGGTCGCCGGCATCGCCACGCCGACCGCGGCCACCGGACCCCAGGTGTCGCGCAGCCGGTCCACCTCGGCGGCCAGCGCGGCCAGGTCGGCTGCCGGGTCGGCGTCGCGCGGCCAGCGGAACGAACTCTCGTACGCCGGCCGGCCGGCCGCCTCGGCGCGCAGCGCCACCTTCGTGCCGCCGACGTCGACGCCCAGCAGGCCGTCAGCGGGGCGCGGACCGGGCACGGTGACTCAGCCCTGCCGCACGTGCAGGTAGACGAGCGCCACGGCGGCGATGGCGAAGACGGCGGGCGTGAGGATCATCCCGATCGGGTCCTTCGCACGGGCGTGGTAGACCACCGCGCCGACCATCTGCAGGGCGAGACCGATCGCCGCCGCGATGCCCAGTGGGGGCCAGAGCAGCCCGAGCAGCAGGCCGGCGACCGCGGCGAGCTCCAGCACCCCGAGCACGCGGGTGAGCTGCTCCGAGACGCCGAGGTGAGCCATCCGCTCGCGCATCAGCGCCTGCCCGGTGAGCTTCGGGATGGCGGTGGTCACGAAGACCACGGCGAGGGAGAGAGTCAGGACGATGATGGGAATGCGCACGTGATGTCCTTCGGGGAGAGCGGGAACGTGCGGACGACCGTACCGGGGCGGGCCCGGTGCCGCCCGGATCGGACGGCGGTGTCCCGGATCGTCACCGGAGGGTGGCGACGAGGGCGCGGGCGGCCAGCCGGTAGCCCAACGACCCGAGCCCGACGATGACGCCGCTGGCCAGCGGGGCGATGACCGAGTCGTGCCGGAAGCTTTCCCGGGCCCAGACGTTGGACAGGTGTACCTCGATGAAGGGCCGCGGATAGTTGGCCAGCGCGTCCCGCAGGCTCCACCCGGCGATCATCAGCGCGCCCGGGTTGACGATCGCTCCGACGGTGTCGTAGCGGCCCTGGATCGCGCGGATCAGTGCGCCCTCGCAGTCGTGCTGTTCGGCCACGACCCGCCAGCCCCGGGCGGCGACCTCCTCGCCGACCGCCCGTTCGATGTCCGCCAGGGTGTCGGTGCCGTAGATCTCCGGTTCCCGCTGGCCGAGGATGCCCAGGTTCGGGCCGTTCAACAGCAGCACGTCCGACACAACTTCACCTCGCGGGGCGCGGTCCTGTCGCGACAGGACCGATGACTGGTCCTCCGCAGTCTTACTACGCGCCGGCCGTCGGGCGAACCGGCGGCGGCGAGGGAACGGGCGGACTAAGGGGTGCCTAGGGGCTGTTAGGGGCGGTAACCGTACGGCCGGTTCGGTTAGCGTCCTCCCTGCTGAAGCGACGCCGCCGGCTGCACGGGGGCGGCCCCTACCTCGAACCGGCCCTCCCGGCGCACCGGGCGACACCGACCGCGTACCGGCGGTCCCTGGTCGCCCCGCCCGACGGGCCGGCGAAACCCCTGGTCCGCCCGAGTTGGGAAGTGGGATGTCATGAGTGGTCAGCCGACGGTGTCGGAATTCCCCGAGTGGCCGCAGTTCGGCGACGCGGAGCGCGCCGGCCTGATCCGCGCCCTCGAGCAGGGCCAGTGGTGGCGGATGGGCGGCAGCGAGGTCGACTCCTTCGAGGCCGAGTTCGGGGCGTACCACGGCACGCCGCACGCGCTCGCCGTGACCAACGGCACGCACGCGCTGGAGGTGGCCCTGGAGGTGCTCGGCGTCGGGCCGGGCACCGAGGTCATCGTGCCGGCCTTCACGTTCATCTCGTCGTCGCTGGCCGCCCAGCGCCTCGGTGCGGTCGCCGTTCCGGTCGACGTCGACCTGGACACCTACTGCGTCGACCCGGCCGCCGTCGCTGCCGCGATCACGCCGCGGACCAAAGTGATCATGCCGGTGCACATGGCCGGCCAGTTCGCCGACATGGACGCGCTGGACAAGATCGCCGCCGACGCCGGGGTGGCGCTGCTCCAGGACGCCGCGCACGCCCACGGCGCGCAGTGGCAGGGCAAGCGGGCCGGCGCGCTCGGCTCGGTGGCCGCGTTCAGCTTCCAGAACGGCAAGCTGATGACCGCCGGTGAGGGCGGGGCGGTGCTCTTCCCCGACGAGGAACTGCGTGAGCGGGCGTTCCTGGTGCACAGCTGCGGCCGGCCCCGCACCGACCGGGACTACCTGCACGGCACCACCGGCTCGAACTACCGGATGGGCGAGTTCACCGCCGCCGTGCTCCGGGCCCAGCTGACCCGCCTCGACGAGCAGATCGCGGTGCGCGAGCAGCGCTGGCCGCTGCTGTCCAGCCTGCTCGCCGAGATCCCCGGCGTCGTGCCGCAGTCCACCGACCCGCGTACCGACCGCAACCCGCACTACATGGCGATGTTCCGCGTCCCCGGCATGGACATCGCGCGGCGCCGCCAGGTCGTGGACGCCCTCATCGCCAGGGGCGTGCCCGCGTTCGTCGCGTTCCGCGCGATCTACCGCTGCGAGGGCTTCTGGAAGGCCGGCGCGCCCGACGAGTCGGTCGAGGCGGTCGCCGCCCGGTGCCCGAACACCGAGCTGATCCACTCCGACTGCATCTGGCTGCACCACCGCACGCTGCTCGGCACCGAGCAGCAGATGCACGACATCGCCGCCGTGCTCGCCGACGTCCTCGCCGGATGACCGGCCTGCCCCCGGCCGCCGCGACCGACCGCCCGGTGCGGGTCGCGGTGGCCGGCCTCGGCTGGGCCGGGCGGGAGATCTGGCTGCCCCGACTCGCCGCGCACCCCGGCTACGCGGTCACCGCCGTGGTCGATCCGGCCGCCGGCGTACGCGAGAAGGTCCGCGACACCCACGGCATCCCCGCCGGGTACGCCGACGTCGACGAGCTGCCGGCCGGGTCGGTCGACCTCGTGGTGGTGGCCGTACCGAACCACCTGCACGCCACCGTCGCCGCCCGGCTGCTGCGCCGGGGCGTACCGGTGTTCCTGGAGAAGCCGGTCTGCCTGACCTCCGCCGAGGCGACCCTGCTGGCCGACGCGGAACGCGACGGCGGGGCGGTGCTGCTCGCCGGCAGCGCCGCCCGCTACCGGGCCGACGTGCGGGCCCTCGCGGCGGCGGCGGCAGAGCTGGGCCCGATCCGGCACGTCGACGTGGCCTGGGTCCGCGCGCGCGGCGTGCCCGACGCGGGCGGCTGGTTCACCCGCCGCGACCTCTCCGGCGGCGGCGCACTGGTGGACCTCGGCTGGCACCTGCTCGACACCGTGCTGCCGCTGCTCGGCCCGACGACCCGGGTCGTGCACGCCATCGGCAGCGTCTCCGACGACTTCGTCAACGACGGCGCCGCCAACGCCGCCTGGCGCGGCGACACCGGCGCGGGTGACCGCGCCCCCGGCGACGTCGAGGACACCGCCCGGGGCTTCCTGCTCACCGCCGACGGCGCCTCGGTCGCACTGCACGCCTGCTGGGCCTCGCACGAGTCGCTCGACCGCACCACCGTCACCGTGCACGGCGCGGCCGGATCGGCGACGCTGCGCTGCACCTTCGGCTTCAGCCCCAACCGGGAGCCCACGCCGGTGCTGACCCGTACCCGCGACGGGGAGAGCGTCCGGCTGCCGCTGCCCGAGGAGCCGATCGGCACCGAGTACGGCCGCCAGCTCGACGAACTGCCCGGGCTGCTCGCCGACCCCGCCTCCCGGGGCGCGGCCGTGGCCGAGGCACGCCGGACCATCGACGTCATCGAACGGATCTACCACTCCGCCCGGCCCACCGAGCCGGCGCGGGAGCACGCCCTGGCAGGCCATCGCGACCGGTGAGAACCACCGTCGACCCTCCTCGCTTCCGGGAGCAGCCATGAGCCACCCACCGTCCACCGTCGAGGTGATCCCGCAGCCGCCGACACGCGGGCCGATCCGTGCGGTCGTGTTCGACCTCGACGGCGTCATCGTCGACAGCTCGGCCGTCATGCGGGAGGCGTTCAGCATCGCGTACGCCGAGGTGGTCGGGAGCGGGCCGGCGCCGTTCGAGGAGTACAACCGGCACATGGGCCGGTACTTCCCGGACATCATGCGGCTGATGGGCCTGCCGCTGGAGATGGAGGCCCCGTTCGTCCGGGAGAGCTACCGGATGGCGCACCTGGTGCCGCTGTTCCCCGGCGTACGCGAGACCCTGGAGACCCTGCACGCGCGGGGCATCCGGATGGCGGTCGCCACCGGCAAGGCCGGCCCCCGGGCCCGTTCGCTGCTCGACCAGCTCGGCGTGCTGGGCCTGTTCGGCCAGGTGATCGGCTCCGACGAGGTGGCGCGTCCCAAGCCGGCCCCGGACATCGTGCTCCAGGCGCTGGGCCACCTCGACGTGCCGCCGCACCAGGCCATGATGGTGGGCGACGCGGTGATCGACCTGCTCAGCGGCCGGGACGCCGGGGCGACCTCGGTCGCCACCACCTGGCACGGCGGGGACATCGCCGCGCTGCTCGCCGCCGGCCCCGACCTGGTCGTGCACGCCCCGACGGAGCTTCTCGCGCACTGCCCGGCAGCCCTCGTCCACTGAATCCGGGCTGTTGCCCACTCCGCCTACGCTGCGGCCGTGCAGCGTATCGGTGCTCGTCGGTGGATGAACCCGCTCGGGGCGACGTACCTGGCGGTGTTCACCGTCGTCGGGGCGGTCGGCGCCCTGGCGGGGACGACCTGGATCCGGGCCGACAGCGCGGTCATGCCCGGCACCCTGCTGTGGTGTGTCGCGATGGCGCTGGCGGTGCTGGTGACCTGGCCCGCGGAACCGCCCCGCATGGGCCTGCTGTGCGCGGCCTGGGTGGTCGGTGCCATCCTCATGTTCGTGGCCTCCGAGGGCCTGTGGTCGGTGGTGCTCACGCAGCGCGGCGAACGGGTCGACGCCACAGTCACCGCCCTGCGCCAGGGCCAGGAAGACAGTCGTCATCTCTACTACACCCTCGCCGATCCGGATGGTCGGCGAATTCCCGGAGAGCTGGGGCAGTGGCCCGGGGCCAGGATCGGCGCCTCGGACAACCCGGAAGGCGACGTGGGGCACGGGGTCACGGTGGTGCGGGATCCCGAGGGCCTGGTCGACCCACGCCTGCCCGAGGAGCTCACCGACGCCGGCGGATTGTGGGTCATCGTCCCCGTCGTCTTCGTCGTCCTCGCCGTGTTCTGCATGCTGGCCGGGCGGCCCGTCGTCCACCCTGCCCGAAAGACGTCCGCACGTCGACGGCGGCGACCGGCCAAGCGTTCCGCCGCCAGGGCCGGCGCCCTCCCGGGGCGGAAGCGCGCCCGGGGCAAGTCCGCCAGACGCTCGTCCGGCACCCGGCGCGGGGCCGCCTCGCCGCGCCGAGCCCTACCTGACCCCTGAACCAGGGGATCGGTGGCGGTCGTGGCACCCGGGCGGCACGACTCAGTCGCCGCCGCCGCAACCGCCCCCGCAACCACTCGAGCCGCCGTGTCCGCCTGCGCCCGTGCCCCACTTGTCCTTACCGCTCTGGCTGCTGTTGTCGGTGGCGAGGTGGAACATCAACCAGAGCCCGCCACCGGCCAGGCCCAGGCACAGCACCGTTTTCATGTAGTCCTCCCCGCCGACGAGTCCGCTGAGGAGGAGGACACTGAACCAGATCAGCAAGGCTTTCTTCACCATCATTACAGTGAAGCCTGTTGATGCCCGGGAGGTGAGGATGGCACTGCTGCGTCGCAGGATCCGCATCGACCGCGTGGCCCGGGCCGTCGAGAGCCTGGAACTGCCCGACGCCGTCTTCAGGACGTGCCCCTACCAGCCCCGCGCACTGGTCGAGGCCGGCCTGCGGCAGTGGCTGCGCTGCTGCGGCGCGGCGCTGCGCGACAACCGGATCATCGGCATGCCCTCGTACGCCGTCGACGAGGCATGGCACGGCTTCATCCTGTGCACCGCGCGGTACGCGGCGTTCTGCGCGGCGGCGTACGGCCGCTACCTGCACCACCACCCGGAGGGCGGCGGCCTGCCGGGCGCGGCTGCCCGCGCGGGGTCGATGCGCGACCAGTTGGGCCGTACCGTCGTCGCCTGGTCGATGGTGGCCCGGCCGGGCGAGCGGTGCGTGCTGTGGGACCTGGACGCGCAGGTCGGCGTAGCCGAGCCGTGGGGCATCCCGGCCGCACGGGTCGCCGAGATCGAGGCGCGGACCCGGTAGTGCCTTGTCTGTCAGTGCAGGCTGGAGCGGCGGGTGGGGCGCAGGCGGAGGGTCTCGGTCTTCACCACCTCCGCCGGGACGTCCGCCTGTAGAGGTGACCGGGTGAGCCAGACCAGCGCGTGCTCTCCCTCCCGGACCGGCAACCGGGGGAAGTCGTTGGCGGCGTACTCGGTCCTCAGCACACCGTGCGCATCGTCCGGGATCTGGGTGGGGTCGGCGAAGGGCCCGGCCCAGTACCAGATGGTCGCGTGCAGGACCGCTTCGGGATCAGCGGCGCCGCGCTCGAACACCGGCACCGCGACGATCTCGCGGAGCAGCAGGACGTCGTCCGAGTCGAGCATCGTCGCGTTCGCCGCTGGACCGTGCTTCGCCCACACCGGGCCGGAGTAGAAGGCCGTCAGGCCGGTCCGGCGCGACGGCATGTCGGTGAATCCGCGCAGCCACACGAACTGGTCGGCACGGTCGAGGTCGCGGAACTGGCCCAGCACGGCCATTCCCAGTTCCTCCTGGGTCTCGACGAACTCGCGGTCGAACAAGTCGATCAGCTCGTCACGGCGCCCCTTCCGCAGGGTGTAACGGCGCAGCTCGACGATCATGCCAGGATCCTCTCCAGGACGTCGGTGACGGTCCGGCGTGCCAGCGCCGCCCGAAACGCGTCAGTCGCTTCGTCGTACAGGTCGGTGAGCACCGGACGGATCCCGCGTCCGACCGGGCACTCCAGGTTCGGCTCCGAGTAATGCAGGGCGAGGAGCGGCTCGGGCGAGACGGCGAGCCAGACGTCCAACAACGTGATCTCTGCTGCCGGCCGCCCGAGGGAGAAGCCGGCGCCGTTGCCGCGGCGCGCCGTCACCAGGCCGGCCCGCTGCAGGTCACCGAGGCTGCGCCGGACGACGACCGCGTTCGTGTTGACGCTGGCCGCCACCTCTTCGGAGGTGAGCACCTCCCGACCGCGCCGCCTGGCCAGTTCCAGCCACGCCAAGGCGTGGGCCGCGATCGTCACCCTGCTGTTGGCCGCCACTCCGGCAGTCTCGCTCACCGGCGCAGCGAAAGCAACCATAATTGTTACTTTTGGCCGTCTCCGCTGTGCAGTAGGTGTCGGTATGGTCGCGCGGTGGACTTCACACAGGTTCGGGACGCGTACACCTCGGTCGCAGCCCTCTACATCGAGCTGTTCGGTACGAAAGAGCAGGTGCACCCCGACGACCTCGCCTTCATCGGGCGACACCTGGCGATTTGGCCTGGCGACGTGCTCGATCTGGGCTGCGGTCCCGGCCACATCACCGACTACCTCCGGTCACTCGGCGTCGAGGCCACGGGGATCGACCTGGTTCCCGAGTTCATCGCTCACGCGAAGGCCACCCATCCGGACGGTAGGTACCAACTCGGGTCGTTGCGGAGCCTCGACGTCGAGAACCACTCCGTCGCCGGCATCCTGGCCTGGTTCTCGCTGATCCACCTGCCGCCGCAGGACGTCGACGACGTGCTGGCCGGGTTCCGGCGAGTGCTGGCACCGGCCGGCGCGCTGGTGGTCGGTTTCTTCGAAGGCGACGATGTCGCTGCCTTCGACCACAAGGTCGCGACGGCCTACCGCTGGCCCGTCGACGAGTTCTCGGCGCGGTTGGCGCGGGCCGGCTTCACGGAGGTCGAGCGCCTGCACCGGCCCGGCGACGGCACCCACCGGTCGTACGCCGCGATCGCGGCGAACGCGCCGATCGGGAACGGATCCCGACCGGCGCGTAGCGGACCGCAGGCGGTGGTGTCAGCCGAGGTGCCGGGCGAAGAACCGTAGCGTGTTGTCCAGTTCGAATGCCGGGATCTCCCCGTGCCTGCCGGGGTTGGCGTGCAGGGTCTTCTCGGCCGAGGCCAATGCGTCGAACAGCGCCAGGCCCTGGGCTCGCGGCACCCGCTCGTCGTCCCACTGCAGCAGGAACTCCACCGGGACGGTGATCCGCGCGGCGACCTCCGCCGATGCCAGCGCCCCGCCCAGACCGAGCACCGCCGCGTGGACCCGGGGTTCGGCGGCGACGAACGGCACGCCGAGCCCGCAACCCAACGACACACCCCAATAGCCCACCGGGCCGGCGCCGACGTACTCAAGGTCCTGGACCGTGTCCAGGACCGTCCGCCATTCCGGGACGGTCTGGCGGGCCACGAGCGCCTGGAAACCGGCGATCAGCGGAGCCAACTCCTCTCCGGCAGCCACGCGAGCCTGGTTCTCGGTCGCGATCCGGTCGTACTCCTCGTCCTTCGGCCGGTCGCCATGGCCGGGCACGTCCACCGCCGCCACGGCGAAACCACACTCGGCCACGAGGCGGCGCGCCCGGGCCACGATGCCGGGGGCCTTCTTGTGCTGGCCGCCGCCGTGTCCCATCAGGATCAGGGGACGAGGGCCGGCGGCACCTTCCGGCGTCCACAGCACGCCGGGAACGTCACCGAGGATGAACAGCTGTTCGAGAATGCCGTCGGACGACGTCTCAGAGGTGAAGCGCATAGTGTTCTGAGCCTTTCGGGATGCCTCTTCGGGCGCTCCCTAGGCCATGCGAGGGAGGGAGCCCCGACCTGTCACAGCGTTGATCGGTCTCACCTCCTCAGCTCGCAGTAGCGCACAGCGACGGCGAACGTACCACGAAGGACTCGGCTGCGTCTGCGCACGCATGTCGCCCCGACAGCGCCTCGGCTGCCCGCTGAATGTAAAGATGCGCCGATGCCACTCACCTTTCCGTCGCACCCAGGTGGGGTACTCCCGCTCAAGCTCTGGCGACCTCGATGGTTCGACGGTGTCGCGTTGACTACCGGGGCGGTCGCACCCGACATCAGGTACGCGTTCCTCGGCATCGGCCCGGAGTGGCAGAGTCACACCCTCACCGCGCTGCTGTGGTGGTGTCTGCCGGTGGCGCTGCTCGGTGCGTGGGTCGTCCGCGCCACCGTCGCGACCCTCGCCGCTCACCTACCCCACCTCGGTTCGCTCGCGCTGCGCGACTACGGGGTGCTCGCCACGGTGCGCCATCCCTGGCAGATCACCGCCGGATCGGCGCTGCTCGGCGCGGCCAGTCACCTCGCTTGGGATCACCTCACCCACACCGTGGGGTGGCTGCGCGTCGTGTTCGGCATCGACTGGGACCGCGTCAGCGACGTCGCCTGGTGGACCGTGTCCGACATTCCCAGCAGCCTCGCAGGCGCCCTGGTCACGCTCGGCGTCGCCGTTCTGGTCGGCCGCCGCCGGCTCCTTCGCGCCTGGCACGGCGAACCACCGCCGGTCGCCACCCGCCCGAGGGTGTTCTGGCCCATCGCCGGGGCCGCTGCCACCATCGGGTACGCCCTGGCCCTGCTGCTGCCAGCCAACGATCTGCCATGGGCGACTGCGGTACGTGTGCTGTGTTCCACGGCTGTGGCGCTGCTTGTCGCCGCCGCAGCCGTGCAAGCGATGAACGCCAGGACCGTCAGCCGTGTCTGATGCTCTCGATGATCCGGGCGAAGCCCTCCTTCCCGTGGCCCGCGTCGATCTGGCGTCGCAGGAGGCGCTGGACCATGTCGACGACCTCGGTGCTGACGCCCTGGGCGGCGCTGGCGTCCAGGATGTCGCCGAGATCCGAGAACTCCAGGCTCTGCTGTCCCGCGCCGGTGTAGTCGCCGCTGTCGATGACCTCGGCGTACTCGTGGAAGGCGCCGGTCATGGCGGTCAGCCAGGGCGTGGCCATGGTGGCGAACCTGCCTGCCGTCACGCCGGCCGGCGCGACCATGGCGGCGCCGTGCAGGAAGCCGGCGAACATGACGTACATGCCCGCGAGCAGGGCGAGGTCGTACAGGGACGCCAGCCCGGGCTCCTCGCCGAGGTACGCGCTGGTTCCCCACCGGTCAAGCAGGGGCTGGTGCTGCTGGAAGGCGTCGGCCGAACCGCTGTAGAGGATCGACGCCCCGGGCTGGCCGACCATGTCCGGTACGGCCATGATGCCGCCGTCCAGGTACGTGACGCCCGCCTCGGCGGCCCAGGACGCCAGCTCGCGCGACTGCTCCGGTGACGTCGTGGTCACGTTGACCAGGGTCCGTCCGGCCAGGTCGCCGGCGAGAGGGTCGAGCACCTCGTGGACCGACGCGTGATCCAGCAGGCACGCGATCACCAGCCGGCTGGCCCGGACGGCGTCGCCCGCCGTGGCGGCAACGTGTGCGCCCTGCGCGGCGAGGGCGTCCGCCCTGCCCGCCGAGCGGTTCCAGACAGTCGTCTCGTGGCCGGCCGTCACCAGAGCGGCGGCGAGAGCGCTGCCCATCGCGCCCAACCCGAGAACGCTCACGTGGAAGCTGTCGTTGGTGGTCATGTGGCGGTCCTCTCCAGGGTGGCTCGTGGTACGAAAGGATCCTCGCCACCGCCGGATAGAGTGCGCCAGTACCGACTATTTAGTCAGGTACTTACCTTTCGGTAAGTGTGGCGAGGGGAGGCAGGTTGGCGTCGTCGGCGCGACGTGGCCCCCACGTCTGCGGCATCGATGCCGCGATGGACGTGGTACGGCATCTCCCTCAACGCCGCGCTGGCGTCGTTGGGAAGTGGGGCGCCGAGCGGATCCGGCGGATCGGCGCCGATCGCGTCCCGGTCGGCCCGACCTGACGCTTGACCGCGTCGGCCCCGGCATCGACCGAGTCATGTGCTCCAACACGCGGAGCCGCGACATCGCCTGACGCTTCTTCCCCGCATGAGTCGTGGCGCGTACGGTGGGGTACACGATGTACCCGATGGGGCGAGGTGTCTTTTGTGACTACCCAGCAGCAGCCCACGCCAGGTCAGCGCCTTGAACGGCTTCGCCGAGCCGCCGGCCTTTCCCGCGAGCGTCTCGCCAACCTGAGTGGGCTCTCACCGACAACCGTGAAGTTCATCGAGAACGGCCGCCGATCGCTGACCCTGCGGGCCGCACAACAGTTGGCACCGCACCTCGGGGTCCGGGATCTCGGCGACCTGTTCGGACCGGCCGTCGCACTGTCTCTCGATGGTCGGGCCAGTCACCCCGCCGTCGATGACGTCCGTCGCGCCCTGACCGCCTGGCACATCACGATCGCCGGGGAGCCGGAGAGCACCGACTACCTGCGCGGGGCCGTCGATTCCGCCTGGCAGACCTGGCACACCTCACGCCATCAGCGCAGTGCGGCCGGCGACATCCTTCCCGGCCTGCTCGACGCCACGCAGCGGGCCGTCCGGCTGCACACCGGCGAGAACCGGCGGGCCAGTCTGGCCCTGCTCGCGCAGGCGTACCACCTCGCCCAGGCATACCTGGCCTGGCACGGCGACCGCGAGTTGGTGTGGCTGACCGTCGACCGTGGGATGGCCGCCGCGCTGGACGCGGACGACCCGCTGGCCATCGCGCAGGCCAGTTGGTATGCCGCGCATCTGCTGCGGGCGGTCGGCCGTGGCGACGAGGCGTTGGAACGGCTGAGGGAAGCGCGTGGTCTGATCGAGCCTCGGGTGGCCGATGGCGGCACCGAGTGGGCGGAGATGCTCGCCGACCTGCACCTGTGCGCGGCGCTCACCCGCGCTCGGACCGGTGACCAGGGCGCATGGTCGGATTGGGACGCCGCCCGTGCGGTTGTCGAGCGGGCGTTGCCCGATGGGTTCGTGGGCCTGCGGACCCGAGTGTCCCGGCCTCTGGTCGACGTGTACGCGGTCATGTGTGCGGTGGACCTGGGCGACCCGGACGAGGCGCAGCGGCGCGCACACGCCCTGGACCCGGCGTCGATTCCGTCGACGGAGCGTCGGGGCCGGCACTATGTGGAGTTGGCTCGCTCCGCCGACCTGGAGGGCGCGCGGGAAGCGACGCTGCATCTGCTCGCGCGGGCCGAGGCGACGTCGCCGGAGACCGTTCAATTCTCGCCAGCGGCGCAGGACATGGTCACCCGGCTCTGTCGCGAGGCACCAGCGGCGGTGCGCGGCGAAGCGGCTGATCTCGCGCGGCGGATCGGCGTCGCTGACCTGTAGGTACACCCTGTCACTGGGTACCTCGCGTACCCCATGCCACCCGTCAATGTTGCTTAGCGTGATCGTGCGGTTGCGTCAAAGGTTGAGACTTCGCTGCCGCTTCCGACAACGGCGAGGAGGCGACCGGTGCCCTGGTCCGAGCTGCGTGCTGGAGCACGCGACGTGGTGCGGTGGCTGCTTCGACGGTCCGAGCCGCCTCCGCCGCTCGGCGCCGCCCAACGCCAGCAGGCGGCCGAACAGGACGAGGCGAAGCGTCAGCTTCTCGACCTGGCCGAGATGGATCGGATCCCGGTCCATGACACCACCCGGGCCATACCGGACGGGCGGTGGCGTCGTGGGCGGTGATCTCCTGCCGATCGGCAGGAGGGTCGCGTACTGGCGTGCTCGGCGGAAGATGTCGCAGCAGGCGTTCGCCGATCGGCTCGGCAAGTCGAAGAGCTGGGTGGACAAGATTGAGCGCGGCGTGCGGTCACTCGACCGGTTGTCCACCATCCAGGAGATCGCCGGCGTCCTGCGGGTCGACGTGCCGGCGTTGCTCGGCCGGGAGCTGCGACCGGCCGACGTGGCCCACCGGGTGCGGGGCGCCGACGAGGTCCGGGCGGCCCTGAGCACGTACGAGATCGCGCTGGCCCCGCCGTCAACCGGACGGGCCGTGGAGCCGGTCGAGCGGGTGGCGAGCATGGTCGCGCACGCCTGGACCGCGTACCAGCATGCCCGCTACCCGAGCCTGATGGATCTCCTGCCGGATCTTCTCGCCCGTGCGCAACGCACCCATGCCCGGGATCCCGGACATGGGAGAGGGCCGCTGGTCGACGCCTATCGGGTCACCGCCTTGGTGTTGGTCAAGCTGGGCGAGGCCGAGCTGGCGTGGCTGGCGGCCGATCGGGCGATGGCCGTGGCGACGGGGGATCGGGCGCTGGTGGCTGCCGCCGCGGTCCAGCTCGGTCAGGTTCTTCGCGCGGCCGGTCGGGCGCGTTCGGCGATGACCGCGACGCTTGCCGCCGCGTACCGGATCGCGCCCCCGGACCTCGACACCGGCGGGCCGGAGGAACTGTCGTTGTGCGGCGCGCTGCTCGTGCAGGCCGGCCTGTCGGCCGCCCGGTTGGGCGACGATTCCGTCGCCGGGCTGATCGACGAGGCCGCGGACCTGGCGGCCAAGGTGGGCGAGGGACGCGACGACTTCCGGATCGGCTTCGGGCCGACCGCCGTGGACCTGGCCAGGGTTGCCGCAGCCGTCGACCTGGGTGACGGACGCGATGCGGTCGCCTGGCACGAGAAGGTGATCGACCGGCCCGCGTGGCGGTGGTTGCCCGCCGAGCACCGTGCGGAGCATCTGGTCAACGCGGCGCGTGGGTACCTTCAGGCCGGTGATCCGGCGGGTGCCGGGCGTGTCCTCATGGACGCGGAGCGCACCGCGCCCGCCGAGATCCACCACCGACCCCTCGCGCGGGAGGTCGTGGCCCAGGTCGCCCGGTGCCCGGTGGCGCCGAGCAGGATCGTCCACCTCGCGGCGACGATCGGCGTCACCTGAGCCGGGGCTGTCCCCGGGTCAGGTGACGCGGCGGGGGTTCACGTGCTGACCGGCTGCCTGAGGATGGTGCGGAGCTTCTCGGGCGCGACCCTGCGGGAGTCACTGAGGTAGATCTCGTGGTGCCTGCCGGTCATCCGGAGCCCGTTGGCCGGGATGAACTCGTGGTGCATCCGGGCCAGCACCTCGGCTTCATCGTCGTAGGGGCCGACGTGCAGGGTCTGCACGCAGCGGCCCTCGGACAGCCGGCCCAGGCGGACCTCGTGCAGCCGCCGCGGGCGGTCCTTGGCCGTGACCTGTCCGGTGGCGGCGGCGAGCATGTCCGGGTCGATCCAGTCGGGGACCATGATCATGAGTGTCCAGTCCCACCGGGACTTGTCGCGGGACGTCGTGAAGGTCTCCATGTCGTCGGCCCACCACAGGCCCTCCAGGGGCATGACGGTGTAGTCGCGGCCGAGCGTCCGCTTGCTGGCGAACTTCAACCGGTAGGCCAGCGGGTACAGCGCCCCGGCCGCGTCGGTGAAGGCTCCGCCGGTATTGGGATCGCCGTGCCCGTCGAGCATGAGGTACTGAAGGTCGGGCACGTCCACGATGGAGAACCGGTCGCGTCTCGCCTGGTAGGCGCCGATCTCTCTCTTGAAGTCAGTCTTGTCCGTCATCGGGCACCTGGGCTCGCGCCGCGAGCCGCTACCTTTCCGCCTCCGACAGGCTCGGTGGGTGGGGGAGATCCCGGTTCGGCGCGGCCCGTGACCTATCGTGAGCGGGGAGTGCTGATGCGGCATCCCCCGCCGAAGCGAGGGATGCCGAGAACCGACCCACCGGGAGAGTAAGGCATGGGCCTCATCCACATCGAGCTGTTCGCGACTCTCGACCTCGTCGCGCAGGCACCCGGCGGCCCCGACGAGGACCCGGCGGGGTTCCCGTTCGGCGGCTGGCAGGCGCCCCTGCTGGACGAGGTCGCCGGGGCCCAGGTCGGTGCCGCGTACGAGGGCACGGACGCCCTCCTGCTCGGCCGGCGGACGTACGACATCTTCGCCGCCCACTGGCCGCACCAGGAGGGCGGCCCGGACAACGAGATCGCCACGCTCTTCAACAGCGTCCCGAAGTACGTGGCCTCCCGCGGCAGACCCGACCTCTCGTGGGCCGGATCCACCCAGCTCGGCCCGGACCTGGCGGTCGCGGTACGCGAGATCCGCGACCGGCACGAGCACGTGAAGGTCGTCGGGAGCCTGGACCTGGTGCAGACGCTCCTGCGCGAGAAGCTCTTCGACCGGATCGACCTCTGGGTGCACCCGATCGTGCTCGGCGTCGGGAAGAAGGTCTTCGACGGTGGCGCGGTGCCCACGAACGTCACACTCCTCGAACCGCCGGTGGCCAGTCCGAAGGGCACCGTCTACCTGCGCTACGGGATCGCCGACGGCACGCCCGGAACGGGGGACATGAGCGCACCCGATCGCGGTGCCGGAGGCGACCACTGAGCAGAGGGCGCCGGGCACAATGTACGCCGTGCTCGCCGCCACCCGGAACCTGCTGAACTCGCTCGATCCGCTGCCGTACCGCGGCCGGATGATCCGTCTCGCGGAATGGGCGCGTGCCGCGTGCGACCGCGCCCAGGTCTGCGCCGACCTGCGCCGGCAGGGCCCCTACGAGCGGCACCTCGCCCTGGTCGCCGACACGGTGGCCCGGGACGCCGACGGCGTCACCGCCGCGGCGCGCGACCCGCAGCCGTCGATCAGGACCGCCGCGCTCACCGCGGCGCTGCAGACCGGCATCCCGATCGGTGGTCTCGCCGAGCGGCCGGCGATGGAGCGGCGGCATGTCTACCGCACGCTGCGCCGTCGGTACACGCCGGCCGTCGCGGACGCGCTGATCACCGAGGTCCGTGCCCAGTGCGGTGACGAGGAGGGCGCCGCGCTGCTGCCGGCCTGCGGCGCCGACACGGTACGGGCGTTGCTGCCCGACCTGGAGCACGCGATCAACCTTGAGCGGCTCGTGCGGTGGCACCCCGGCCCGTTGGTGGACCGGGTCCGTGAGCGGCTGGCCGCGGCCCCGCCCGAACTGCGGGGAAGGATCTGGGGCAGCGCCGCCGCCGCGGTGCTGCGGTGTGACCCGGATCAGGCGCTCGACCTGCTTGAACGGTACGCGTCCGAGGAGTCGCTGCCCGGCCCGATCGTCGCGTACGGCCGGCTCGCGGCCCACGACGCGGGTCGCGTCGCCCGCCTGCTCACCGCGCCCGGCCGCGCGGCCTGGCTGGCGCGGACCGCGCTGCCGCCGGCGCTGCTGCGCCGCCTCGCGCCGCTACCCACCGACGAGCTGGCGCCACTGGCCAGCCGGTTCCGGGCGCAGAGCCGGGCCCTGGCCGCGTTGCTCGACGCCGTCGCGCCGAGCCGGCGCGGAGAGCTGTACGACCTGGCCCTTGCCGAGGCCGACACGGCGGCGCTGGTGCCGGCCGCCGAGGTCATGGAGGTGCTGCCGGCCGCGGTCCGGATCCGCGAGGCGAGGCGGGTGCTGGGGCTGGCGAGGACCCGCGAGCGGGAGGCCGAGGTACGCACCTGGAGTGCGTACCTGGCCTGGCCGGACGCGGCCACGGCGCTGGAGGTGGCGCTGCGCTCGGGCGACGCCGAGGAGCGGGCGCACGGCTACCCGCTGCTGGTGGGGGCCGCCCGCCGCTCCCGCGACCCGCAGGCCGTGGCCGAGGTGGTCGTCCGGCTGGGCCGGCTGCGCAACGAGCAGGATCCGGTACGCGCCGCCGCGCTCGGTGCGCTGGCGAAGACGGCGCCACTGCTGACCGCGGAGACGGCGGCCGGGCTGACCCGGCTGACCACCGACGCGGTCGACGCCCGGGACGCGTCCGCCGCCACCACGACGGCGCTCGGCACACTCGCGGCCGACGTGCTGCAGCACCACGTCGCCGTGCCGCAGTTGCGCGAGTGGGCGCTGCTCACGATCGACCTGGTGGGCACCGGTGCCAGCGTGCCGGTGCTGCGCCGCTTCGACACGGTGCTGCGCGCCGGGCAGGAGGCGATGGTCTTCGAGCGGCTGCGCGGCTGGGTCGAGGCCGGCATCGCCCGCGGCCGGTACGGCCCGCTCTTCGCGCTCACCCGCTCGCTCGGCAGGCGGGCCTGGCGGCTGCCGCAGCTCCAGGAACTGCTGCGTCGGGCGATCGGCCGACGCACGCTGCCCGCCGTGGCCCGGACCGCGATCGCGCTGTGGCTCGACGACCCGCGTACCCGCTCGGAGCGGGTGGCCGAGGTGCTCAGGACCGACCCGACGGCGGTGACGATCGACCCGGTGTGGGCGACGCGCATCCCGCACCGACCTGCTCGACCGGGCCCTGGACCGCCGCCCGCGCGGCCGGTTCGTGGAACCGGGGATCCGCTGGGTGCCCGGCTGGGCGGTGCGCACCGAGCGCTGGCTGCCCCGGCAGCAGGCCCGCTTCGTGCAGCTGCAGGAACTGGTCGCCGCCGACACCGGGCAGGGGGTGTGGCGGCGTGCGGCGGCGATCCGGGTCGCCGCCCGCTTCGGCGACGCGGGCCGCGAACTGGTGCTGCGTCACCTCGACGCCCCCGAGGTGGCGATCGCCGAGGCGGCGCTGGGCGCGCTGGTCTGGACCGACCGGCCGGCGGAGGCACTGCCGGTGCTGCTCCGGTACGCCGACGGCGACCGGGCCCGGGTCGCGTCGTACGCGGCCGGCAGGGCCGTCCGCCACGTCCCGCCGTCCCGACTGCCGGACGTGCTCGGCGCGGTGCTGACCGGTCCCGCGAAGATCACGAGCCGGAAGGAGGCGGTCCGGCTGCTGGCGCGCTACGGGCCGCCGCAGGCGATGGCGACGCTGCTCGACGTCCACACGGACCCGGACACGCACCGCGACGTGCGGGCGGCGGCCGTCTCCGCCGCCCGGCAGCGACTGGGATCCGAGGCGAGCTGGACGATCCTGCGGAGCGCAATCGACGGCAGCCGGGAGGAGCGGCGCGCCGTCCTGCTCACGTACCCGTACACGATCCCGGAACGGCACCGCCCGCGCTACGGCGCACTCGTCGTCGAGGCGTGCCGGGCCGCGGACCGGGAGGTCCGGCGTGTCGCGTTCGGCCAGCTCGGGGAATGGTCGCCGTGGCTGGCCGGGACCACCGAACTGGTGGTTGACCGGCTCACCGACCTCGACGAGACGATCGTGCACATCGAGGCCGCCGGGCTGCTGAAGGCCGGCGGTGACGCGGCACTGGGCGCCGCGCTGGCCCGGCTCGTCGACCGCGACGCGAGCGACGATCGTCCCGGCGACCCGGTCGCCGACCGTCCCGCCCGACGCCGCATCGCACTGCTGGCGCGCGGCGCGGTCGTGCTGTCCGGAACCCGGCCGGTGAACTCCGACCGGACGGTGCTGGTCGAGTCGGCGCGTTGGCTCGCCCGCCAGCCAGCCTTCGCCGGCACGGCCACGGGGCTGCTGGTCGACCTCGGCCGGCTCGACGATCTGGACGAGGTCGCCGGACTGTGCGCGGGGCGGCCCGTCCTCGCGGTCCGCTGCGCCGAACGCGTCGGCGTCCGACTGCGAGGCCTCCGCGAGCGGCCCGACCCGGCGAGGCTCGCCGACATCGTCGCGCGGCTGGCGGGTCGCGGCGATCTCGCCGGAGGGCTGTTCGCGGTGGCGCTCGTTCGGCACGGGGCCGGCGTGGGTTGGAAGGAACCGTGGCGGGACCTGCTCCACGGGCTGCGCCGGCACCCGGACGCCGACGTGCGCGAGGAGGCGTACGCCGTCGAGATGAGCTGAAGGGTCGGCCCACCCGGATCTGATCGCGCTACCGGGGGGTCAACACACAGAACTCGTTGCCGTCGGGATCGGCCAGCACCACCCAGTCGACCTCGCCCTGGCCGATGTCGATTCGGGTGGCCCCGAGGGAGACGAGACGGTCGACCTCGGCTTGCTGGTCACCGTGGGCAGGGGGAGCGATGTCGAAGTGCAGCCGGTTCTTCCCGGTCTTCGCCGCTACCGGCGGACCGCCCCACGTGATCTTCGGGCCGCCGTGCGGCGACTGGATCGCGGTCTCCTGGTCCTGGTCCCAGACCAACGGCCAGCCCAGCGCTTCGCTCCAGAAGTATCCGACCTCCTGCGAACCGTCGGACGCGAGCGCGCCGATGAATCCGCAGTCGGCAAGGAAGTTGTTGCCCGGCTCGATGACGCAGAACTCGTTGCCTTCGGGGTCGGCGAGTACCACGTGACCGTCGTCCGGGCGCTGGCCGATGTCGATGTGCCGGGCGCCGAGCCCGAGGGACCTCGCCACCGTCTCCCGCTGGTCATCGAGGGACGTGCTCGTCAGGTCGAAGTGCGTCTGGTTCGGGCCGGTCTTCTGCTTCTGCGTCGGGAGAAATCGGATCCGGAAGCTGGTGTCATCGCTCGGCAGGAGCGTGATGCCGCGGGGATCGTCGGTCGTCTCGCGGCCCAGGACGCCGGCCCAGAAGCGGGCGAGGCGGAACGGGTCGTTCGCGTCGAAGCAGAGCGCGACGAGGTGAGAGGTCATTTCGCATCTCCGATGCTGGGTGGTGGGCAACGCTAGGGCGCTCAGGGACTGCGACGCAACGTGATTACCGCGTCGGACCCGGCGACGACACGGAAATCCCGCCACGGTCAATTTATCGCCGACGATACATTTAGTGGCAACAAAGCAATGTTCCCGTGGTTGGTGTCAGCCGGAGTGAATGCTTGTGATCATCGATGTGTCGCCTCTAGGATCTCAGCCAGTTCCACAATCCTCCTTCGGTAATTGACGGCGAAGCTCATCGCGCTTCCGCCGTATCTCTCGGTGCTCGGAATTCCCAGGAGTGACACATGGCGGAGAAAATGTCGGTGAGTCGGCGGAAAGGGATTGTCGCCCTGGGGCTGACCCTGGGCGTGACCCTGCTGGGCGCGGGACCCTCGGCACCCGCCGTGGCCACGGCGTCAAAGGGCCGCCCCGCAGCCAGCCTCGCCCCGACGACGTACACCGTCAAGATCGTCAACAACTCCGCGATCGACGACGAGAACGCCATCGTGTTCCAACAGCAGCCGAATCAGCCCTCGGACGTGCACTCGCTGGCCTGGCTGTCGAAGATGTGCCACGCGGGCACGAGCGTCGCATTCACGTGGTCGGTGGACTACAACTTCGTCTGGGGCCAGACGGGAACGCTCAAGCCCGGTGTCAACTACGACGCGGGCCAGATCATCCCGGCCGATCTCGACAATGCGAACACGGTCACCCTCTCGTACGTGGATGACGGATTCGAATTCGGCAAGCCGGCCTCGGGAGCCCCCAGCGGGTCGCTTCTCGTCAAGGAGGACGACTCGGTCCCCGGCCCGGACTCGTCCGCTCAGGGCAGCGTCGGTATCGGGATGTCGGGGGCGGGGACGTTCGTGGTCTCGACACAGCCCAACGCGGGCGTCGAGTTCGAGATCACGCCGACGTACTGGCTGGCGTTCGGCAGCTACACGGCTGGCACGGTCGTCAGCGAGGACATTCTGACCAACCCCTACCAGCTGCAGTTCCCGGACGGCGAGACCAGCGCCGTCGCCACCTTCGACGGCGCGAACTGGACGGTGCAGTACGGCTGACGACCCGCTGGCTGCCGGGTCGCGCGGCGATCGCGGGACCGGCGGCCGGGTGGTGGTAGGACGCTGTCGAGCTGCCCCGCGCATGCGACCAACCGGAGCCGGGCACCGTGCCCCGTCTGTAGGGGCAGCTCGACAGCGCCCACGCTCGGCACCGCCCGGCCTCGGCACCGCCCGGCCTCGGCACCGCCCGGCCCCGGCACCGCCCGGCCCCGGCACCGCCCGGCCCCGGCACCGGCACCGAAGCGTGCCCCGTCGGCGGCGGCGCGCGGTCACCGGAGTCGAGAAGCCGGAAACCAGTGGCCTGCCAGGTCGTCCGGCGCAAGGATCCTCGGCGTGACCCTGCACGAGAACGAGATTCCGATCGACGAGTCGGTCGTCAGGTCGCTGCTGAAGGCGCAGTGCCCCGAGTGGGCCGACCGGGTGGTGTCACCGGCGGGTGCCGGCACGGACAACACCATGTACCGGCTGGGTGACGACCTGCTCGTACGGCTTCCGCGAACGGCCGACAAGGCGCGGTCCGTGCGGAAGGAGCAGACCTGGCTTCCCCGTCTCGCGCCGCTGCTCCCGCGTCCGGTCCCGGAGCCCGTCCACCTCGGCACGCCCACTGCGGCCTTCCCGCTTCCCTGGTCGGTCTACCGCTGGATCGACGGGAGCGAGGCCCAGCCGGACACCGTCCAGGACTGGGCCGCCTTCGGGACCGACCTGGCGGCGTTCGTACGGGAGCTGCACCACATCGACCTGATGGGGGCGACGCGTACGGGTGACCTCAGTTGGTACCGGGGCGGCCACCTGCGGGACAGCGACCCGTGGATCAGTACGTGCTTCGACGACTGTCGGAGCACCGTGGGCGCGGAACTCGACGTCGAGACCCTGGAACAGTTCTGGCGCGCCGCGCTCGCCCTGCCCGATCCCGCCGGGCCACACGTGTGGCTGCACGGCGACCTCAAGCCCACCAACCTGCTGGTGCGGAGAGGCGCGCTGCACGCGGTCATCGACTTCGGAGGCCTGTCGGTCGGCCTCCCCGACGCCGAGCACTCCACCGTGTGGGACCTGCCGCCCCGCGCGCGACAGGCCTACTGGGACGCGTCGGACCTCGACGAGCGGACCTGGGCCCGCGCCAGGGCGTGGGCCGTCGCGGTGGGCGTCAGCGGAGTCTCCTACTACTGGCACACCTATCCGGCCTTCGTCGCCGAGTGTCGAGCCCGGCTCCAGGCGATCCTCGCCGACGCCGCCGCACGGTAGGCACCGTGGGCCGGCCCAGCCCGTCGACAACGTCAACGCTGCGGAGGGTCCTCCCCGACGAGCCCGTCGACGGCCTCGCGCAGCAGGTCGGCGTGGCCGACGTGCCGGGCGTACTCGTCGTGCAGGTCCACCACGATGCGCCGCAGGTTCGGCGGCGTGCCGTCGGCCGAGGTCCGGTACTTCGCCGGCTGGTCGAGCCCGCCGTCGGCGAGCACCTTCGTCATGGCGGCCCGCGAGTGCGCGACGGCCCGTCGCCAGAGGTCGTAGAGCGCCTCGGGCGTGTCGTCGGCCGCGGTGCGCCAGGCCCACTCGTGGTCGGTGGCGGCTTCGGCCACGTCCAGTGGCGGTCCGGGCGGCTCGCCGGTGAAGTCGATGGTGTAGAGCTCCTCGACGAGCGCCATGTGCTTGAGCAGGCCGCCGATGGTCATCGTCGACGGTGGACAGGACCGGTTGAGGCCGGCCGCGTCCAGGCCGCCGCACTTCCAGGCGAACTGGGCGCGGGAACGGTCGAGTGCGAACAGCAGCATCTCGACCTCGCCAGCGGTGAGCGACGGCTCGTGGATGGTGGTGTCGAGGACGATGTGGTCGGTCATGCGGATCACGCTAAGCCCGGTTGCGGACGTTCCGCGTCCGGATCACCGGGGCGAAATCCGATGTCCCGGTGCCGGCCCGCCTGCCTATCCTCGCACCATGGCCAAGACCCGCATCCGGACGATTCGCGTCGACGATGTCGACTATCGATGGAACGTCCGGGCCGTCGACCCCCATCACGTCGTGGTCAGGGTCTGGCACCTCGCCACCAGCCGGAACACCCGACTGGAGGTCCGGGTGCCCTTCGACGACCCGTGGCTCAACTTCGGGCCGATCATCACCACGCCCGCAACCAGGGTGTCCGAGGTGTTCGCCGTGGCCCCGGTCACGCCGCAGACGGTCGCGGAGCTGATCCGGGCGGCGCTCGCCACGGGTTGGCCGGTTCATGACGCCGGCGGGCCGCTGCGCTTCGCGCTGACCCGGGACCGCGCGCGGCTGGAGCCCGTCACCTGAGGAGGCATCTGCCCCTCGGCGGATCGGACCTGTCCGAACAGGTGCCCGCACCCGAATCAGCCGGTGAGACAAGGGATGCGGGTCGATGGTTCTCGTGCTCACGGGGGCGTGACAACATACCTTTGTCGTCCGTCGTGTCGGCGCGGCTGGCCGGGCTGGTGGCCGCTGTCGACGCCGTCAGCCGATTCCCTGGAGGGATCGAATGGTTTCAGGTCGATCGGCTGTCCGGCCGTGGCTGCCGTACACCGTGGCCGTCGTGGCCGGATTCGCGGTCATCGCGGCGGCCTACCTGATCGTCCGGCCGGCAGCGGACGTCGGATGCACGCCGCTGGAGGTCAGCTCGTCGATCGAGAAGGACGTGCTGCTCGGCGAGCTGGCGGAACGCTACAACAAGAGCGACCGGCGGGTCGGTGGCCGGTGCGCTGTGGTGACCGTGCACGGGCTCAGCTCCGGTGCGTCGACGGACGCGTTGGCCGGCGAATGGGAGGTCAAGCAGCCCCGCCTGCCCCGGCCGCAGGTCTGGTTGCCGACGTCGACCCTGTGGACCGGGCAGCTGAAGTTGCTGGACGAGGCCGCGGGGCGCCCGGCGCAGACCCCCGGCCGGTACCCGTCGATCGCGAACAGCCCGCTGGTCATCGCCATGCCACAGCCGAAGGGAGAGGTGCTCCGACAGCGGGGCCCACTCGGCTGGGGTGAGATCCTGGGCTCGTCCGGTCGCACGGACTGGGCCGCCTTCGGCCGTCCCGAGTGGGGGCGGTTCACCTTCGGCAAGGTCAATCCGAACCTGTCGACGTCCGGGCTGGCGGCCACGATCGCGACGTACTACGCGGCCATCAACCGCGCCAGCGACCTCACCGAGAGCGACCTCGCGAATCCGGCGGTGACCCAGTTCGTCCGCCGCATCGAGGCCAACGTGTCCCACTACAGCGACGACATCGTCGACCTGCTGAAGGACCGCGCCGAGGCGGACCTGTTCGGCGCAGGCACGGAGGCCCCGACGGACATGAGCGCGGTGGTGACGCAGGAGGAGCTGGTCTACCAGTACAACGAGGGGGAGCTGAGCCCGACCCGGGGCGAGAAGCCGAGGGTCCCGCTGGTCGCGATATATCCGAAGGAGGGCACCTTCAACCTCGACCACCCGTACGTGGTGCTTCCCTCGGCCAGCCCGGAGCAGCGGGACGCCGCTGCCGACTTCCTGGAGTTCCTTCAGGCGCCGCCGCAGCAGGAGAGCTTCAGCCGGCACGGGTTCCGCGACCACGAGCGGAACGCGTCCCGCCCGCTGGTCGCCTCCGTCGGTGGCCGCGAAGCCCAGGAGCTGACCTACTTCGACCCGCCGGATCCCGCCGTGGTCAAGGCGATCCTCACCGGCTGGGGAACGCTGCGCAAGAAGGCGAACATCCTCGTGGCCGTAGACACGTCCGGTTCGATGAACGCGAAGATCGGTGACCGGACCAGGTTCCAGGTGGCGACCAGGGCCGCCGCCAAGGGCTTCGGCCTCCTGAACTCCGAGGACCAGGTCGCGCTCTGGTCGTTCTCGTCCGAGACCCGGCAGCGGCCGAGGTCGCCGTACAGCGAGGAGGTCCGGCTGTCGGCGTTCCGGCAGGAGGTGCTGACCAACAAGATCAACAATCTCCACGTCGAGGGCGGCACCGCGCTGTACGCCACCGTACGGGCGGCACACCGGCACATGCTCGATCGCTACGACCAGTCCCGGATCAACGCGGTGGTCGTGCTGACCGACGGCAAGAACGAGTACAACAAGGACAACGACCTCGCCCGGCTGCTCAGGGATGTCGCGCTGGACCCGGACCGACCGATCAAGATCTTCTGCGTCGCCTTCGACGAGCAGTCCGATTTCGGGACGCTGGACCGGATCGCCAAGGCGTCCGCGGGCAAGGCCTTCGACGCCCGCGATCCAGCCAAGATCGACGACGCGTTCGTCAAGCTGGTCAGCAGCTTCTAGCATCGCCTGGTCGAAGCCCGCCCGCACCGTCACATTCCGGTGAGGGCGGCGCGGACGGCGTCCTCACCGACGTCGGCGACCAACTCGGGGCCGGCCGGCCCGTCCAGCACGAACGACAGGCCGGAGGTCGACTTCTTGTCGAGCCGCATCAGCGCGACCAGGTCGTCGTGGTCGACGCCCGGCGGCAGCGCGGTGTCCAGGCCGTAGCCGGCGACCACCTCCGCGTGCTCGGCGACCCGTGCGTCCGGGATCCGGCCCAGCAGCCCGGCCAGCCGGCCCACGAAGACGGTGCCGACGCCCACGGCCTCGCCGTGCCGCACCCGGAAGTCGGTGGCCCGTTCCAGGGCGTGCCCCAGGGTGTGGCCGTAGTTCAGGATGTGCCGCAGGCCGGCGTCGCGTTCGTCGGCCGCGACCACCGACGCCTTCAACGCGACGCACGCGGCGATCTGCTGCGGCGTGGGCCGGTCGCGCAGGTCGGGCGCGCCGATGAAGTGCGCCCGGGCGATCTCGCCGTAGCCGTTGCGCCACTCGCGCGCGGGCAGGGTGCTCAGGTGCTCGGTGTCGCACAGCACCGCCCGGGGCTGCCAGTACGCCCCGACCAGGTTCTTGCCCTGCGGCAGGTTGACCGCTGTCTTGCCGCCCACGCTGGCGTCCACCTGGGCCAGCAGCGAGGTCGGCAGGTGCACGACCGGCGTACCCCGGTGGTAGAGCGCGGCGGCCAGCCCCACCACGTCCGTGGTGGTGCCCCCGCCGCAGGAGACCACGACGTCCGCGCGGGTCAGCCCGAAGTCGGCGAACTCCCGGCACAGCCGCTCCACCGTGGCCAGGGTCTTGTCGTGCTCGCCGTCGCGGGCCGGCACCACCAGGTGCGGCACCCCCGGGTCGGGGGTCCACTCCGGCGGCCGGGCCGTCACGACCACGGCCCGGCGGGCGCCCACGCGGGCCACCTCCTCCGGCAGCCGGTGGCGCACCCCGGCGCCGACCCAGATCGGGTAGGAGCGCTCGGCCAGGTCCAGGTCGATCCGGTGCGGCTCGTCGGTGCCGGCCTGGTCGGTGCTGGCGGTCATGTCGGTACCTCCCGTGGGGTCGTCCGGGCCCCCGCCGCCGCCCGCTGTCGCGGCACTTTCGCCCGGGTGGTGGCGCCGGGCGTGGCCGGGTGGCCGTCGGGAGGGACCGGGGGGTCGGGAGGCGACAGCACCAGCGCGCCGTCGCGGAGGATGGCGAGCCGCAGCGCCATCGCGGCGAGGGCGTCGACCGCCGGGCCGATGCCCAGGCGCCGCTGGGTCAGCCGGGCGTGCTCGGCGAGCAGCCACGTGCGGGGGGCGCCGCTGGAGCGGCAGTCCTGTGCGGTCAGGTCCCGGACCGCGTTCAGGTAGCGGTGCGCGGCGGCGGCCCGGCCGGGGGTCATGGCGAGGTGGGTGGCGGCCAGCACCAGCTTCTCGGCCTCGGCGTCGGCCTGGGCGACGAGGTCGCGCCGCTGCGCCCCGGTGAGCGACCCGCTGCTGTCCTGCCAGTGCAGGAACAGGAAGGCCGCCCGGTCGGCGGCCGGGACCAGGTCGACCAGGTGCCCCAGGTGCAGCACGGCGACCGGCAACTCGGCGTCGGCCGGGACGGCACCGTCGGCCAGTACCGCCAGGGCCAGTTCGCTGCCGGCCTGGGCGAGCGGACCGCCCCGGGCGGTGTCCCGCACGGCGTACGGGTCGGGGAGGCCGGACGTCACCGATGCCGGCCCCGGGTGGGCGCGCAGGCGGCGGTCCACCTCCCGCAGCCCCGACCGGCCGGCGTGGAAGCCGAGGCTGAGCCCCGGCCCGCCCGGCCGGTCGAAGAACCAGCCCGCCCGGGGGTCGTGCCGGCGTACGGCGGCGACGAGGTCCGGCAGGACGGTGCGGACGAGTTCGGTGACGCGCTCGTCCGGGCACCCGCCGGCCGCGACGGTCAGGCGGGCGAACAACCAGGAGCGTTCCAACGCTGGCACCTCGACTGAAGGGGCGGATCGAACGCGGACGCGACCGGCCACGCGGTCGCCCCATCATCGGCCCGGCCACGGCCGGACAGCGACGCCCTGGCGACGGAATTGGGGACGACATAGGGGGTGGCAGGGGTAGGTCGCCGCCCCGCTGCTCGGAAGACTTGTGCCGTTACGGCGAGCGAGGTCTACGCCGCGGATGAGGATTCTCGCCGACGGACGGATGTGGTGAAATGCCTTTCAGCGACCTGGTCCAGCCGTTGCCCGGTCTGCTCCGGGCACACGCCGACCGGTTCGGGGACAAGGTCGCGTTCCGTGACGCCCGCTCGGCGGTCAGCTACGCCGAGCTGGAGACGCGGACCCGACGGCTGGCCGGCCACCTGGCGGGCCTGGGCGTCGGCCGGGGCGACCGGGTCGCGCTCTACCTCGACAACTGCGTCGAGATGGTGGAGAGCTGGCTCGCCGTCACCCGGGCCGCGGCGGTGGGCGTACCGCTGAACCCGCGCAGCACCGACGCGGAGCTGGCGCACCTGCTCGACGACTGCGGCGCGGTCGTCGTGGTCACCGACCCGCACCACGCGGAGCAGGTGCTGCGCCTGCGCGGCGGGCGGCAGCTGCCCCGGGTCGTCGTCACCGGCGACGAGCCCGCGCCCTGGGACACCGTCGCCTACCGCGACCTCGTCGGCGCCGACGCGCCCGCGGCGGCCCGCGACGACCTGGGGCTCGACGAGGTCGCCTGGATGCTCTACACCTCCGGCACGACCGGCCAGCCCAAGGGGGTGCTCTCCACCCAGCGGTCCTGCCTGTGGTCGGTGGCCTCCTGCTACGTGCCGATCCCCGGGCTGTCCGCCGAGGACCGGGTGGTCTGGCCGCTGCCGCTGTTCCACAGCCTGTCCCACATCGGCTGCGTGCTCAGCGTGACCGCGGTCGGCGCCACCGCGCGGATCGTGGACGGCTTCTCCGCCGAGGACGTGCTGCGCGCCGTCGAGGCGGACTCGGCGACCTTCCTGGCCGGCGTGCCGGCCATGTACCACCGGCTGGTCGACGTCGCGCGGGAGACCGGCTTCCGGGCCCCGGCGCTGCGGATGTGCCTCGTCGGCGGGGCGATCACCACGGGCGCGCTGCGTCGCTCCTTCGAGGAGGTCTTCGACGCGCCGCTGCTCGACGCGTACGGCAGCACGGAGACCTGCGGCTCGATCTCGATCACCCGGCCCGACCTGCCCCGCGTGGAGGGCTCCTGCGGGCTGCCCGTGCCCGGCCTGGAACTGCGGCTGGTCAGCCCGCAGACGGGGCTGGACGTGCCCACCGGCCGCGAGGGCGAGGTGTGGGTACGCGGCCCCAGCCTGATGGTCGGCTACCACGGGCAGCCGGAGGCCACCGCCGCCGCGCTGCGCGACGGCTGGTACCGCACCGGCGACCTGGCGCGGCGCGACGCCGACGGCAACGTCTTCGTCACGGGCCGGCATCGGGAACTCGTCATCCGGGGCGGCGAGAAGATCCACCCGGCGGAGGTGGAGGAGGCGCTGCGCGCCGTGCCCGGGGTGCGCGACGTGGCGGTCACCGGCCGTCCGCACGACGTGCTCGGCGAGGTGCCGGTGGCGTTCGTGGTGCCCGGCCCCGACGGCTTCGACCCGGACACCGCGTACGCCGTGTGCCGGGAGCGGCTGTCGTACTTCAAGGTGCCGGAGGAGCTGTACGAGGTCGCGGCGGTTCCCCGTACCGCCTCCGGCAAGCTGGCCCGGCGACTGCTGCTGCGGCAACCGGCCCGGTTGCGCGCGGTCGGCGCCGGCCAGCACGACAACCTGCGCCGCCTCACCTGGCTGCCGCTGGAGCTGACCGATCCGCCCGCCGCGCCCGCCGGGTCGGCACCGGCGGCGGCCGCCACCCCGTCGCCCGCGCCGCGCCGCTGGGCGCTGGTCGGCGACGGGGCGGAGCCGCTGCGGGGCGTACCGGGCCACCCGGTCGCCGGCCGGCACGCTGCGCGCGGCCGTGGCCGCCGGCGCCGACCTGCCCGACGTCACGGTGCTGCCCGCCCCGCCGGTCGACGGCGCGGCCGGCAGCCGGCCCGTGGTGCGGCTCGCCGCGGAACTGCGGGACTGGCTGGCCGACGCGCACCTGTCCGCCGGCCGCCTGGTGCTGCTCACCTCGTCGCCCGGGACGGCCGGCGAGGTCACCGACGACCCGTGGACCGCCGCGCTGTGGGCGGTCGGCCGCTGCCTCCAGGTCGAGCATCCCGACCGGCTGGTGCTGGCCGACGTCGACGACGACGACCGTTCGGCGACGCTGCTGCCGGCCGTGGTCGACTCCGGCGCCGCGCAGGTCGCCGTGCGGGTCGGCACGGCCCACCACCCGGTCCTGGCGGCGCTGCCCGCCACCGCCCCGGCCGTGCCCGGCGCGCTGCTCGACCCGGCCCGGACGGTGCTGGTCGGCGGCGTCGACGGCAGCACCGGTGCGGCGGTGGCCCGGCACCTGGTCGGCGCGCACGGCGCCCGCCGGCTGCTGCTGGTCGGCACCGCCCCGGACCACCCGGGCCGCAGCGCCCTCGTCGACGAGTTGACCGCCGCCGGGGCGGACGTCACCGTGCGGGTGCCGGTCGCCGACCCGACCGACCCGGCCCCGGACCCGGCGGACCCTGGCCGGGGCCTGCTCGACGCACTCGCCCACCCGCTCGGCGCGGTGGTCCTCTGCGCCACCGACAGCGACCTGGCCACCGAGGCGGACGCCGACCGCCTGCGGGCCCTCGCCGACGCCCTCGACGCGGCCACCCGCGACGCCGACCTGGCCGCGTTCACGCTGGTCACGCCGCTCGCGTCGCACCTCGGCTCGGCCGGCGGGGACGTCGCCGCCGCGACCACCGGCGCGCTGCACGCCCTGGTCCGCCGCCGCCGGGCCGCCGGCTCGCCCGCGCTGCTGCTCGGCGTCGAGGCCACACCCGAGATGGCGTCGACGTCGGCCGGGCCGACGCCGGGCGTGCTCACCGCCGCCACGGCGGCCCTCGACGTCGCCCCCGACGCCGACACCGACCTGCTGCTGGCCGGGGACCTCGCCCCGCACGTCCGCGCCCACCCCGCCTGGCGGGCCGCCGACGACACCCCGGCGGCCGACGACGACGGGCAGGCCGCCGCCGACCTGCGGCGCCGGCTGGCCGGCCTGACCGCCGCCGAGGCGTCCCGGGTGCTGCTCGACCTGGTCCGCACGCTCACCGCGCGCATCGCCGGGCTCGCCGGACCGTCCGCCGTCCGGCCCGCCCGGGCCTTCAAGGAACTCGGCTTCACCTCGGTCAGCGCCGTCGCCCTCCGCGACCACCTGGACCGGGCCACCGGGGTACGGCTCTCGGCCACCGCCGCCTTCGACCACCCGAGCCCGCAGGCTCTCGCCCGGCATCTCGGCAGCCGGCTGCTCGGCGGCACGTCCGGCACCGCCGCCCGGGCCGCGTCGACCGCCGCCGCGAGCGAGGACGACCCGGTCGTCATCGTCTCCATGGCCTGCCGGCTGCCCGGCGGGGTGGGCTCCCCGGAGGAGCTGTGGCGCCTGCTCGACGAGGAGCGGGAAGGCCTCGGCGAGTTCCCCCGGGACCGGGGCTGGGACCTGGCGAACCTGTTCTCCGACGACCCGGACCGGCCCGGCACGTCGTACGTGCGCACGGGCGGGTTCCTGGCCGGGGCGGGGGAGTTCGACGCCACGCTGTTCGGCATCAGCCCCCGCGAGGCGCTGGCCATGGACCCGCAACAGCGGCTGCTCCTGGAGAGCTCCTGGGAACTGCTGGAACGCGCCGGCATCGACCCCGGTTCGGTACGCGGCACCGACGTCGGCGTGTTCACCGGCGTCATGCACCACGACTACGCCGCAAACCTGCGGCAGGCGCCACCCGGCACCGAGGGCTACCTGGGCGTGGGCACCGCCGGCAGCGTGGTCTCCGGCCGGGTGGCGTACGCGCTGGGCCTGGAGGGGCCGGCGGTCACCGTCGACACCGCCTGCTCGTCCTCGCTGGTCGCCCTGCACCTGGCCGCCCGGGCGCTGCGCGCCGGGGACTGCTCGCTCGCCGTCGCCGGTGGCGTGGCGGTGATGGGCACCCCGCAGGCGTTCGTCGAGTTCAGCCGGCAGCGTGGGCTGGCGCCGGACGGCCGGTGCAAGGCGTTCGCCGACGCCGCCGACGGCACCGGCTGGTCCGAGGGTGTCGCCGTGCTGCTGCTGGAACGGCTCTCCGACGCGCGACGGCGCGGGCACCCCGTGCTCGCCGTGCTGCGCGGATCGGCGATCAACTCCGACGGCGCGTCGAACGGGCTGACCGCGCCGAACGGCCCGGCGCAGGAGCGGGTGATCCGCCGGGCGCTGGACGCGGCCGGGCTCGGCTGCGCCGACGTGGACGCGGTGGAGGCGCACGGCACCGGCACCCGGCTCGGCGACCCGATCGAGGCGCAGGCGCTGCTCGCGACGTACGGGACCGGCCGGCCCGACGACGCGCCCCTCTGGCTCGGCTCGCTGAAGTCCAACCTCGGGCACGTCCAGGCGGCGGCCGGCGCGGCCGGGGTGATCAAGATGGTGCTGGCGATGCGGCACGGCGTGCTGCCCCGCACCCTGCACGTCGACCGGCCCACCGGCGAGGTCGACTGGTCGGCCGGAGCGGTCCGGCTGCTCACCGAGGCCCGGCCCTGGCCGGAACCGGCCCGCCCACGCCGGGCCGGCATCTCGTCCTTCGGCATCAGCGGCACGAACGCGCACGTCATCGTCGAGGCCGCCCCGGTCACGCCGGACGCCGCCCCGCCGGTGGCCGACGCGGAGCCCGGCAGCCCCGTGCCGTGGGTGCTCTCCGCCGCCACCGACGAGGCGCTGCGCGGCCAGGCCGCCCGGCTGCTCACTCACCTGGACCGCACCGACCCGCCGCCCCGCCCCGTCGACGTCGGCTTCTCCCTGGCCGCCGGCCGGGCCACGCTGGAGCACCGGGCCGTGCTGGTCCCGGCCGACCTGGCCCAGGCCCGCGCGGCGTTGACCGCGCTGACCCGCGGCGACGCCGACGAGGCGCCCGGTGCCCGCGTGGTGACCGGGCGGGTGGTCGACGGTCAGCTCACCCTGATGTTCGGCGGGCAGGGCGGCCAGCGGCCCGGGATGGGCCGCCAGCTGCACGCCGCGTACCCCGTCTTCGCCGCCGCGTTCGACGCGGCCTGCGCCGAACTCGACCGTGGCCTCGCCGGGCACGCGCCGCACCCCGTCGCGGAGGTGGTCTTCGCGCCCGAGGGCACCCCCCTGGCGGCCCTGCTGGATCGGACCCTCTACACCCAGCCGGCCCTGTTCGCCGTCGAGGTCGCCCTGTTCCGGCTGCTCGAATCCTGGGGCGTACGCCCCGACGCCGTCCTCGGCCACTCCGTCGGCGAACTGGTCGCCGCCCATGTCGCCGGGGTGTTCTCCCTGGCCGACGCGGCGACGCTGGTCGCCGCCCGGGCCCGCCTCATGGACGCGCTGCCCGACGGCGGCGCGATGGTCGCCGTGGAGGCGAGCGAGGAGGAGGTGGCCGCCCACCTGACCGGGCGGGTCGGCCTCGCCGCCGTCAACGGCCCGCGCGCCGTGGTCGTCTCCGGCGACGAGGACGCCGTGCTCGCGGTGGCGGCGACCCTGCGGGCCGCCGGCCGCCGGACGAACCGGCTCCGCGTCTCGCACGCGTTCCACTCGCCCCGGATCGAGCCGATGCTCGACGAGTTCACCCGGGTCGCGGCGGGCGTCGCCTTCCACACGCCGGACCTGACCGTGGTGTCCAACCTGACCGGTCACCCCGTCGAACCGGCCCGGCTCTGCTCACCCGGCTACTGGGCCGAGCACGTGCGGGGCACCGTCCGGTTCCTCGACGGCGTCCGCGCCCTGCGCCGGCAGGGCACCGGCACCTTCCTGGAGATCGGGCCGGGCGGCGTGCTGACCGCGCTGGGCCGCGACTGCCTGGCCGACGAGGCCGACCCCGCCGACGAGGCGGCCTTCGTACCGGCCATGCGCACCGGCGGGGACGAGCCGGCGGCGCTGCTGGCCGCCCTCGGCGAGCTGCACGTACGCGGCCACCAGGTGGACTGGGCCCCGCTGTTCGGTGCCGGCCCGCGCCGGGTCGACCTGCCCACGTACGCCTTCCAGCATCGGCACTACTGGCTGCCGGTCGGGGACGCCCCGGCCGGAGCGGTCGGCGCCGGCCTGGTCGCCGTCGACCACCCGATGCTCGACGCCGTCCTGCCGGTCGCCGGCACCGAGCGGCTCGTCGGCACCGGCCGGGTCTCCGCCGCCACCCAGCCGTGGCTGGCCTCCGGGCCCGCGGACGGGCCGACGCTGCTCTCCGGCGCGGCCCTGCTGGACCTGCTGGGCCACCTCGGTGACCGGCTCGGCGCCCCGACCGTCGAGCGGCTCGGCACCGCCGATCCGGTGGTGCTGCCCGCCGAGCTGGCCGTCGACCTCCAGGTCGCGGTGGACGACCCGGACGAGCGGGGCCGCCGCGCCGTGCGCTGCCACGCCCGCGCCGGCGACGGGGACCCGTGGCGGATCGTCGCCGAGGGCGTCCTCGCCCCGGCCGACCCGGGTCTCGCTCCGCCCGTCACCGCCGCGCTGCCGCCGGGCGGGCCGGGCGGCACGTCCTGGCCGCCCGCCGACGCCCGCCCCGTCGACCTCGACCACCCCCGGCACCCGGCGGGCACCGACCCCGCCGTCCGCGCCGCCTGGCTCGCCGGGGACCGGCTCTACGCCGAGGTACGCCTGCCCGACGACGTCCGGGACCCCGACGCCGAGCGGTGGCGGGTGCACCCGGGCGTGCTCGACGCCGCGCTGGCCCTGCTCCCGCTCGCCGACCACGCGGAGCCGGCCACCGGGCACCCCGCCGACGACGGGACGCGCCGGCTGCCGACCGACTGGTCGGGCGTACGCGTGCACGCCGTCGGCGCGTACTCGCTGCGGGTCTGCCTGGCCCCGGCGGGCGGCGACGCGGTGACGCTCAGCGCGGTCGACGACGCGGGCGCCCCGGTGCTCGACGTCGACCGGGTGGTGCTCCGCGTGGCCGAACCGGCGCCCGACGCCGTCCGCCCCGCGCCGGGCGGGCTGCACGTCGTCGACCACGTGCCCGTGCCGGCGCCGGTCGCCGCACCGGCCTGGACGCCGGTCGACGCGATCCCGCCGGCCGGGCCCCTGCCGGCGCTGCTCGTGCTGCGCGTCGGCGACGGTGACCCGGCGCGACCGGTGCCCGACCGCGCCGACGCCGTCGGCCTGGACACCCTGCGTACGCTCCAGGGCTGGCTCGCCGACCCCCGGTCGGAGAGCACCCGGCTGGCGGTCGCCGTCCGCGCCGACGACCCCGTGCACGCCCCGGTGACCGGGCTGGTCCGGGTCGCCCAGGCGGAGCACCCCGGCCGCCTCCTGCTGCTCGCCGCCGACCACCTCGACGACGCGGCGATCCGGGTGGCGCTGACCGCCGACCCCGACGAGCCGGAGGTGCGCGTCCGCGACGGCCGGGCCCTGCTGCCCCGCCTGCGCCCCGCCGACCGCCCCGCCGACGCCACCACCGGACTGCCGGGCCTGGCCGGCGGAACCGTGCTGGTCACCGGCGGCACCGGCGGCGTGGGCCGCTGGGTCGCCGCCCACCTCGCCACCGCCCACGGCGTCACCGAGTTGGTGCTGCTCAGCCGGACCGGCGAGCCGGCACCCTGGATGGCCGAGTTGGAGGCCGCCGGCACCACCGTCCGGGTGGTCGCGGCCGACGTCGCCGACCGGCCGGCGCTCGCCGGGATCGTCGCGTCGCTCGCCGACCGGCTGGTCGCCGTGGTGCACGCCGCCGGGGTCACCGACGACGCCCTGCTCGGCGACCTGGACCGGGGGCGCTGGGAGCGGGCGCTGCGGGCCAAGGTGCACGGCGCCTGGCACCTGCACGAGCTGACCGAAGGTCTGGACCTGGCCGCCTTCGTCCTGTTCTCCTCCGCCTCGGCCACCTTCGGCTCGCCCGGCCAGGGCAACTACGCGGCGGCCAACGCCTTCCTCGACGCCCTCGCCGCGCACCGGCGCGCCCACGGCCTGGCGGCGACCTCCCTGGCCTGGGGACTCTGGGCGGAGGAACGCGGCATGGCCGGCCGGCTGACGGAGGCCGACCTGGCGCGGCTCGCCCGGGGCGGCACCCGCCCGCTGGACGTGCCGACGGGGCTGGCGCTGCTGGACGCGGCGCTGCGCGTCGACCGGCCGGCGCTCGTCCCGATCGGGCTCGACCTCGCCGCGGTCCGCGCCGCCGGGGAGGTGCCCGCGCTGCTGCGGGCCCTGCTGCCCCCGTCGCCCCGCCGCGCGGTGAACGCCGACGCGGCACCGGGCTCGGCCACCGGGTTCGCCGACCGGCTGGCCGCGCTGGGCGAGGCCGACCGCGGCCCGTTCCTGCTGGAGCTGGTCCGCGCCCGGTGCGCCACCGTGGTCGGCCACGACGGGGCGGAACAGATCGACCCCCGCCGCCCGTTCCGGGAGATCGGCTTCGACTCGCTGATGGCCGTCGAGCTGAGCAACCGGCTCACCGCCGCCACCGGGGTGCGGCTCGCGGCGACGGCGGTCTTCAACCACCCCACCCCGCAGGCGCTCGCCGACCACCTGGCGGCCCGGCTGCTCGGCACCGCCCCGGCCACGGCGACCGACACCGTCGTCGCCACCACCGACGAGCCGATCGCCGTGGTCGCCATGGCCTGCCGGTTCCCCGGCGGCATCGGCTCGCCCGAGGAACTGTGGCGGCTGCTCGACGCCGGTGACGACGTCATCGGCGACCTGCCCACCGACCGGGGCTGGCCGCTGGCCGACCTCTACGACCCGGTGCCGGGCCGGCCCGGCCGGTCGTACGTGCGCTCCGGCGGCTTCCTCGCCGGGATCGCCGACTTCGACGCCGCGTTCTTCGGGATCAGCCCCCGCGAGGCGCTGGCCATGGACCCGCAGCACCGCCTGCTGCTGGAGACGAGCTGGGAGGCGCTGGAACGGGCCGGCATCGACCCGGGCAACCTTCGCGGCAGCCGCACCGGCGTCTTCGCCGGCACCCACGGCCAGGACTACGCCGACCAGGTGCGCCCCGGCGCCAGCTCCGACGACGGCGAGACCACCGCCGACGAGGGCCACCTGCTGACCGGTACGGCCGGCAGCGTGCTCTCCGGCCGCGTCGCGTACGCGCTGGGGCTGGAGGGGCCGGCGGTCACCGTGGACACCGCCTGCTCGGCGTCGCTGGTCGCGCTGCACCTGGCGGGCCAGGCGCTGCGGCAGGGCGACTGCGACCTGGCGCTGGCCGGCGGCGTGTCGGTGATGTCCTCCCCGGCCGGCCTCACCGGGTTCAGCCGGCAGCGTGGCCTGGCCGCCGACGGCCGGTGCAAGGCGTTCGCCGAGGAGGCCGACGGGTTCGGCATGTCCGAGGGCGTCGGCGTGCTCGTGGTGGCCCGGCTCTCCGAGGCCCGCCGCCGTGGCCTGCCGGTGCTGGCGGTGCTGCGCGGCTCGGCGGTGAACCAGGACGGCGCGTCCAACGGCCTGACCGCCCCGAACGGCCCCTCCCAGGAGCGGGTGATCCGGGCCGCGCTGGGCAGCGCCGGGCTGACCGCCGCCGACGTCGACGTGGTGGAGGCGCACGGCACCGGCACCGCCCTCGGCGACCCGATCGAGGCCGAGGCGATCCTCGCCACCTACGGGCAGCGGCCCGCCGACAGCCCGCCGCTGCTGCTCGGCTCGGTCAAGTCGAACCTCGGGCACACCCAGGCCGCCGCCGGCGTCGCCGGGGTGCTGAAGATGGTGCTCGCGATGCGGCACGGCCGGCTGCCCCGCACCCTGCACGCCGAGCGGCCGACCTCCCGGGTCGACTGGTCCGCCGGGGCGGTCGAGCTGCTGACCGAGGCCCGCCCGTGGCCCGTGGCCGACCGGCCGCGCCGGGCCGGGGTGTCCTCGTTCGGCATCAGCGGCACCAACGCGCACGTCATCGTCGAGCAGGCGCCGGAACCCCTCGACGCGCCGGCCCCGACCGGCGCGCCCGCGCAGGGCCAGAGTCATCCGCCGGCCCACGGTCACGCGACGAGCCACGCGCCCGCGACGGCCGAGGCAGGCGTTCCGGCTGCCGGGGAGGCGCCGGCCCGCGCGCTGCCGTGGCTGCTCTCCGCGCGTACCCCCGAGGCGCTCGCCGGGCAGGCCCGCCGGCTGCGGGACCACCTGGCCGGGCACCCCGACCAGCGGCCGGCGGACGTGGCCTGGTCGCTGGCCACCACCCGGGCCACCTTCGACAGCCGGGCGGTGCTGCTCGGCGCGGACGGGGCGGCGGTCGCCGCCGCCCTCGACGTGCTCGCCGACGGTGGCACCGCGCCGAACCTCGTCCGGGGCGACGCCGGCCGCACCGGCCGGACCGTCCTCGTCTTCCCCGGCCAGGGCGCGCAGTGGGCCGGCATGGGGCTGGACCTGCTGGACCAGTCGCCCGTCTTCGCCGAGCGGCTGGCCGCCTGCGAGGCCGCCCTGCGCCCGCACGTCGACTGGTCGCTGGCGGACGTGCTCCGGCAGGCGCCGGGCGCGCCCACCCTGGACCGGCTCGACGTGGTCCAGCCGGCCCTCTTCGCGATCATGGTGTCGCTGGCGGAGCTGTGGCGCTCGTACGGCGTGCGTCCCGCCGCCGTGGTCGGCCACTCCCAGGGCGAGATCGCCGCCGCCTGCGTCGCCGGGGTGCTCTCCCTGGCGGACGCGGCGAAGGTGGTGGCCCTGCGCAGCCAGGCGCTGCGGGCCCTGGCCGGGCACGGCGCGATGGCGTCGGTGGCGCTGCCGGCGGAGACCGTCCGCGCGCGCCTGGCCGGCCGGGGCGACCGGATCGCGGTGGCCGCCGTCAACGGGCCCGCCGCCGTCGTGGTCTCCGGCGACCCGGTGGCCGTCGAGGAGCTGCTCGCCGAGCTGGCCGCCGAGGGGGCCCGCGTCCGCCGGATCGCGGTGGACTACGCGTCCCACTCCGCCCACGTGGAACGGATCCGCGACGAGCTGCTGGCCGCGCTGGCCGACGTCGACCCCGGCCCGGCCGCCGTGCCGCTGTTCTCCACCACCGACCTGGACTGGCTGGCCGGCCCCGAGATGGGCGCCGAGTACTGGTTCCGCAACCTGCGGCAGCCGGTCGAGCTGGAACAGGCCGTCCGCGCCCTGGCCGACCAGGGCCACGACGCCTTCGTCGAGTGCAGCCCGCACCCGGTGCTGACCGTCGGGGTGCAGGACACCCTGGAGGCGCACGGCGCGGAGGCCGTGGTCGTCGGCTCGGTGCAGCGCGACCTCGGCGACGTCGACCGGTTCCTGCTCTCCCTGGCCCACCTGCACGTGCGCGGGGTGCCCGTGGACTGGCGGCCGGTCTTCGCCGGGGCCCGCCGCGTCGACCTGCCCACGTACGCCTTCGCGCACCGTCGCTACTGGCCGCGGGTGACCGCCGGCCCGGGCGACGTGGCGGCGGCCGGGCTGGACGCGCCGGAGCACCCGCTGCTCGGCGCCTCGGTGGCGCTCGCCAACTCCGGCGGGCACCTGTTCACCGGCCGGCTCTCCGGCACCGCCCAGCCGTGGCTGGCCGACCACCAGGTGACCGGGACCGTGCTGGTGCCCGGCACCGGGCTGGTGGAACTCTGCCTGCGCGCCGGCGACGAGATCGGCTGCCCGGTGCTCGACGAGCTGGTCATCGAGGCGCCGCTGGCGCTGCCCGCCGACGGCGCGGTGCAGGTGCAGGTGGCGGTGGCGGCGGCCGACGACAGCGGCCGGCACCCGGTGACCCTGCACTCCCGGCCCGCCGACGCGCCCGACGGCACCCCGTGGACACGACACGCCGCCGGCCTGCTCTCCGCCGAGCCGGCGTCGCCGCCGGCCGCCCCGGAGCAGTGGCCCCCGGCCGGCGCCCGCCCCGTCGAGCTGACCGACTTCTACCCCCGGCTGGCCGCCGACGGGTACGCGTACGGGCCGGCGTTCCAGGGGCTGCGCGCGGTCTGGACCAGCGGCGACGAGGTCTACGCCGACGTGGCCCTGGCCGAGCCGGAACGCCCCGACGCCGCCCGCTTCGGGCTGCACCCGGCCCTGCTGGACGCCGCCCTGCACGCCGCGCACTTCGGCGGGCTCGCCGAGGCCGACGCGGACCGCCTGCTGCTGCCGTTCGCCTGGAACGGGGTGACCCTGCACGCCGCCGGCGCCACCGCGCTGCGGGTACGGGTGACCCGGGTGGGGCCGCACGCGTTCGCGCTGACCGCCACCGACCCCGTCGGCGAGCCGGTCGCCGAGGTGGCCTCGCTGGCCATGCGCGCGATCTCCCGCGCCGACCTGGCCGGCGGCGACGACCCCGCCGTGGCCGACTCGCTGTTCCGGGTGGAGTGGACGGCACTGGCACCGCCGGACCGGGTGCCACCGGTGCGGGTGGTGACCGTCGGCGTGCCCGCCGGCCCGTTCCCTGGGCACCCCGACCTGGCCGACCTGGCCCGCGCGGTCGACTCCGGCGCCGAGCCGCCGGACGTGGTCCTCGCCGCCGTCGGCACCGGGCCGCTCGCCGGGCCATCGGCCGAGCGGGCCCAGGACGCGAACCGCGCCCGGCGGGTCGCCGGCGAGGCGCTGGCGCTGGCCCAGGCGTGGCTGACCGACGAGCGGTGGGCCGCCGGCACGCTGGTGCTGGCCACCCGGGGCGCGATGGCGGTGCACAGCTCCGCCGAGGTGACCGACCCGGCCGCCGCGACCGCCTGGGGCCTGGTCCGCTCCGCCCAGTCGGAGCACCCGGACCGGATCGTGCTGCTCGACACCGACGGCGCGCCGCTGGACGCCGACACCGCCGCCACGGTCGTCGCCGCCGGGGAACCACAGGTGGCGGTACGCGGCGGCGGCGTACACGTGCCCCGCCTCGCGCGCTGCGCCCCGGCCGACGCGCTCACCCCGCCGGTGGGCGAGCCGGCCTGGCGCCTCGACGCGCCGACGCGGGGCAGCCTGGAGAACCTGGCGCTGGTCGGCACGGACGCCGCCGACGTGCCGCTGGGCCCGTACGACGTGCGGGTCGACGTCCGCGCCGCCGGCCTGAACTTCCGGGACGTGCTCAACGCGCTCGGCCTCTACCCGGGCGACCCGGGTCCGCCCGGCGGCGAGGCGGCCGGCGTGGTCACCGAGGTCGGCGCGCAGGTGACCGACCTGCGCCCCGGCGACGCGGTGCTCGGCGTCTTCGTCGGCTGCTTCGGGCCGGTGGCCGTCACCGACCGCCGGCTGCTGGTGCCCAAGCCCGACCGGTGGAGCTGGGCCCAGGCCGCGGCGGTGCCGGTGGTCTTCCTGACCGCCTACCGAGGGCTGGTCGACCTGGCCGGGCTGCGGGCCGGCGAGGCCGTGCTGGTGCACGCCGCCGCCGGTGGTGTCGGCATGGCCGCCGTGCAGCTCGCCCGCCACCTCGGCGCCGAGGTCTACGCCACCGCCAGCCCCGGCAAGTGGGACGCCCTGCGCGCGATGGGGCTGGCGGAGACCCACGTCGCCTCGTCGCGCACGCTCGACTTCGAGCAGCGGTTCCTCGCCGCCACCGGCGGGCGCGGCGTCGACGTGGTGCTCGACTCGCTGGCCCGGGAGTTCGTCGACGCCTCGCTGCGGCTGCTGCCCCGGGGCGGCCGGTTCGTCGAGATGGGCAAGACCGACCTGCGCGACCCCGCCCAGGTCGCCGCCGACCACCCGGGCGTCACCTACCAGGCGTACGACCTGACCACCGTCGACCCGGAGCGGATCCAGGGGATGCTGGTCGAGCTGATGCGGCTCTTCGCCGACGGGGCGCTGACCCCGCTGCCGGTGGCCGCCTGGGACGTGCGCCGGGCGCCGGAGGCGTTCCGTTACGTGAGCCAGGCCCGGCACGTCGGCAAGGTGGTGCTCACCATGCCGCGCGCCTGGGCGCCGGACGGCACGGTGCTGCTCACCGGCGGCACCGGCCTGCTCGGCGGGCTGGTCGCCCGCCGCCTGGTCACCGGGCACGGGGTGCGCAGCCTGCTGCTGGCCAGCCGGCGCGGGCCGGACGCGCCCGACGCGGCGGAGCTGGCCGGGGAGCTGGAGGCGCTGGGCGCCACCGTCACCGTGGTCGCCGCCGACGTGTCCCGCCGCGACGACGTAGCCCGGCTGCTCGCCGCCGTGCCGGCCGGGCACCCGCTGACCGCCGTCGTGCACCTCGCCGGGGTGCTCGACGACGGGGTGGTCACCGCGCTCACCCCGCAGCGGCTCGACACCGTCTTCGGCCCCAAGGTGGACGCCGCCGGGCACCTGCACGAGCTGACCCGGGACCTGGACCTGGCCGGGTTCGTGCTCTTCTCGTCCGGCGCCGGGGTGTTCGGCGTGCCCGGCCAGGGCAACTACGCCGCCGCGAACGCGTACCTCGACGCGCTGGCCCACCAGCGTGGCGGCGCCGGCCTGGCGGCGCAGTCGTACGCCTGGGGGCTCTGGGCGCAGGCCAGCGGCATGACCGCCGGCCTGGACCGCGCGGACCCCCGGATCACCGCCCGCGACGGGCAGCTCGCCCTCGACTCCGACCTCGGGGTGGCGCTGTTCGACGCCGGCCTGCGGGTGCCCCGGGCCGACCTGGTGCCGACCCGGATCGACCTGGGCGCGCTCGACGGGCGCGGCGACGACGTGCCGGCGCTGATGCGCGGCCTGGTCCGGCGGCAGCGGCCCCGGGCGCGGGCGGCGGCGG